>JANMRE010000044.1:0-7354 GCA_031370885.1 Gemmatimonadaceae bacterium
TCTGCTCAGCGTTGTGCCTCGCTCACGAGGCACCTCGGTGACAGCGGCCGTCGATCGGCTCATGCGTTTGCTGCCTCATCGATCGGTGATCTTTCTCTGCTCCGATTTTCTCACGGAGTCGCTGGAGAAACCGCTGGCCCGTCTCGCCCAGCGGCACGATGTCGTGGCGGTCACGCTCGAAGACCCCGCAGAGCGCATCCTGCCAAACATCGGGCCGGCGCGTCTCGAAGATCCGGAAACCGGTCAACGCATCGACGTGGACACGTCTCATCCGACGGTGCGCGCCGCCTTCGCGAGACAGGTCGCGCAGGCCGACGACGCGCGACGCAAACTGTTCGGTCGGTTGGGACTTGATGAAATTGTCGTGCACACGGAACACGGATACGTGGATGCACTGCTCTCCTTCTTCCGGGCGCGCGCCCGCCGTCCGCATGGTGCGGTGCGAACGGGTCCGCGCGGTTCATTGGGAGTCGCCGCCAGCGCCGAAGTTGCCGTGCGTCCGCACGCCACGCCGCGTTCGGTACCCGCGCCCGAGGTGCTGGCCACTCGGCCCTCCGGGCGCGCCACCTACGCACGCCCACCGGCGCGCCCACGATGATGCCGCGTATCGCTGAGCGTGACGTCGCGGCGCGAATCGCGTGGTGCGCCATCTGCGTGCTGCTCGTGGTCGTTTCGGCAACGTCCGCACAGGCGCAGACTGGGCGCGCGCGTCGCGTCGTTCCGCGCGCCGCCGTGGCGACGGCAGACAGTGCCGCCGTGCCAACGATCCGCGCCGGCTTGCTCGTGCGTCCGGATACCGTCGCCGTGGGCGATCCCTTCACACTGGTGGTGACCATCGAAGTGCCCACCGACGCCACGGTGCAATGGGCGACAATCAGGGATACGGCCGCCGTGGTGGCGATGCGCGCACCCACTCGCGTCACGAGTGAAGCGCAAGGTGCCACGCGGCGTGAAACGGCCGAGTATGCACTGGCCGCGTGGAATGTAGGCACGTTGCCACTTGGCGTGCCCAATGCCACGGTGCGCACATCAAACGGCATCCGAGCCGTGCCGCTGCGCGAGGCACATATCGTCGTGATGACGGTGTTGCCGGCCGACACCTCGCTGCGTGTTCCCAAGCCGCTGCGCGGTCTGTTTCCGCGCGTCGTGCCATGGTGGGAGGCGTGGTGGCCCGCAGCGGCCGTTGTCGCCGCGCTGGCCGTGCTGTGGTGGCTATGGCGCCGGCGTCGACGTCGCGTGGTGAAGCAGGTTGCGGTGCCGGTTGACGTGTTCGCGCGCGCGATTCACGATTTCGAGCGCTTGCAGCGTTTGGCGTTGGCGGATCTGGGCGAACGTGGTCGGGCGGTCGCGCTCGGCGTCGAGATTCTTCGCACCTATCTCTCGGCGCGCTTGCCAACCGCCCCACTCTCGGAAACCAGTAGCGAGCTGTTGGCATCGATTGGCGCCGACTCGCGCGTACCAACCGACCGCCTCGCGTCGCTGCTCGCCGATGTCGATGCAATCAAGTTCGCCCATCGCCCGGTCTCCGGTATTCGCGCTCGTGAGTTGCAGGACGAAGCGCTCGCGGTCGTGAAGAGTGTCGAACAGGCCGACCAGGCGCGTCGAAAACACGAGGAGGCGGTGAAGCTGGCATCGGAACGCGTCGCGCGCGACAACGATCGTGTGGCCAAACGGACCGCCGAGGATGAGGCGCGACGTCGGTCGCGTCGCGCGAAGAGCGGCGTCACATGAACAGCCTGCTGGAGCGACTGCGGCAAATCGACTGGGCGGCGTGGCAGCTGAACGGCGTATCTGTTCTGGGTATCAACTTCGCACACCCGCTCGTGCTGCTGCTGCTCGTCGTGCTGCCGGTGTGGTCGTGGTGGCAGCGGCGACGCGATCGCGAGCAGGATGCCATTCCGTTTCCACTCACCTTCGTGCTGGCGCGTGGACCTCGTCCGCGCCTGGCGTTTATGCGATGGCTTCCCGGGCTGCGAATGCTCGCCGTGGCCGGCTTTATCGTGGCCGTGGCGCAACCGCGTTCCGGCGCACGCACGACCCGTGTGTCGAGCGAAGGCATCGATATCGCGTTGGCGGTTGATATCTCCAGCTCAATGCTGGCCGAAGACTTTCAACCACAAAATCGCATCGAAGTGGCCAAGGAAAAGGTCAAGCGATTCGTGCTGGGGCGAAAGTCGGATCGCGTGGGACTGGTGGCGTTCTCCGGTGAAGCGTTAACGCAGGTGCCGCTTACCACCGACTATCCCGTCTTGCTGGCCGCCATTGACAATCTGCAGGTGGGTCAGTTGGAAGACGGCACTGCCATCGGTACGGCGATTGCCACGGCGGCGAATCGGCTGCGCACCGCGCCCGGACGATCGCGGGTGATGGTGGTGCTCACCGATGGCGAAAACAATCGCGGTGCCATCGATCCTCGAACGGCCGCGCAAGCCGCCGCCGCGTTTGGAATTCGCATCTACACCATCGGCGTCGGCAGCGAGGGCATGGCGTCGGTGCCCGTCAGCCGGAGTCTGTTCGGACTGCGCTACGAAAATCGACCCGTGAAAATCGACGAGGCCCTGCTCACTGACATCGCGTCGACGACCGGCGGGCGATATTTCCGCGCCAGAGACGCGGAGGCATTGGAGAACATTTACAAACAGATCGACGTGCTCGAGCGTTCGATCGTGGAGCAGCGCGCATTCGTGCGCTATACCGAACAGTATCGCTGGCCGTTGGTTGTTGGCATGCTGGCACTATTGACCGAGTTGTGTATTCTGGCGAAACGTGGGGTGCTGCCATGAGCGCGCTGCCGCGATTGTTCTTCGATCTGCCATGGCTGTTGTTGGCGGCGCTCCTGCTGCCGTTGGCGGTGTGGGCCTTGCGCTGGCTGCGGGCGCGTCAGCGACGCGAACGACTGGGGCGATTTGCCGATCCTGCAGCGCTTCTCCGGTTGTTGCGACTGACGGGAACCAGTCCCGGCGCGCGCACCGCCCGGTTGGTGAGCGTCGCGGTTCTCGCGGGTATTGCGTTGGCCGGTCCCCGGTGGGGCCTGGCCCGCGGCCCGGCCACTGCGCGAGGCATCGACATGGCTATCGCACTCGATGCGTCGCTGTCGATGATGGCCACCGACGAACGCCCGTCGCGCCTCGAGCGCATGAAGCAAGAGGTGCGGCGACTGCGCGCCATGTCGCGGGCCGATCGTGTGGCGCTCATGGTGTTCGCCGGACGCAGCTATATCCTGACGCCGCTCACCACCGATGACGGAGCGATCGAACTGTTCCTCGACAACCTCGATCCCAGCGTGGTGGGGCAGGCGGGAAGCTCCATCGCGAAGGCCATACGACAGGGGGCAGAGTTGCTGCTCGCCAGCGATGGCAGTGCCGATCGTGCGCTGGTCATCATGACGGACGGCGAAGTGTTCGAGCCCGCCGAAGATGTCGAAGCGGCCGCGCGGGAGGCAGGATCCCAAGGGATCAGTCTCGTCACCGTGGGTTTCGGCACGGAGCGTGGCAGCACCATTCCCATTCGCGACGGAAGTGTCGTTCGCGAGAAGCGCGATGCCGAGGGCAAGATCGTGATCACCAAATACAATCCCGAACTGCTGCGACGCACCGCAGAAGCGGCCAATGGTACGTTCATCGGTGCCGACGCCTCCGACAAGGCCACCCGTGTACGAGCGGCCCTTCGGTCGCTGCGTACCGCGCGTCGCACCGTCGATTCGCGCGAAGATCATGTGCCCCGTTTTCTCTGGGCGCTGATACCGGCGCTGCTGCTGCTGCTCTACGATACGGTCACCATGTCGCGGCGCGTCGTTCGCGATGCACCGCCCGGTGGCACGACCGCGGATGGTTCTCCGGTGCTTGGACTGTTGCTGCTGCTTATCACGGTGACGGCAACGGCATGCGCACGCCCACCCGATCCAGCCATGCTGTTCGCCGACGGCAATGTCAGAGCCGCCGTCGCGGCATATCGAAGCATGGCCGACCGCGGCGATACGTCAGCCGTGACACGATACAATCTTGGCACGGCACTCTTGGCTGCGGACTCCCTTGCTGAAGCGGTAATGTTGCTCGAAGCCGTTCGTCGCAGCACCGATGGTGAATTGCGCATGCGGGCACGATACAATGCCGGACTCGCCCAGTTGCTTCTCGGTCGGATTGCGGACAACCCGGAGGCAGAGCGCGCGCTTGGTGCTGCGCGCGAAGCGTATCGCGCGCTCCTGCAGGATCGCGCCGCTGATGGCGATGCCAAATGGAACTACGAACTCGCGCTCCGCTCGCCTCCGCCCAATGGCGGTGGCGGTGGGGGTGGCGGCGGCGGTGGCACCGATGCGCCAAGCCAGGAATCGCCCCCGCAGGGTGCGCTCGATCAGCGACAGGCCGAGGCGTTGCTGAACAGTGCGGCGCGCGAAGAACGCGACGTGCAGGGACGCAAGCAACAGAAGGGGCGGGTGCCGCCCAACGGCAAAGACTGGTGAGGTGTGTGCGGTGGGTGCCCATCTGGATGGCCGTCGTGTCCAGCACCGCCGGCGCCCAGGCCAGCGCGACGGCCATTCTGGATCGCATCAACGTGAACCCGCGGCGGCCGATCGATTTTCATGCCATCGTGCTTCCGGAAACCGTGTACGTGGGACAACAGACCACGTACCAGGTGGCGGTGATGCTCAGTGCTGACGCGCGCTCCCGATTGCGGCGCAATCCGGAATTCCTGCCGCCGGAGCTGCAGGGGTTGCTCGCCTATGAGTTGGGAAAGCCCACGCGCGTTGAGGCACGAAATTACTCCGGCGGTGTGTTCGAGGCGCACGTGTTTCAACGGGCACTCTTTCCCGTGGCCTCCGGGTCGCAGGTCGTTCCCGCGCCGCAACTGACCTACGCGCTCCCGCAATCATCCAGCTACTTCAGCCGTGAAGAGCGCTTCGTCGTGCGCGCCGAGAGTGCGGCCTTCATTGTCAAGGCGCTGCCGATCGAGGGTCGACCCGACGACTTCAACGGGGCAGTCGGCGTACTGAAGGCATCGGTTCGGATCGATACCACGTCGGTGCGTGTTGGCGATCCACTGGTCGTCACGCTCCGCGTGCAGGGCACGGGCAACGTCAAGCTCCTCCCTCGGCCAACCATCGAACTCGATTGGGCCTCGGTCGTCCCGGGGTCTGAGCGCATTTTCGTGGACAGCAGTGGATCGCTCGTGCGCGGAACAAAAGAGTTCGATTGGATTCTCACGCCGGCGCGCGACGGTCGAGTGCGCATTCCGCCGCTCCGCTATGCGTATTTCGATCCATACGCCGAACGCTACGAGGTCGCCGAATCGGCGGCGGTGGAGTTGTCCGTTCTCACCGGTACGCTGGCCGTCGCCGATGATGGTGAGTTTGCTGCGCTGATGCCATTGCGCGTGATCACCGATAGCTCGCGAACAGTGGTGACATGGTCGGGAAGTGGTCGACCGCCAGCCGCCTGGCTGCTCTGGTTGGTATGCGCGATGCTGGTGCCCATTCCGTCGCTGTGGTGGTCGCTCGTCGTGCAGGCGCGGCGGCGGCGTTCCAAAAGCGGCCGGAACGCGGTCGTGCCAATCACCGCACCTCTGCGTGAGAGTGAACAGGGAGCCCGTGGTGCGGCACGGACAACGCGTCGAACGCTGCTCGCCGCACTCGCGACCCGCTTTGCGCAAAACCCGCAGGCGCTCGTCTCGCGGCGGCATGTGGCCCGCGTGCTGCGTCGGGCGGGGGTCACGCGGGAAACCACACGGGACGTGCTGCATCTGCTTGAGCAACTCGACGAGCTTGGATTCGCATCAACCCGGACCCAGAACGGTGACGCGGGCGCGTCCACGTCGAACGCCAACGCGGAAGACGTGAATGCGGCGCGTCGTGTAGCGGAGTTGTTGCGGCGAGTCGAAACCGAAGCGCTTCCACACGGTCGTCAGCTTGCGGTGTCGACACCGGTTGCCGTGTGGCTGCTGTTCGGGATGTCGCTTGCGACTGGGGTCGTGATGCCGCGACCAACGCTGGGCCAAACGCCATCCTCGTCGTCGGCGCGCGCGCCGGCCGTCGAATCCGCGGGAAACGTGATGGACAGGCAGGCGCTCGCGCGCGACGCCTACGCACGTCGGGCGTTTACCGAAGCAGCGGAACGCTTTCGCGCACTGGCTGCGCGGCAACCTCACAATCCCGATCTGCTCACCAACTGGGGAACGGCGGCCTGGGCGGCGGGAGACACCGTGCACGCTGTGATCGCGTGGCAACGCGCGGCGCGACTTGAACCATTGGCGGCCGATTTGCAGGAACGCGTGAGCCTGCTGCCCGCCGGCGCACGCGGCGGTATCGCTGACGTGCCGATGATGCCCGTCCACTGGCTCGTCCGCGTATCGCTCGTGCTGTGGTTCGCGGGATGGAGCCTGCTGGCGTGGCGGGCATGGCAACAGTATCGCGCGATGCCGACTGTCCCATCACGATCATCACGAGGGATGCGCGGCACCGCACAGGCGGCGGTTGTGCTCTCCCTCGGGTGTGCGGGCGCGGCGTGGTGGGGCATGCGTGCCCTTGATGCAGCCGCGCTGGCCGTGGTGCTGCGACCGGAGACCATGCGCATTGCGCCGGGGACCGATGCCGATGCGATGGGTGGCGTCGCCACCGGCGATGTGGTTCGCCTCATCGAGTCCCGCGACACGTGGCAGCATATCGTGCATGCGGATGGTCGTCGTGGATGGCTGCCGGTCACGCGACTGGTGATGTTGCAGGCGGAGACCAACGTGCCGACGTCGGACCCAACGCCAGTGCGGTTGCCGCGCGACCTTCCCGCGCGCTAGGCTTGGCCATGCCGCGTATCGCCATCCTGCCCAGTGCCGTCGCCGATCAGATCGCGGCCGGTGAGGTCGTTGAGCGACCGGCGTCGGTCGTGAAGGAACTGGTTGAGAACGCGCTCGACGCCGGTGCCACCACCGTGTCCGTGACGATCGAGGACGGTGGACGCGCGCTGATGCGGATTGCCGACGATGGCACCGGTATGGATCGCGAGGACGCGGTGCTGTCACTCTCGCGACACGCGACCTCCAAGATCACATCGTCCGGCCAACTCGTGGGAGTGCGTTCGTTCGGGTTTCGGGGTGAGGCGCTGCCGGCGATTGCATCTGTTTCCGAGATCGAGATTGAAACGTCCACGGAAGATGGCGGTGGCACGTTGGTGCGCGCGGCTGGCGGTGCATTGATTGAAACGCGCGACGCCGCGCGACGTCGCGGCACCACCGTCACGGTGACGAGTCTGTTTTACAACACACCGGCCCGGCAGAAGTTTCTTCGGTCGGCGCGCTCGGAATGGCGCGGCATTCTGGAGACGCTGCACGCGATCGCCGCGCTGCGAGTGGACGTGCATTTCACCGT
>JANMRE010000515.1:0-1593 GCA_031370885.1 Gemmatimonadaceae bacterium
GACCTGACCGTCACGCCGGCGTTGATGTCGTTGGCGTTATTCTTTTTCGTCTCGACGTTGATCGAGCCGATTTTTCTGAACATCTGAATCAGGATGCAGGGGATGCGCTGTTCGCTTCACAGACTGATGGGGTTCGCGACCGCTTTGACGGCCGCGATCGTGCTGGTGTGTACGCCGGCGGAGCTTCGCGCCCAGACAGCGGCACCCGTCGAGTCGGCGACGGTCACGGCAACGCCGCTCCCTGAGGCTCAGACGGTCGAAGCGTCGCACACGGCGGCGACGCAGGAGTCGAGCGATTTCATCACGCCGCACATCACGGACAGTCATCACCTGGAACTGCCGTGGCCGAACAGCCACCTGGCCAGGGAGATTCCGTTGCCGCGGTTTGCGCCGCTGCATATCGCCGGCGTCGAAGTGGACCTGTCGCCAACCAAGCACGTGGTGTTCATGCTGCTCGGAGCGACGCTGGCGGCGGTGCTGCTCGTCGGCGCCGCCACGTACAGCAAACGTCAACACAACGAGTCGGGCCACACACGCGGTTTTGCCGGCGGCATCGAAGCGATGGCACTCTATCTGCGCAACGAAGTGGTGCTGCCCAACGTCGGGCATCATGGTCAGAAATTCGTGCCATTCGCGCTCACGCTCTTCTTCTTCATTCTGTGCTGCAACCTGCTCGGGCTCATTCCTTATGGCGCCACGGCAACCTCGAATATTTCCGTCACGGCGACACTGGCCATTATCACCGGCGTGGTAGTGGAATTGGCAGGCATTCGCGCCAACGGGTGGGGGTACCTGCGCACGATCTTCTACTGGAACAAGGATCTGCCCATTGTGATGCGCGTGCTGATGTTTTTCCTGATGTCGGCAGTCGAGACGGTTGGCAAAATCTCCAAACCATTCGCGCTGGCCATTCGGTTATTTGCCAACATGACGGCCGGTCATATCGTACTCCTGGCCATCATCGGACTCATTTTCGCGTTCCAGAGCTACTACATCGCCGGGGTGCCCGTATTGATGGCCACGGCGATCAGTGTGCTCGAGTTGCTGGTGTCGTTTCTGCAGGCCTTCATTTTCACGTTGCTGGCCTGCGTGTTCATTGGCCAGATGCGCGAAGCACACCACTAACGAAACCAACACGGTCCAACGTACGTGCTTACCCCCCGCGCTCCCGGGGATGGTGTTCGTAGCCGGTCGAGCGACCGGTGATGCCCGTTGAGCTTCGGCTCGCCGACGGGCAGCGCAGCGACTCCTCGCTGTCGCATGGAGCGATCGCAATCAACGCTTACGTTCGGAGTTTCTCATGATCGAAGTGATGGGTTTGTTGCAAGCCGCCGCGGAGTCCAATGCGCGCGGGTTTGGTTTGATCGGCGCCGGTCTGGCCGCTGGTCTCGGTGTGATCGGTGCCGGTATCGGCGTGGGACGCATCGGTGGCTCCGCCGTCGAAGGGATGGCGCGTCAACCGGAAATCGCCAACAAGATCCAAACCGCTGCCCTGATCTTTGCCGCACTCGTTGAAGGGGCGGCGCTGTTCGGCATCGTTATCGGCTTCATGATTCAGGGCAAGATTACGTTCTGACCGTGCGTGTGCGGGGC
>JANMRE010000519.1:0-4762 GCA_031370885.1 Gemmatimonadaceae bacterium
GTCTGTGAAGCGAACAGCGCATCCCCTGCATCCTGATTCAGATGTTCAGAAAAATCGGCTCGATCAACGTCGAGACGAAAAAGAATAACGCCAACGACATCAACGCCGGCGTGACGGTCAGGTCGAGCGCCCTGATGCCCACAAAGGCCCAGAACAGCACGACTGCGAACCGCAGTAGCATCCCCAGTCCCCATCCTGCCAAGACCTGTTCACGCGCCATGAACCGGGCAATCGCGAAGCTGACAATCTGCACGCCGATCGCCAACCAGGCACTCACCTGAATCGCCCGTGCCGAAGCCGTGTCAACCCACGCGAACCGCATCAGCACGAACGCCATGAGGGCGATGAGCACCGACTGGGCAATGGTAAACAGCAGGACGGAACGCGCGACGCCGCGCGGCACCGCCGTCACGGTCATCGGGCTGGCCGTCGAAAGGCAGGACCGGCGGCGCTGGAATTGATTGCCTGCGTGTCGGTCATCTTTAGGAGGGCGCTTGTGCGGTTTTCGACGGTGGTAGAAAGCCCTATGATTCCCCGGTTATTCGGCGGTGAAGTTAGGCGCTTGTGAAATTTTTCGCAAGCAAAGAAACGCCATAAAACCGAACATACACCGGTAGCATTCCATTTTTTGAGAACCTGAGGCGCTGCCTTCACTTAGGTCGCTAAATGGCGCTTGACAGACTCGTCGGTGGTTGATAACGTTGCGCTGCAGAGAAATGTGACTGTCCGTCGTCCAAGTCCATGCAGGCGCTTCTCGTGCGGTTTCCACACTCTATCACTTTACCAACAACACCACGAACTGATGCTCCCGCGCATCATCGTTCCCTTGCTGGTTGCTGCCGCCTTGGTTTTCGCGTGCGGCCCGCGCACGCCGAACCCGAGTGCCAGTGCGAGTCCGCGATCCCGAGGTGAACAGGGTGTGACATCGCATGTGATGGTGGACACGGTGCACGGAGAAGTGCGGTTTGCAATAGAAGTGTCGAACGATTCGCGCAAGCCTGTTGAATTGGATTTCCCGAATGGGCGGACGCACGATTTCATTGTGCTCGATGAAACGGGACGCGAAGTGTGGCGCTGGAGTGCGGGCCGCATGTTTACGCAGGGCATGCAGAATCGCCTGCTCGACGCGCACGATGCCATCGTCTACACGGAACGCTGGCGGCCGTCGGCGAAGGGACAGTATACGCTCGTGGCGCAACTGCACAGCGAGAACTATCCGGTCCGTCAACGGGTGGGCTTCGCGCTCCAGTAGGCGCGACATGCCGCACGTTCCGCCCTGCTGCGTCCTGCGGTCCGTGCGATAGTTTCCCCCGATGCGTTGCTGGTGTTCGACAACGGACGTCCCTGGACGTCCGTAACTGTTTGTCACCGGTTCGCTGCCGCACACGCGCGGCCCTCGTCTCCCCCGCCCTTCGCTCTCGTGAACGCACCGTCCGACACGAACGACCTCGCGCTGCTCGAACGACTCGCCAACGCGCGCCACGAACTCAAGGCGCAGATCGCCAAGCGCATCGTCGGACAGATTCACGTGGTGGATGATCTGGTGGCGGCGTTGCTGGCGGGTGGCCACGTGGTGCTGATTGGTGTTCCAGGATTGGCCAAGACGTTGCTGGTGCAGACGGTGGCGCGGGCACTCGATCTGACGAATACGCGCGTGCAGTTCACGCCGGATCTCATGCCCAGTGATATCACCGGCACCGAACTCATGGAAGAAGAGCCGGGTACAGGCAAGCGCACGTTTCGATTCGCACCGGGACCGGTGTTTGGCAACATGGTACTTGCCGACGAGATCAATCGCGCGCCGCCGAAAACACAGGCCGCGCTGTTGCAAGCGATGCAGGAGCGTACGGTGACGGTGGCCGGTCGCACGTACGATTTGCCGAATCCGTTCTTTGTACTGGCTACGCAAAACCCCATCGACCAGGAAGGCACGTATTCGCTGCCGGAAGCGCAGCTGGACCGCTTCATGTTTGAGCTGCGCATGGGATATCCGTCGCGCGAGGAAGAGGAACAGATCGTGATGACCACGACCGGCTCCACCGAGGGGGTTGTGAAGCCGGTGCTGGGCGCCGAAGAGTTGCTTTCGATGCAGCGGCTGGTGCGTCGTCTGCCGGCGCCGCCCAGCCTGGTGGAGTATGCGGTGCGTCTGGCACGGAGTACGCGCCCCGATCAGCCGGAGGCGACCGCAATGATCAAGAAATACGTGAGTTGGGGCGCAGGCCCACGCGCCTCGCAGTATTTGGTGTTGGGGGCCAAGGCACGGGCCGCCATGGACGGTCGCTCGATGCCCGACTTGGACGATGTGCGTCAGGTGGCGCACGCGGTGCTGCGTCACCGACTGGTGGTGAATTTCCAGGCGGAGGCGGATGGTATTCCCGTTGAAGATTTGATCACGCTGCCGCGCTGACCTGTCGGTTGGGTCAGTGGTTTTCCAGTTGTTGAGTGTCGAGGGGCGTTGGGAATGACACTGCGCTGACGCGGTGTCGCACATTGCCGATCCCCCACCCGCTTCGAGGGATCTCCGTGGCCCGTCCCCGTCCGCAGCTGCACTCGCAGTTGGCGCGTCGCACTAATCGCGGCGCGCTGCCCGCCTTCGACGCGGACGCCCGTCCACTGATCCGATTGCAGACGCTTGGTGCGGCGGTCGTGATGGTTGGGGACGTGCGGCTGAGTGCGGCAGCGGGCACGCTGTTTTCGGTACTGGTTCGACTCAGTGGCGCCCCGGGCATGATGCTCAGTCGGAGTGTGCTGCGGCGATCGCTCTGGCCCGACCAGGAAGAGGTCCGTCAGCGGGCCAATCTTCGGCAGTCGCTCTACAAGCTGCGTAGTTATGGCGTGCGTGTGTCTCTGCACGGCGACGTGGTCGTGCTCGACGAATCACAGGTGGTGCGCTCGTTCTCTCTCGAGCGTTCGGCGGAGACCTTCGAACGCGACGTCACGCTGGGTCACGAACCCTTCGGGCCGTTCCTGCCCGGATTCGCGGTGCCTTGGCCGGAATTTCAGGAGTGGATCGACGTGCAGCGGGAGGCTGTTCACGCCGACGTGCGTCGCGTTCTCATCGCGCAAATGCGCGGTCGTCGCGACCGGGCCGATTGGGGCGGTGCGGACGCGCTGGCGCGGTGGCTGTTGCAGTTCGATCCATTGAACGAAGAAGCCACACTGACGGTTGCCGAGTGCACGGCGTTGTCGGGATCGAAGAAGGAAGCGCTGGCAATCCTCGACCGCTATCTGGCCGAGTTGGGACCGCTGGCTGGTGACATCCGTCTGCCGGCGTCAATGTTACGCAAGCGTATCGCCGAACCGTCCTCGCGCGGGCGACTGTCCTTCGCACCAACCGAGCGACACTTCGTCGGTCGTGCGGACGAGCTCGCCGATCTGACCCTGGCGATGCGTCGCGCGCGCTGGCACGACGGCGGTGCGGTGCTGCTGCACGGACCACCGGGCATCGGCAAGAGTCGCCTCGCACACGAGCTTGACAAGGTCGCAACGATTGAGGGCGTGCGGGTGGTGCAAGCCGCCTGTCGAGAGAGCGACCTGCTGCGGCCGTTGTCCGTTTTTCTCGATTCCTTACCCGAGTTGTTGACATGCGCCGGTGCGCTTGGCAGCGCGCCCGAGAGTCTGGCCGCGCTGCGGCGTTTGGTGCCCACGGAGCGCTCGGCGATGCACACCGAGGGCGTGCCGGTTCCCGCGCGCGAGCCCATGCCCATGGCGTCGTCGCTTCGACGGGCAATCATCGATCTGCTGGGGGCCGTGTCCGACGAAAAGCCGCTGCTTCTGATCATCGAAGATGTGCACTGGATCGATGAGCATTCCTGGGACGTGTTGTCCGACCTGATCGAGCGCGCAAGCGCCATGCGTGTGTTTCTGCTGTTGACGTCGCGCGAGGCGCACGCGCGTCCGCATCGACCGCAGCGGGTGCCGCTGTCGCTACGCGTGCGCGCCGTCCCGCCGTTGTTGCCGGCCGACTGCCTGCTGCTGTCGCGAGCGATTGGCGAGGATCTTTCGGCGCCGGTAAACGACGAGATCGGCGAGTGGTTCGTACGCGCCAGTGAGGGGATCCCGTTGTTCCTGCGCGCTCTGGTCAACCATTGGATTGAGACGGGCGAGGCGGGCGGCGTACCGCCGACACTGGTGGGGGTGATTGAGCAGCGGTTGAGCCAGTTGAGCGGCGATGCGTTGCGGGTGCTGCAGACGGTGGCGCTTTTGGGGAAATGGGCGACGTGTGAGCGGGTAATGCTGATGCTGGGAATCGATCTCAATTCCATAATGTCATCAATGGAGGAACTTTCTCACGCCGGTGGATTAAGAACTGCCCAGTCGCAGATCATCGAAGTGCACGACTTGCTTCGTCAGGTCGCGCTCCAGTCATTGACCCCGGGGACACGGGCATTTCTCCGTAGCAGGATCGCGACTCATTTAGAAAGCGCCGCGGTCTTTCCAAGGCTTCAGTGCGAGCTCGATGTGGTAGATCACTTTTCGGAGGCGCTCGAGCAAGAGAATGCAATTCGTTTCGCCTTGACCGCCGCCAGCACTCTCATGGCGATGGATGCTCCGCATCGGGCGCTTGCAGTTTGTGTTCATGCGATGGATCGAATGCCAGCCCTTGAACTGGACGCCCCGTTCAGTCGACTTTACCGAGACGCCCTCTATTCAACGGGGCAGTACTCACGACTACTACTCGACCACTCGTGGAACGCGGATGTCCCTGCGTCATCATGCGCATGGGATCAAGAGCACGCCCGCGACGTTGTGAGAATGGTGG
>JANMRE010000531.1:0-8873 GCA_031370885.1 Gemmatimonadaceae bacterium
TCTGGATGGCCAACGTGCCAACCGACGAGGCGACCACCATGCTCATCGATCTGGCCAGAAAGAGCGATGATCTGGATTTGCAGAAGCGCGCCGTGTATGCGCTGTCGCGTTCGAAGTCGCCGCGCGCCGCCGCCACGCTGCGCGAGATCGCGCTCGACGCGAAGGCCGAGGTGGAACTGCGCGGTGACGCGTTGAACTGGTACATGTCCGGTCCGGGGCGCACCTCCGAAGACGCCATGAGTTTCCTCAAGGACGTGTACGGTCGGGCCGATGACCTGCGCTTCAAGCAGCGTGTATTGCAGACAATCGCGTCGCGCCGCACGGACGACTCCCGTACGTTTCTGGTGGAGGTCGCGCAGAACACGAAAGAGTCGATGGAAATTCGTCGCAGTGCGATCTGGTCGTTGCAGGGTTCTGGCGTCTCGAACGCCGACATGGGGCGGATCTACGACAGCGGAACCGATGTGGAGGTTCGCAAGCAGGTGATCGGCGTGTTGGCGGGACTCAAAGACAACGGCGGTCTCGACAAGCTGCTTGATATTGCCCGCAACGAAAAGAACACGGAGCTGCGCAAGCAAGCCGTGAACTCCCTCACCCGCATCAAGGATCCACGCGCCGTGGCGTTGCTGCAGGAGATTGTCAACCGATGAACCGAACGCGCGGGTCCTCAGGGCCGCGCGTCGCCGCGATGCATCGGCTGGGAGTGTTTGCCACGGTGATGGGGCTGATCGGGGTGGGTACCGCAGCCACCCTCACAGCCCAGCGCGGTCTCGCGTCGCGTATTGACGCGGTCAAGACGGGACGCGTGCGTCTCACATTCGCGGCGCGTGAGGGTGTGTGTGGCAACGGCATGAGCTGGTTCCGCACCCGGAATGGCAGCTACACCGGTTCCATCAACGGCAACTGGAGCGGGTCGCCTGATGTCGATGCCACCTGCGATCGTGGACCGGTGCGCCTGGTGGTGGTGCGCGAAGGCGGCGAGACCGTCGAGCTGCGCACGTATGTGGGTGGCCGGTGGAAGGCGGATACGGGGGTCACCGATCTGGGCAACGTGTCCGCGACCGACGCAGGCGCATGGCTGCTGCAGGTGGCCGAGGCAGGACCGGTGAAACCAGCTCGGTCGGCGATCACGGCAGCCACCATCACCGATTCGATCGAGGCGTCAACAACGCTCCTCCGCATCGCGAAAGATGAGAGGCGACCCAGTGAAGTGCGTGCGAACGCATTGAACTGGCTGGGCGAATTTGTGGGCGACAAGGTCTCGCAAACACTCGACTCGATTGCCTACGAGCCCGGTGATCGCGAGGTACGGCGGCAGGCGATTTACGCGCTGTCGCGACGACCCACCGAAGAAGCCGTGCCCGCGCTGCTCAAAATGGCGGAATCGCTGCCCGACAGAGAGTTGCGAAAGACCGCCGTGTTCTGGCTGGTGCAGAGCAAAGATCCACGGGCCGTTGCATGGGTGGAGAAGCGATTGGGGCGGCAGTGAACCTACCGCCCTGAACCGTCCTGACGCGCGCCGTTCAATTCCAACGTCCACTCAATCGGCAAACTCGGATCGAGCGAATCGCGCACTGAGCAATACTTCGTGACCGCCAACTCGATCGCCCGTTCGGCGTGCGCCCGATCGATGTCCGCACCAACCACCTTGAAGTCCAGCAGAATCTTCGTTAGCCGTCCCGGTGTCCCGGCGTAACGCTCACCGACCACATCGATCGACAGCGCGTGGATCGGTGTCCGTCGCTTGGCGAGAATATCCACCACATCAATGCCCGTGCAGGACGCCAGCGCACACAACAGGGTGTCTACGGGTGACGGGCCGGTCACTCCGGTGGAGTCCATACGGATGGACGGACTGCCCGACGTCCGTGCACCGTCGAAGCGATGCGCGCCAGCCCACGACACATGCACACGGGCTGGCGGTTTTCCCACCACCGGCATCGCGGTGGTGTTCTGCAGCTTCAGTTCACTCTCCAGCTCATGACTCACGGTTGGTCTCCTTTGCGAATCGGTGCGCGCACCGCGTTGCCCCATTCCGTCCACGACCCGTCATAATTGCGCACGTTGGGATAGCCCATCAGATAGGTCAACACAAACCACGTGTGCGATGAGCGTTCTCCAATGCGGCAGTACGTGACGACATCGTTGGTGACGGCGAGTCCCGCTTCCCCCTCGTAAATCGCGCGCAACTCGGCGATGGGCTTGAACGAACCGTCGGCTGCTGCGGCGCGTCCCCACGGTACACTGCGGGCACCGGGAATGTGCCCGCCGCGCAAGGTGCCTTCCTGCGGATAGTCGGGCATGTGCAGCTTCTCACCGGTGTACTCCTGCGGCGACCGCACGTCAATCATCGGTTGCCCGGCCTGCTGATGCTCGCGCGTGTCGGCGTAAAATGCGCGAATGGCTGCATCGATACGCGGTGGCGCGACGTACTCGCTGGGCGGGAACGACGGAACGTCCGTCGTGGTGATGCGGTGCTCGGCCAGCCACTTCGCCCGACCGCCATCCAGCACGACCGCGTTCTCAAACCCAAACAGGCGAAACACCCAGAACGCGTACGTGGCCCACCAGTTGCTCTTGTCGCCGTACAACACGACCGTGGTTGACTCATCGATACCGCGTGAACGCAGCAACTGCTGAAACGCGTCTTGGTCGACGTAGTCGCGCTCGACGGCGTCGTTCAGGTCCACGTGCCAGTCGAGCTTTTGTGCGCCGGGAATATGTTCGACACCATAGAGCAGCACGTCTTCGTTGCACTCGAGCAGCCGGAGCGCGGGGTCGTGCCGATGGGCATCCAGCCAGTCGGTCGAGACGAGGCGCTGGGGATGCGCATAGCCCTTGGCCACGATGATCGGGTCGGGGAGCCCCGGAATCGCTGAGTGTGTCATCCATTGACGGTAGCGCCTTGGCGAGGGTTTCGCGATATGCTCGCCGGAAGATCTGATCGACGCGCGATGATGCAGCCGAACAACTGCGAACGGTTGGCCGATCAGGGCGTTGTCAGATGTCGGGCAGGATCTGGCCGCGACGAACGCATCTTCCGGCCAGCAGCATCAGGCAATGGGTTGGCAGTTGTTGGTTTGGGGGGTAGGTACCGCAGCACCTTCCCGTCGAAACACACCAACCCCGAAAACCGCTAACTGCCAACCCATTGCCTGAAGCTGCTCGCCGGAAGATCTTATCGACGCGCGAGATTTCAGCCGAACAACTGGTCACGATGCGCCCGCTGTACGAGCGCAGCTCCATAGTGGACGAGCCCCAGTATATCGCGATGTTCATGACGGCCGACAGTCCCAACGCCATCATGGCGCATGGACGCTGACGAGACGGTTGATCGGAATGACGCCACGACGGCTTGCCAGTCGACCCCGTGGCAGTCAGTCTGCCGCGGGGTCGTTGGCCTTCATGTAGATCGCGATGGCCTCGGAGCTGCGCAGCTTCCGGACCCCCTCCACGAAATCCGCGGGATGCTCCACCACACCCCGGCGCGCGAGCTCCTCGGCCACCGCGATCAAATGCCTTGGCCATACATACCGCGCGAACTGAAAGAAGTTCCGGCGCGCGTTCGGCGTCTCGGCCAGGAAGCGCGCGAGTGTCCGACTACCCTTGATCGTGTTGCAGCCTCGGCAGGCGGTCACTACGTTGCCAGCAGACCCGTCACCGCCGCGCATTCTCGGCTGGATGTGGTCGATGCTGAGATCGTCCGGTTCGAAAAACCCGCTGCAATACACGCAGCGGAAGCCGTCTCGGGCGAAGATTTCAGCGCGTGTCACGTGCCTTGCTCCCCGCCACTCTTTCTTCCCATGGTGGACGTTCCAGATCGCGCCCGTCGAATGCTGTTCGACAAGGTGACGCGCTTCTTCGATACCGAGGAAAGCGCGACCACCTCGCATGACGTCCCGCCCCGACTCACGCCCAAAGCCCTCGAGAGCCTGCGCATGTCACGTTCCCGTGAACGGATTCTGACGAATCTTGAAGAGATGTATCGTGAAGCCTTCGAACGCGCCAAAGCGACCGAAGATCCGGCGCAGATGGCCTCGCTGGATTTCGCCTATCGACGCGAACAGCTGTACTTCGAGATCCTGCTTGATGTGCGTGACGCCGTGGAAAAAAAGTAGGAGTCAGCGCTTCGCAAGCGATGCCGCGGAGGCGCCTGGCAACAACGCCAATTCCGCCTCGCGAAAGGCTCGCTGCACCATGCGGGCGAGCATCACGCCCAGTACCACGGTAATGATGATGCCGAAGGTCAACAGCAACGGCGAAACGGCTGCTGAGCCGTCCGGCCGTGTACCGGCGCCGGCGGCGCTTCCATACGCCGCAAAGGTGACCACGAGCGGCGCGAGCCCGAGCGTGCCAACAATGAAGTCGCGCAACCGCACCCGTGTCACACCCAGGGCGTAGTTCGATAACACAAACGGAATCGCCGGCGAGAGTCGGAGCAGGAATACCAGGCGCAAGCCGTCCTCTCCTATCACCCGGTCGAGTGTGGCCAGGGTCGGGTTGGCGGCCACCGTGCGTTCCACGATCGAGCGCGCCAGGTAGCGGCCAATGAGGAAGGCCAGTGTGCCGCCCACGAGGGCGCCGCACATTACCAGCAGCGAACCTTTCACCACACCGAATACCGCGCCGCCTGCCATGATGAGCAGAAACGCCGGCAGCATGAACACCACGACGGCGATGTATGCCCCGACGAAGGCCACCGGTGCCCACGCGCCAAGCGTGTGGACCCACGCCGAGAATTCGGGAAGCCAAGGTGACACCAGACGTCCCAGCAGCACGCCGAAAATGATCGGCACGCCGATCCCGGCGACACGAGCGATGACACGGAAATCGAAACGCATCCCGGAAGTGTACCACGATCACCACCGGAGAACGACGGCTCGCGTTCGTGGCATTCTGGCGCGCAGCCATGCGCGGTCGCATGGTTGGGCATGCAAAAACTTATGATCCCGCTTTTGGCGGCCGGTGTCGCCGGTGCCTCAGTCGGCTGCGCGAAAGCCGAACGTCAAATCGTCACGCTCGCCATCGTCAATGCGCGTGTGTGGACTGGCGACTCGGCGAGTCCGTGGGCGGAAGCCATCGCGGTCTCGGGCGAACACATTGCCGCAGTTGGCACGACGGCCACCATTCGCGACCGCTTGCCCGCGTCGGCGCGCGTGGTCGATGCCAACGGTGCGATGGTCACACCCGGTTTCATCGACAGTCACGTGCACTTCAACGACGGTGGCTTCGCTTTGGCATCGGTGCAACTGCGCGATGCGAAGACCCGGCAAGAGTTCATTCAGCGGATCGCCGGCTTCGCGAAGACGCTCCCCAAGGGCACATGGATTCGCAACGGCGATTGGGACCATACCAACTGGGGTGGAGAACTCCCCACCCGGGCGTGGATCGACTCAGTCACGCCGGATAATCCGGTGTGGATCAATCGGCTTGACGGACACATGAATCTGGCCAACGCGTGGGCCATCGCCGCCGCGAACATCGATCGACGCACGAAAGATATCGAAGGTGGCACCATCGTTCGCGACGCGCGCGGCGAGCCGACGGGAGTATTCAAGGACAATGCCAAGTCCTTGATTGACGCGGTGCAGCCGCCGCGGAGCGACGCGGAGTGGGATCGGGCGCTCGATACCGCGATGACGCACGTGGCGGCTCGCGGCGTGACGAGCGTGCACCACATGGGCGAGTGGGACGACCTGGCCGCCTTTCGTCGCGCGAACAGCGCCGGGACGCTGCGTACGCGTATCGTCGCGCAAGTTCCGCTGTCCGACTGGGCGCGTCTGCGCGATGACATTCAGCAGAACGGGCGTGGCAACGATTGGCTGCGCATTGGTGGCCTCAAAGGATTTGTGGATGGATCATTGGGTTCGCACACTGCGGCCATGCTGGCACCGTTCACCGATTCGCCCAACGACAGCGGGTTTTTCGTGACGCCGCCGGACAGTCTCTATGCGTGGACCAAGGCGGCAGATGCAGCGGGACTGCAGGTCATGGTGCATGCCATTGGCGATCGCGCGATACGCACGCAACTGGATATCTTTGAGCGCGTCGCGAAGGAGAACGGTGCACGCGACCGGCGTTTTCGCATTGAGCACGCGCAGCACATCGCGCCAACCGATATCCGGCGCTTCGGTACGCTCGGCGTGATTGCCAGTATGCAGCCGTACCACGCGATTGATGACGGGCGCTGGGCCACCAATGTGATCGGACCGGAGCGCTCCAAGGGAACGTACGCGTTCCGTTCGTTGCTCGATGCTGGTGCGACGGTGGCATTCGGCAGTGACTGGTTCGTGGCGCCGCCCACGCCACTGGAGGGAATCTACGCGGCGGTGACGCGTCGTACGTTGGACGACAAGACCCCCAATGGGTGGGTGCCCGAGCAGAAGATCTCGGTTGAAGACGCGCTCCGCGCGTACACGCGTGGAGCGGCGTACGCGGGCTTCCAGGACGACCGGCTGGGCGTGCTGCGCACCGGCATGCTGGCCGATTTGGTGATGATCGATCGCGATCTGACCAAGGTCGCGCCCGACTCACTGCGTTCGGCGCGCGTGCTGCTCACCGTGGTTGGCGGACGGGTGGTGCACGAACGAAAGTGACGCGCTACGCGGTCGCATCAGCGATCGCAGCGGGATCCGGCTGGACAACTTACAACGTCTTGGCCGAACCAGCCGTTTGCGGTTGTTCGGCTGAGATCATCGCGCGTCGAGCAGGTCACCCGGCGAGCAGCTTCACGCAATGGGTTGTCGGTTGTTCGGTTGGCATGGTTGGTGCGCTTCGAAGGGAAGCGATGGAGAGTCACCTACCCCGCAAACCACAAACTGCCAACCCATTGCCTGAAGCTGCTGGCCGGGTGATGCGTTGGGCGCAGCGAGAATCTGCCCGACAACCGACAACGTCTTGGCCCCGTCTTGGCCGAACCAGCCGTTCGCGGTTGTTCGGCTGAGATCATCGCGCGTCGAGCAGATCACCCGGCGAGCAGCTTCAGGCAAAGGGCGGCACGGACTCGATCACTTGCGCGAACACGTCTTGCCCACGTGCATGCGGAGCTCCGGGTGATGAACCGCCCGGAGGATCGCCACGTGGCGCGCAGCAGTTCAAATCGTGGACACCATTGAAACCGTGTTGACAACAGGAGAGCGCGGGCCGCCGATGCACATCTTCGGGAACTCGCAACGAGCCCTGCCGACACTGACCGTTCGCCACACGCACCCAAGCGGTCGCTTATCCGGGTCTCCCAAAGCTGCCACTGTGAGGGGGGGCTCCACGAACAAGCTCCCGCGCAGGACGCGCCCCCCCCCGCCCCCCCCCCCCCCCCCGAGCAGCATGCGGCGACTGGGAGACCCGGGCCGCGAGCCGCGTCCGGCCGAATGCCGCGCACCGCGCGCGTTTGCCCCGACTATCGTCACAGCGCTGGCACCAGTCCGGCCGTACTCTGTAGTGCTGCCCGTTGGGCGGCTCCCCCTACCTGATTTGGAGGTCTTTCGGATGTCTTCGCGGATACTCTGCTCGTGGCGCGCAATCGTCACTTCACTGCTCTTGGCCACGCTCGCCGCGCCGGCCGCCCAGGCGCAGGCCAACGTTACCACGCCAAAAGCGTTCCTGGGCAACAACATCGGCGACGACTACTTCCTGCCCACGTACGACCAATTCATCGCGTATTGGAAGAAGATCGACGGTGAATCGAATCGCATGCAGGTCATGGAAATCGGCAAGACGGGCGAGGGCCGTCCGCATCTCGCGGCGATTATCACCGCGCCGGAAAACTTCGCCAAGCTGGCGCGCTACAAGGAAATCTCGCAGCGCCTCCACGAGGCCCGCGGACTTACCGACGACCAGGCGCGCGCGCTGTCGAAGGAAGGCAAGAGCGTGGTGTGGATCGACGGTGGACTGCACGCCACTGAAGTGGTGGGCGCCAACCAGCTCATGGAAACGAGCTTTCAACTGGTCAGCCGCACTGACGAAGAAACCGCGCGCATCCTCAAGGATGTGATTGTCGTGATGGTGCACGCCAATCCCGATGGCATGCAGATGGTCGCCAAGTGTTACATGCAGATTCCGGTGCCCGAGCAACGTCGTGGCCCGTGTTCAACGCGGTTGTACGAAAAGTACGCCGGGCATGACAACAATCGTGACTTCTACATGTCGAATCTGCCTGAGTCTCAGAACATGAACAAACTCATGTACTGGGAGTGGTTGCCGCAGATCATGTACAATCACCATCAGGCGGGACCGGCCGGTACGGTCATCTTCTCGCCGCCGTTTCGTGATCCGTTCAACTACAACTTCGATCCCATGATCGTGATGGGACTCGACATGGTTGGTGCGGCGATGCACCAGCGTTTCCTGCAGGAGAACAAGCCGGGATTCACCATGCGCTCCGGTTCCAGCTACTCCACCTGGTGGAACGGCGGTTTGCGCACCACGGCGTACTTCCAGAACATCATCGGCATCCTCACTGAAATCATCGGCAGCCCCACGCCGTCAACGATTCCGGTGACGCTCAGTCAAATGCTGCCGCGCGGCGACCTGCCGGCGCCGATTGCTCCTCAAGCATGGCATTTTCGTCAGTCCATCGACTACTCGGTCACGGCCAACTACTCCATCCTTGATCTCGCGTCGCGATACAAGGATCAGTTCCTGTTCAACATCTACCGCATGGGCGCGAACCAGATCGCGCGCGGCAGCACTGACCACTGGACGATTTCCAATGAGGACATGGCACGGGCCGACTCCGCCCTACGCGGTGCGCAGCCCGCAGTGGCGGCTGGTGGTCGCGGTGGACGCGGCGGCGGGGCGGGGGGGGCGGGTGGGGGGGGGGCGGGGGGACCCAACCAAGGTATTGTGTGGCGCGGGGGGTAAAGCAAGAAATCTAA
>JANMRE010000554.1:0-1733 GCA_031370885.1 Gemmatimonadaceae bacterium
GTCGTCTCCACGTTCACGGAACGCCTTGAGCAGAGCTTCGCCATGCTCGGCGAGTTCGTGCCCGCGCTCTTCGGCGCGCTCATCATACTCCTCGGTGGCTATCTGCTGGCCAGGGTGATCGAGAAGCGCTCGCAACGGTTGCTGCGTCGGCTGCGCTTCAATCATTTGCTCGAGCGCGGTGGCGTGATGCAAGCGGTCGAACGCTCCGGTTCTCATCTGGACCCGGCAAAGGTTATTGCCAACGTCCTCTTCTGGTTTGTCATGTTTGCGGTGCTGCTGGTCGCCGCCAGCGCGCTCGGGCTGGAGTCACTGGCGAATGTATTTTCCGAACTGGTGAGCTATATCCCCAGCGTGATCGCAGCGATTGTCATCATCATTCTCGGCATCGTATTGGGTGGATTCGTTGGCGGACTGATCATGGCGTCGGCCGGTGGATTGCACGGCGGGCCGTGGTTGGCCCGCACCGGTCGTGCCGGTGTCATTGTGCTGGCGGTGTTCATGGCGCTGCAGGAACTTGGAATCGCCACCGACATTGTGACCACTGCGTTCGCTATCCTGTTCGGTGCCGTGGCGCTGGCACTGGCGCTGGCGTTCGGCTTGGGCAATCGCGAACTCGCGGCCGAAGTCACGCGCGAATGGTACGTGCGTTATCGCGCTGAGCGAATGGCGATCGATGCCGAGGCGGCTGCCGAGGAGGCCGAGGAGTTGGCCGAAGAGGCGTCTCACGACGCGTCGGAGGCGGCGTCGGAGGCGGCGGCGGCCGCCGTTGATGCACGCGCGGCGCGTTCTCGACAGGAGCCGGCGGCGGAGTCGGTGCACGGATGACCGTTGTCGGGCGAATCGGTATAGTGGCGCTGCTGGTTGCGCTGCTGCTGCCGTCGTTTGCAACGGCGCAATCGCGACGGCGCGCCATGACGAAAGCACAGGTGGATTCGGCGCGAGAGGATTCCGCCGCCATAGCCTTTCTCGAGGCCGACGCACAATTCTTCGAGCGACGACTGGCCGCGCAGCGCGCACGATATCTCAAAGGCGCGGCGTGGGCCGAACTCGGCGATCGATGCAATCCGGGCGCCTTGCGCATTTTCCCCAGCGACACGTTGGTGGCGCAGCGCGATTCGCTGCAGCGACTCGTCGAGCATATGGAGCAGACGATCATCGGACGCGGTGTTGGTTCGCCGCTAAATACGCCGTCGGCGCGCGCGCTGCTGCGAACGATCGTGGGCTGGGAGGCCGGCATCGATCGACCGTTGTGGGATGTCGACGACGCGGTATCGCGCGAGGCCGTGGCCACCGGGCTTACCGGTGATGTGCCTGACCCGCGGAGTACTGGATGCCTTGCATCGCCACTCGCTGCCGACACGGTGACATTTGTGATTCCCGGTTTCGCAACGATGGACTTTCCGAAGGCGCCGAAACCGCGAGTGAAGGCGTACTTCGGTCCGCACGGTCAGCAACGCGCGCGCGACGAGTTCTTCGCGGTCCGTGGCCAGCAGGACCCACAGTCGGAGTTGTCGTACATCATTGTCGCGCCCATGGTGATCTGGCGTGGGTGGGCATTGGTAGGGGTGGACCGTCCACGCGAAAAAGGCGGTATCGAGATCGGCCGACGGAGCAACGGCGGTGCGGTCTATCTGATGCGACGGGTCGCGACCGAGTGGCGGCTGCTGACGGTGGTTCGCAGCTGGGGTTCCTGAAGTTTGGGTGGCAAACGGTAAGTTGTTGTCATTCAGGTG
>JANMRE010000568.1:0-4360 GCA_031370885.1 Gemmatimonadaceae bacterium
GAGATCAGCACCGATCTCGCCCGCATCAAATCACTGCGCGTCGTTTCGCGCACGTCGGCCCTGCGTTTCAAAGGCACCACCAAGGACATTGCGACGATCGGACGCGAGCTTGGTGTGCAGTTCGTGCTGGAAGGCAGTGTGCGCAAGGCGGGCGCGTCGCTGCGCATCACGGCGCGTCTGGTCGATGCCCATACCGACGAGCAACTGTGGGCCGAGAAGTACAGCGGCACGATGGACGACGTGTTCGAGGTCCAGGAGCGCGTATCACGCGAGATCGTCGGCGCGCTCGGCATCACCCTTACGCTCGACGAGGACCGCCGCCTCTCGCATCGTGACATCAAGCACGTGCGCGCGTTCGAGCTCTACCTCGAGGCGCGACAGGAATTGCGACGCCTTGGCGTGGCCACGGCACGTGGACAGGCGTTGCTGGAGCAGGCCATCGCAATTGAGGGGGAGAGTGCGCCGTTGCTGGCGCTGCGGGCCTGGGGCATGGTGGCGCTGCTCAGGACGGGACTCGGTGACCCGTCGACGCTTGACGAGATCGAGCGGAAGGCCGACGCGTTGATCGCGATGGCGCCCGACGCGTCGTTCGGATACGCGGTGCGTGCGTGGGCGAGATTCGAGCGCGGCGACTGGCGGATGTGCATTGCGGACTTCCGGGCGGCCATAGCGCGCGACCCGAACGACACCGACTCGCACTTGTACCTCGCCATGGCCGTCAACATATGCGGGTTGCTCGACATGGCGAAGGACTCCGCCGCGCGCATGATGGCGACGGACCCGTTGAGTTGGATGTCCTGGGAGGCGGTCGGCGTTGCCCAGTGGTTCGATGGCGGTATGTCGGAATCGATTAACCCACTCCGCCGCGCGGTCGAACTCGATCCGACAAACTTCATCGCGCATTGGTGCGTCGGGTACGCGCTTATTTCCGTCGGTGACGTCGCGGCCGCTTCCGCCGAAGTCGCCTGGCTGGTGGCCGCCGGTCCCCACGTGCCGTACACGATTCAGTTGCAGTCCCTCGTGTGCGCGCAGCTCGGTGACGCCGTGCAGGCTCTCGCGATGGTGTCGGCGCTCGACCTCTCGCCGTTCGACAGTCACATCACCTTTCATTTCGCCGAAGTGCTTGCGATGTGCGGCGAGACGGAGCGAGCACTCGACGTGCTGGAGTCGTCCGTGAACAAGGGGTTCTGCCCGACGCCGTTCATCGCGGTGCACTGTCGCTTTTTTGAGTCACTGCGGTCACATGTGCGCTTTGCGCCGATTGTTGCCACGGCGAGCGCGATGTCCGACGCGATTCGGCGGGAGGTGGCGGGGGCGGGGGCATGATCTGGAGCAGCCGCGTTGCTCTCCGCCTTCGCGGCTGCCCGAACCGGGTCCCGGAGATTCAGTTCACGCCTGCCAGCTTCTCCCGCTCCACCAGCGCCAGCGCACGCGGCGCGACCGGCAGCTGCGCGTATCGGTGCGCAACCTGCCGCATCGCCTCGAGGATGGGCGCGATGCGCGGGTGATCCAGCCACGGACGCCAGACGGCGTTGTGCCGGGTGTTCGCCTCGTGAATGCCGGAGCCGAGGTGCACCGCCTGCGCGAGCCAGCGAGCGGCCTCCTCCACGTCTCCGAGCAGGATGAAACCCTGCGCGACAAACTCGGCGTACACATAGTCCTCCCAGGCCCAGGCCGCGACCTCCGGGGGGAGCGCATGACCTGCCGCCGCCGAATCGCCGCGCACCGCGTGTCCGACAAACCGGCACATGAACGAGAACCCGTCCGCCTCGAGCGCGCTGGCACGATCCAGCGCCGCGAGGGCGCGTTGCGGTTCACCCGCCGCCAGGTACACGACTCCGGCGACCAACTGGACGCCCACGGCTGGCGCCGTCTTCGGCGCGGCCTCGAGGCGCTCAACGGCCTCCGCGTGCCGACCAGAGAAACACAACGCAAGGACCTCAGTCGACCATCCCAGCGCGTGATCGGGTGCGACGCGCGCTATCTCACGCGAGATCGCAATGGCAGCCGCGTAGTGGACACCATTTAGCAGGGTTACGGCGTACCAATGCGCCAGGTCAGGGTCCGCCGGCAGCTGCTCGAAGGCACGGCCGAGCTGAAGCACCGCTTCCAACTGATCGCCCGTGAGTGACGCCACCATGCCGCGGATCTCGGCGACGTAGGGGCTGGCCGGCTGGCGCTGCTCGATGGCATCGGCATAGCCGAGCGCCCGCGCGAGCAGCGCTTCCCGATCAGGCCCTGTGCCTATGTTCGCCGCGCTGAAGCAGGCAACGCCGAGTCCGCGCAGCAGGAGCACGCTGTCGGGGGCGAGGGCGAGGGCTTCTTCCAGGTACACGAAGGCCCGCTCCACTCCACTGAGCGAGAACTCGTTGACTGCCTGTCGCGCGCGCAGGTAGCGGTCGTACGCCTCGGCGTTGTCGAGCGGGCGCTCGGCGAGCCGCCGCGATTCCTCCGGCGTGAGCACCAGGTCGAGCGCCTGGACCACCGCTGCGGCTACGCGGTCCTGCATGTCGAACACGTCGTCCAGCACGCCATCGAATCGTTCAGTCCACATCGACACGTCGCTGTCGGCGGCGACCAGCGCGGCGGTGATGCGCAGACGATTGCCCGACTTGCGCACGCTGCCTTCGAGCGCGTGCGTGACACCGAGTTCGCGCGCGACGTCGGTGGCGCCGCGCGAGCCGTCACGAAACTTCATCATCGTGCCGCGCGAGATGACGCGCAGTGTGCCGACCTTGGACAGCGTGGTGATCACTTCTTCCGTGAGCCCGTCGGAGAAGTAGCCGTTCTCGGCGTCGGTGCTGAGGTTCGCGAACGGCAGCACGGCGATCGACCGTTCACCCGCGCGCGGTGCCGCGACCGCCCGCTCCACGAGCGCGTCGGCGAACGCTGCCGCCGTCGCAAATCGCTCTCGCGGCTCACGCGCCAGTGCCCGGGCAATCGCGGCATCGCAGACCATCGGTATGTCACCACGTCGCGCGCGGGCGCGCGGCGCGTCCTGCGTGAGGCGCTTGACGAGCATGGCCTGCAGCGTGGCGCCGGTGAAGGGCATCTCGCCAGTGAGCAACTCGTAAAGGATCGACGCCAGCGCGTAGACGTCGGACGAAGGCCCCAGCTCGCGCTCGCCCGCGGCCTGCTCGGGACTCATGTACGCGGGTGTGCCGAGCGCGAGCCCCGTCTGCGTGAGTTTGTGATCGCTCGGGCCCGCGGCCAGTGCGATGCCGAAGTCGGCAAGCTTGGCGTAACCGCCGGACAACAGAATGTTCTCTGGCTTGATATCGCGGTGCACGACACCCTTCGCGTGAGCGTACGTGAGCGCGTCGGCCACCTGCGCCGTGAGGCGCAACGCATCGCCCAACGGCAGCGGGCCCTCGCGGGTCATTCGGTCGCGGAGCGATTCGCCGTCGACGAACGGCATGACGTAGTACAGAAAGCCGTCGGCCTCGCCCGAGTCGTGGAGCGCGAGGATGTGCGGATGATCGAGCCGCGCGGCGATCTTGATTTCGCGGAGGAATCGCTCGGGCCCCAGCACCTGCGCCAATTCGGCGCGCAACACCTTGAGGGCGACCTGGCGGTCGTGCTTCACATCATGCGCGAGATAGACCGTGGCCATGCCGCCGGCACCGAGTTCGCGAAGGACGCGGTAGCGTCCAGCCAAGGCCGCGTTCAAGCGGTCGGTCTGCTGGGTCATGCCGGTCGCGGGAACGGGAGAATGCGGGTCATGGGATCGCCAACAGTACGACCCATCAGCCGTTCCGGCCAGCACGCGACGACGGTGGAGCACGTTGGACAGCATCGCAACGCCCTGTTCGGCACACACCCAGTCACATCAGAGCGGCGGGACATCCTGTAGGACCCGCGCCAGCGGCACGGCCATGATCTGCGCGGTCAACGGAAACGTCTCCCTGCCACCGTGTACCACGTAGAGGCGCTCCAGACGCAGATCGCTGAGTGCAGAACGCATGGACGACGTCACGGATGGCGACGACGTGCGCTTGAATTCGAACCCGACGCGCGTGCGGCCTCGCACGATGAGGAGGTCGAGTTCTGCGCCCGCGTGCGTGCCCCAGAAGTACGCTTCGCCGGAACGCGCGCCGAGATGATCCAGCACCACATCGAGCGCGAACCCCTCCCAGGACGCGCCCACCTTCGGATGGACCTCGAGATCGCGCAGGTGTTTCACCCCCAGCAAGGTGTGCAGCACTCCGGTATCGCGCAGATACACCTTGGGCGCGCGCACTTGTCGTTTGGAGAGATTCTCGTGCCATGGCGCAAGCTGTCGGACCATGAAGGTCTCGGTGAGCACATCGAGATAGCGCTGTACCGTGGTGTGCGCCACGCCAAACGCCCGCGCCAACTC
>JANMRE010000635.1:0-6173 GCA_031370885.1 Gemmatimonadaceae bacterium
GGCGGCACCGGTTGGAACGACTGCGTGGCCCCCAATCTCGAACCGGGTGGTAATGGAGGAGCGGGTGGCTCGGCAGGTGGTGCGCGCGGCACCGCCGGAAACGGCGCGCCCATCGGCACGGCAGGTACCACACGATTCGAAACAGTTGGCAATGGCGGCAACGGTGGCAGTGGTGCCGGTCCGGGCGCTGGCGGTGCCTCAGGTGCGAACGCCGTTGTCGGTCCGATTGGATCACAAGTCGCGCCGAACTTTACGGCGGGAGTGGCCGGCGTCAACTGTACTCCACCCCCTCCCCCACCAGACAATCTCACGCCCGCGCTCAATGGGATAATCCACATGGGCGGCGTCGTGGCCACGGGGATTCAATCCGTGAGTCTGTTGTCGGCGAGCATCGTGCGGGGTGCGATGTCGGTGCAATTCAACGCGCCAACATTCGTGGGTTCAAATCCAGACCGCGTCGGTATTGGCGTGGGCGGGAAGGTCACGCTCAAGACGTCAACGGCGCAAGCGGACGGGCAATCGTACACGGTTAGGTACGTCAGATTCTGTCTGATCAACGCACCTGGCGTGACGGCCATGAATCCGGTCACGGTGCGCGAACTGGGCATCGGGGTGAACAACGTGTTGCGAACAACGCAGCTTACAACGCCAAGCGCCTGTTTCGAGCGCAACACGGATTCTGCAATGACAGACCTCGAAATCGCGGCCGCACTGATCGGCAGTATCGACCTGTGGGATTTCATCATTTCCACACAACCACGCGCCTGACCCGATCAACCGACGTCGTCACTGATGGGGCGGTTTCTCCTTTGCGGGGAGCCGCCCCAGTCGTGAGGGTGTCATTGGCGTGTGCGAAGGCATTGTTGCCTAATGTGGTCCCGCCTTGGCCACCTGCTTGTTGGCGTCGGTCGACGTCCGAATTTTCCAGTCGGCAAGACCGGCCAGCCACGCGTCGGGACGCATGCCTACGGGTACCAAACGCGAGCGCACAGCGGCGAGATTGCGCGGCTCGTACAGCCAGATCGCGGGCGCGTCATCGACAATGCGTCGATAGGCGCGCCGAAACAGCGCCATGCGCTGTGCAGGATCGAATGTGACGATGGCACTGTCCACCGTTGCGTCGAACGCCGCACTCGCGTACCGCCCGAAGTTCGCGCCAACGTCGTCGCCCTTCGGTGACCCCCACGACTGCCTGAGCGTACTGGGGCTCGGATCGTTGCGCCAGGCGTTGAGCGCCGTCTCGAACTCGCCCTTCTGCAAGCGACTGACGAACACGCCCGACTCCACCGCATCGATCTCCACCTTGGCGCCAATGCGCGCGAATTGCGACTGCAGCAGCACGCCGAACTTCTTTCGCGTCCCGCTCGAGGCGGGAAGCAGAATATCGAACGCCAGGGGTTTGCCGTTGCGTTCTCGCATCGTGTGCTGCGCGTTCCACCGCCATCCCAGCGAATCGAGCGTTCGTGCTGCACCCACCGTGTCGAACGCGATTGGCACGATCGTGGTGTCGGCCATGGGTTCCGCGCGCGTGACCGGACCCAGCGCAACACGACCAAGTGAATCGAGTGCATTCTGTACGATGGCCGCACGGTCCACGGCGGCGGAGAGCGCGACGCGCAACGCACGGTCGGCAAAAGAAACCGACGAGCGTTTCAGTGCACGCGCATTGAACACGAGATAACCGTAGTCGAGACTGCCGTATTCCACGGTCTGCAGCGTCGGCACCTGTGCCGCTCGCGCGACGGCATCACCGCGGAGTACCTCCAGAACATCGGCCTGACCGGCGAGCACGGCCATCGTCGCCGCATTCGGATCGGCCGCGACGGTCCAGATCACCCGATCGAAACGTGGACGTCCGCGATAGTTCGCGCTGTCCGCAACAAGCACCAACTGGCGTTTGCGATCCCACTGACCGAAACGATATCGGCCGCTGCCCACCGGATGACTGGCATACAATGAAGCGAGCACGCGGTCGCCCGGAATGGTATCCAGGAGATGCTGCGGCATGACGGCCAGATTGTAGACCAGTTGGAAAAACTGCTCCGGATTGCGACGGGTCCACCAGGCAACCGCCGTGTGGGCATCTCGCACCGTGACGGAATCGATGCCGACAAACCCTCGCGCATGGATGGACGCAACCGCGGGATCGGTAAAGAATCGGAACGAAAAACGAACATCGGATGCGGTAACGGGCTTGCCGTCGTGCCAGCGCGCCGACGGATCGACTTCGAACGCAATGGAAAGTGAGTCCGTCGCCCAGCTCCAACGCGTTGCAAGCTGTGGACGGAATCCCGTATCGCCATCCGTGCGCACCGGCGTGCCGATGGGAGCGGCCAAATGATCGAACAGCAGGTCGACAACCTGCTTGCCCGCCGTGGTCGCGACCAGCGGCGGGACGAGCGCATCAGCGTCGGCCGCAGTGGAAATCACAACGCCTGCGGTGGCGGCGCGACCCTCCTCGTTCGCAGCTGCCCGATCAGCATTCGAGCAGGCGGCGAACAGCGCGCCAAGCAGCGCGGTCAGGAAATGCGGCGTGACGGGACGACGCGAGCCACGCAGGAACGGGCGGTTGATTGGGCGCATTGTACGACCGAAAGGGGACGACAGCGAGGGCCTGATAATGACTATCGGCCGCTCGCTGCCGATACATTACCAACCGACATGCTGCGATTCCTTCTCCGGCGCCTCTTTCACGCGACGATGGTCGTGACGCTTGCGACCGTGTCGAGCTTTGTTCTGCTCCGTCTCGCCCCCGGCGACGCGGCCGATGTGTCCGTGGAAGGCCCCGGCTTGAGCGCGACCGCGCGCGCTGCGATGCGCGAGCGTCTCCTCCTCGATCGTCCACTGCCGAATCAGGTGGTCGCGTATCTGTCCACGCTCGCCCACGGCGATTTCGGCATGTCGAGCTCGGAGCAACGCCCGGTGGGCGACGTGCTCGCCGAAGCGCTACCCGCCACATTGCTCCTCTCGGGTACCGCGCTGTCGGTGGCGGCCATTCTCGGACTCACCGTGGGCACCCTCCAGGGCTGGCGGCCGCGGGATCGCGTTGTCTCCACGATCAGTGCGACGCTCACCGTGCTGTATGCGTTGCCCGAGATCGTGCTCGGTATCGCCCTGCTTGCCGCGTTCGGATTGTACCTGCCACTGTTTCCTATCGGGGGTATGTCTGACCCGTTGGTCGAACTCACCTCCGGAGCAGGTGCGCGAGTGGTTGACCGGGTATGGCATCTGGCGCTTCCCACGTGTGTGCTGGCGCTGGCGTGGAGTGCGGTCATTGTTCGTCAACAGCGGGCGGCCATGCGTGAGATCGCGAGCGAGCACCACATTCGCACGGCTCGGGCGAAGGGTGCGCCCGGATGCGTGGTGCTGCGTCGCCACGCGATTCGCCCGGCGCTGCCGGGCACGATCGCACTGATCGGCACGATGCTGCCAACGCTGGCCGGTGGCACGGTCATCGTCGAGGCGCTGTTCGCGTGGCCCGGTATGGGCTCGCTGATCGTCCACGGCGTTGCGCTGCGCGACGCACCGTTGGTTGTGGGTGCGGTCGTCATCATCGCCGCCGTGATCGCGATTGGAACCGTGGTAACGGAGGTGCTTGTGAGTACCCTCGACCCGCGTGTGCGAGAGCAGACCGTTTCGTGATGGAAGTGATGCGTTCATCAAGGCGATGGCGGTTTCGCGCACCGTATATGGTGTCGCTGTCGACTGTCGTCTTGATCGCCGTGGCGGTGGGCGGTGTGGCAGCGCCATGGCTGGCTCCGCACGACCCGGCGGCTCAGCTAGACCTCGTACGACTCAAGAACGCGTCGCCCAGTTTCGCGCATCTGCTCGGCACCGATCCCTTTTCGCGCGATGTCCTCAGCCGTGCACTCTACGGGGCGCGCACGTCGCTCGCCGTGGGACTGCTCGGCGCGTTGCTCGCCGCAGCGATCGCTACCGTCTGGGGCACCGCCGCAGGATTGTGCCGTGACACGGTGGGCCGGAGACTGATGAGTGTCGTTGATGTCATCCGTGCGATTCCGCACAAAGTCATCGTGCTCGCACTGATGCTTCTTGTGCGTCATCCGACTGCGCTGGTGCTCGCGCTGCTGCTTGGTTCAACCAGTTGGACGAACATGAGCCGCGTAATTTTCGTGCAGGTGCGCTCACTGCGCTCCCGTGAATTTGTCACATCGGCGCGCGCGCTGGGTGCGTCGCCTGTTCGCGTGATGACGCGCCACGTTGCGCCGCATCTGTCTGGCACGCTCGGGGCATCGAGTGCGATGCTGGTCGCCGACATGCTGGCCGCCGAGGCGGGGCTTTCGTTCCTCGGTCTCGGCGTGCGTCCTCCGCAGTCCAGCTGGGGGACGATGCTGCAGGACGGTGTTCCCTATCTCGCGAGCGCGTGGTGGGTGGCGGCGACACCCTGCGTGCTGCTGGTGGTAACGGTGCTCAGTATTGCCCGGCTGGCCGATACCACGCACGACAATTGTCTCGGCGTGCGGCGCGACTGACCAGCCAGCCGCGCCGCGCCAAGAAACGTTCAGTCGGCGGTGACGGTGTAGCCGCTGAAGTGTTTGATGGTGCGGAAGGCCTTGCCGGTATTGGGGTCGAGTACGGTGGTGACGGTGGGGTCGGTGAGCGCCTCGTTGATGCAACCGGTGATTGTGCAGAAGTCAATGCGCGTGCCGGCCAGCGCGGCGTCCTTGAGGTACAGCGTGACCGGCTTGAGCAGGTTCGGCACGAAGCGCAGCGCAGGTTGGAATTCGCTTTGCAGCTTGCCCGCCGCATTGACCCACGTTTTGGCCGTGATCGTGATGGCCTTCCTGGACGCCGAACAGGGGCTGTTCCACGTACCCGGGCCGTAGCTTGAGCGGGTGGGATCGCAGATCGACGCCATGCCGTTGGGAAACTCGATCCTGCTGAGATTGCCGATGTTGACGGTGAGTTGACCGCTGCCGACCACGAACACGGTGACCACCGTGTCGCCGGTGACAGGCCGACTGGTCATGCCGATGGTGGTCAGCTCGGAAGCGGGCGTCGAGAACTCGAGCGCGGTCGGGCCGGTGGGGGCGACATCACTGCAGGCGGCAGCACCGGTCAGGCACAGGCCGGCGGTGAGTGTGGACAGCAGCGCGAATGGACGGGACATAGTGGGCGGCTCCGAAGAGAAGGGAATGAGCGATCGAAGGGATGTGCGGTATCGGGTCGCGCAATCCATCGAGATCATGTAGCCCGAGAAGTGCCAGAGTTTCATGAAGGACTTGGTGCCGAGGACGACGACGGGCAGCGTTTCATCGAGCTGCGCCACGCCGGTGGTGGTGTTGACCTGCGCGTCGTTCTTGAAGTAGCCGCCGCCCAGCAGCATGACGGAGCTGTTTCTGGCCCACGTCGTGGAGGAGAGATCCTGCGCCATCGACAGGGGCGCGAGGAACTTCGTGCCGTGCGGCTCGAACGCGTAGGCGACGGCGCTGCCCGCCAGCGCGGTGACCTTGATCGTGAGCGAGGCGGTGCCGATCGCGTTGGCGGGCACGGTGAGGGTGAAGCCGACTTCGGGGATCGTGAGTGTGCCGCCAGTCGCGGTGACGGTGAACGAGCGGGTGATTGCCGTCTTGAGCGCCTTCTGGCGAAGCAGCGCTTTCTTGGGGATCGTTCCGAGGCCGATCAACAGCTCGTGCGAGGCCGGGGCCGGCGAAGCCTGCGCGCCTTCGGTGGAGGGGCCGAGCACACGCTCGGAGGAGCAGGCGGCAGCGGTGAGGACCGCGAGCACAATGCTCGCGAGGGACGCCTGGCGGGCGACGCGTGAACCAAGGGTGCGCAGGGAGTTGAACATGGTCTCCAGAGAGAAAGAGGTGGTGGCCGTCGGTGTCAATCAACGGCGGTGTCACGGTGCCGGTACAGTGCGAACGTTGGAACGAAAGTGCGCGTGCTGTAACAGGAGACGAACCGTCTGATCGCGCATCACGCCCAAACTCTCACGCTCCCGGCAAGGAATTTGACAATGCCATAGTGGTTGCTCGGCGTGAAACAAAAAGCGCCGTGAGTATTTCATCACCGGCGCACACTGTTGCATGGGCAGCTGTGCACCGTGTCGCGAAGACCGTTCGCGTCGCGCACGGTGGGCCGCGTTGCATCAGCGCAAAGCACAACGCGCCCGGTGCAAGCACCGGGCGCGTTATTGAACTGCGTACCGC
>JANMRE010000646.1:0-16105 GCA_031370885.1 Gemmatimonadaceae bacterium
GACCTCTTCAATATTGATGCGGCGCTCACCGAAGAAGAACGCGCCATTCGCGACACGATTCGCGCGTTCGTCAACGAGAAGATCCTTCCGATCATCGGTGAGTGCTACGTCCAGGGACGCTTTCCGAAAGAGCTGATTCCCGAACTCGCCGAACTGGGCGTACTCGGCGCGAACCTTCCCGAAGAGTACGGGTGCGCCGGGCTGTCCAGCGTGGCCTACGGGCTCATCATGCAGGAGCTCGAACGAGGTGACTCCGGCATTCGCTCGTTTGCATCGGTGCAGGGTGCGCTGGTTATGTATCCGATTTTCGCCTTCGGGTCCGAAGCGCAGAAGCGGCACTATCTGCCCAAGCTCGCCAAGGGAGAACTCATCGGCTGCTTCGGACTCACCGAACCGGACTTTGGCTCCAATCCGTCGGGCATGATCACCCGTGCACGCCAACAGGCCGACGGTAGTTGGATCATCAACGGTGCCAAGATGTGGATTACCAACGGCTCGATGGCCGACGTGGCCATCGTGTGGGCCAAGACCGGCGACAGTACCGAAGACACCAGCATTCGTGGCTTCATTGTCGACACGAAAACGCCCGGTTTCACGGCCCGCGACCAGAAGGGAAAGCTGTCGCTGCGCGCGAGCGATACGTCGGAACTCGTGCTGGTGGATGTGCACGTGACGACCGACGCGTTGTTGCCAGAGAGCCGAGGACTCAAGAGTCCACTCATGTGCCTCACGCAAGCGCGCTATGGCATCTCGTGGGGTGTGCTCGGCGCCGCGCTCGCCTGTTTCGAGGAGGCCGTGTCGTACGCGAAAAACCGCATCATGTTCGACAAACCAATCGGTGGCTTTCAGATTCAGCAGGTGCGTCTGGCCGACATGCTTACCGAGATTGTGAAAGGGCAGTTGGTGTCGCTGCATTTGGGTCGCCTGAAAGACGCCGGCAACTTCACGCCAACGCAGGTGTCTCTCGCCAAGCGCAACAACGTGAGCATTGCCACCGATATTGCACGCGAAACGCGTCGGCTGTTGGGCGCCAACGGCATTCTGGCCGAGTATGGAGCTTTGCGACACATGGCCAACCTGGAGAGCGTGTACACGTATGAAGGAACGCACGACGTGCACTCGTTGATCCTCGGACAGGCGATCACGGGGTTGGCCGCGTTCAAGTAGCGCGGCCTATCGTTCTTTCGTAGCTTCCCCCCGGGCTGCCGCGCTCGCCTGCGGGCGACGTGGACGCCACTGACATCAACCTGACTCTCAAGCCGGAGCGACCGCGGTGAAAATCGCCGTGTGCATCAAACGCGTCCCGGTGATGGAAGTGAAGTTTGCCATCACCGCCGACGGATCCCGTGTCGACGACACGGGACTCAAATACGACATCAACGATTTCGATCTGTGGGCCATCGAAGCCGGCCTGCAGTTGAAGGAAAAGAACGGCAATGCGGGCGAGGTGGTCGTGATCACACTCGGTCCCGACGCGGCGCAGGAGCAGATTCGCAAGGCGCTGGCCATGGGCGCCGATCGCGGTGTGCTGTTGCAGGCCGATCGCGCTCCGGCAGATGGGCTCGCCGTCGCGCGCGCGCTGGCAACAGAACTCAAGGACGGCGGATACGACCTGATTCTGTGCGGTCGCATTTCGATCGACTCGATGAATCAGATGACCGGACCGATGATTGCCGAACTGCTCGATCTGCCGTGCGTGACCAACGTGTTTCGTCTCGAGATTACCGGTGCGACCGGTCGAGCGGAGCGCGTGCTCGAAGGTGCGTCGGAAGTGGTGGAGTTCCCGTTGCCTGCGCTGCTCACCATCGATGATGGACTCAACAAAGAGCGTTTGCCGTCGCTCAAGGGCATCATGGCGGCCAAGAAGAAGCCGATGGAGGTCAAGCCGGCGCAGTTTGGCGATGCGCGGGTGACCGTGGCGAAAATGTCGCTGCCTCCTGAACGCGCGGCCGGACGTATCCTCGGCGACAGTTCTGCTGCGGTTCCGGAACTGATCCGTCTCCTCCAGACCGAAGCGAAGGTACTCTGAGATGGCCAACGTTCTCGTAGTCGCCGAAGTGCGGGGCGGTGAATTGCGCAAAGTGGCACTGGAAGCAGTTACTGCCGCACGGGCACTGGCCGATCAGTCGGGTGGTGGCACTGTGCACGCGGTATTGGCCGGCGCGCCCGGCATTGCAGCGAAAGCTGGCATGCTCGCACAGCACGGTGCGGACTGTGTGCTCGTGTTGGAGCATGCGGCGTTCGCGATGTACAACCCCGAAGCATTGGCCGCGACGGTCGCGCAGCGCCTGTCGGGTGGGGCGTATGGCTATGCGCTGTTCAGTGCGACATCGCACGGTCGCGACCTGTCGCCACGGGTGGCCGCAAAGCTCGGCGCCGGGCTGGTGCCCGATCTCACCGGCTTTCGCGTCGAAGGCGGTACGGTGGTGGGTGAGCATCCGCAGAACAACGGCAAAGTGGTTGCCACGCTGTCGTTGACTGGCGCTCCCGCAGTCATTCAAGTGCGTCCGGCAGCGTTCCAACCCATCGAAAATGCGAAACCACTGGTGACGGAGGCCATCACGTCGGCCACCGATCCGGGTGCATCGCGCGTGAAAACGGTGGAGCTCAAGCAAGGCGGAACCGGCAAGATTGACCTCAACGACGCGCCGGTGATTGTCTCGGGTGGTCGCGGGTTGAAATCGGCCGAGAATTTCAAGTTGTGCGAAGATCTGGCAGACGCATTCGGGAATGCGGCCGTGGGCGCGACGCGCGCGGTCACCGATGAAGGGTGGCGTCCGCACACCGATCAGATTGGACAGACGGGGCGCAACGTGAGCCCGAATCTGTACGTCGCGGTGGGAATCTCCGGCGCGATTCAGCATCTGGCCGGTATGCGCACGTCGAAGACAATCGTCGCTATCAACAAGGACAAGGACGCGCCGATTTTCAAAATCGCCGACTACGGCATCGTGGGTGATGTGTTCGAAGTGATGCCGGTGCTGACGGCGGCCGTGAAGGCGGCGAGGGCGCAGGGGTAGCGTGGCGGGCGCCACCCCCTAGCTTCGCCCAATGACGCTCTCCAATCTCGTCTTCGCCGCCATCTTCGCCGTCGCGCTCGGGTTCTTTGCCCGCAGCGCGCGGCGACTCAGTCGATGGCTCAACATCGGCCGCGCCGAAGTCCGCACCGATCAGCCCCGCGCGCGCACGAAGAACCTCCTGCTGATCGGCATCGGGCAGAGCAAGATCCTGCGCGATCCGATCGGTGGCATGATGCACGCGCTGGTGTTCTGGGGCTTCTGCGTGCTGGGGATCGGCACTGCGGAGATCATGATTCAGGGGTTTTACACGCCGTTCACGTGGGACCTGATCCTGCCGCGATTCCTGTACCTGCCGTATGTGGTGTCGCAGGAACTGTTCGCCGTATTCGTGCTCATTCCAGTGGTGTTTCTGCTGTACCGGCGCCTGGTCATTCGGCCAGCGAGATTTCGCAACGACCCGGTTCATGGCGGCGACGCGGTGTTTATCCTGAGCATGATCGGCATGCTCATGGTGTCATTGCTTATGATTTTCGCCGCCGAGATTCGTACCGGCGCCAGCGCCGACGGACGGATTATCTCGTCGTTGTTTCTGCCGCTCTTCAACGGCGTGTCTGTAGAAACGGCGCACACCGTGGCACGGGTGACGTGGTGGTTTCACGCGCTGCTGATCCTGTACTTCCTGAATCACCTGCCAGGCTCCAAGCATTTGCACGTGCTCACGTCGCTCATCAACGTCTGGTTCTCCAACACCAGCGGCCCGGGCACGGTGGGCGCGATGCGCCCCATGGACCTCGAAGCCGAAAACGCCGAGCAGTTTGGCGCGGCCGACGTCGAGCATCTGTCGTGGAAGAATCTGCTGGATGGCTACTCGTGCACCGAATGCGGTCGCTGCACCTCGGTGTGTCCCGCCAACATCACCGGCAAGGCCCTTTCACCGCGCATGATCGTGGTGAAGACGCGTGCGCGGCTCACCGAGAAGGCGGGCATGCTGGACGCCATTGGTGCCGGCGGCGCGCCAACCGTCGAGCAGCAGGCCGTACTCGACAAGAAGCTCCTCGACAACTGGATCACCGAAGAGGAGCTCTGGGCGTGCACCAGTTGTCGCGCGTGTGTGGAGGAATGTCCGGTGTCCATCGATCAGTTGGACATCATCAACGAGTTGCGGCGCGACCTCGTGCTCATGGAGTCGCGCTTTCCCGGGGAACTGGCGCCGGCGCTCACGTCACTCGAACGCAACGGCAGTCCGTGGGCGTTCAGCGCCGCTGATCGTATGCAGTGGACCGAAGGGCTCGACATTCCCACCATGGCCGAGATGGCGGCGGCGGGAGAGCAACCCGACATCATGTTCTGGGTGGGCTGCATGGGGTCGTTCGATGATCGCGCGAAGAAGATTACGGTGGCGTTTGCGCGCATTCTGCAGGCGGCCAAAGTAAAGTTCGCGATACTCGGCCAGGAGGAGAGCTGTCACGGCGACCCCGCGCGTCGCATGGGCAACGAGTACCTGTATCAGATGCTGGCCAAGGGCGTGATCGAAACGCTGAACGGCTATTCGGTGAAAACCATTGTCACCTTCTGCCCGCATTGTTTTCATCAGATGGGGAAGGAATTCCCCGATCTGGGCGGACACTACGACGTGATTCATCACACCGAGTACATCGAGCGTCTGCTGGCCGAAGGGCGCGTGCCGCTCGACACCGAACACGGGAAGCGACTGAAGATTGCCTATCACGACTCGTGCTATCTGGGCCGCTATAACGATGTGTACGACGCGCCGCGCAACACGCTGCGGAAAGCGCTGCCGATCGTGGAACTCGTCGAACCGGTGCGCACCAAGAGTCGCGGATTGTGCTGCGGCGCCGGTGGCGGTCGCATGTGGATGGAGGAAACGGCGGGCAAGCGCATTAATGCCGAGCGTAGCGAAGAGCTGCTGGCCACGGGCGCGGATCAGATTGCGGTGGCGTGTCCATTCTGCATGACGATGATAACGGACGGTGTTCGGGGAACGGGGAGCGAAGTGCCGGTGCTGGATATTTCGGAAGTGGTGGCGAGCCGGTTGGTCCGTGTCGGGTGACGCGTCTACGAGGCAAGGGGCAGTGCATTCAGCTCGGCCCGCGCTTCCCGCCATGTTGGGAAGTGCTGATTCATCAGGGTCACGAACCGTTCACTGTGCGTCGGCGCGAGCAGGTGCACCATCTCGTGAACGATCACGTACTCCAGCAGGTCCTTTGGTTTTTTGACCAGCTCCGTGTTCAGCCGAATGTGTCGCGCTGTGCTGTTACAGCTGCCCCACTTGGTTTTCATGCGCTGGATAAAGTACTGCTCGACGGAAACGCCCAGTACCCGCTCCCATTTCGCTATCAGCGGCGGAATCGCCCGGTGCATCAGCGACTTGTGCCACGCGTGCATCATCGCCGCCCGCTGCAGTACGCCGCTGTCCGGCCTACGCGCCCATCTGGTGGGTGCACTGAGAGTGAACGTGCTTGACGTTTTTTCGCGTCAGCCCTACTGAGAGGTCGCCCAGTTGGATTGTCTCGACCATCAGTAGCCCGGTTCGGGAGTGCCGGTGGTGCCGTAGCGCCGCCCCTGCGAATCGCTCGCGACCAGTAGCAACCTCGTGGCGCTGAAAAACCCCTTGTTGAAGATCTCTTCCTGATTGGTGATGAGCTGATGCACACCGTCGGCTATTTCCACCGAGCTGCGTTTGAGCTCCATCACGGCGACGGCGATGCCGTTCAGGTACAGCACGATGTCCGGACGCCGCTCGTAACCTCCCTTGAGCGTCACCTCCTCGGCCAACGCGTAATCGTTGCGCTTCGGTCCGACGTTTTCTCCGACGTTTTCACCGACGTTTCTACCGGCGTTTCTACCGGCGTTTCTACCGGCGTTTGTGTCGAAGTCTTCACCGACGTTTTCACCGAATGTTTGCCGTATGGTGACTCATTGTGATCTAGGCCTCTTCGATAGTGCTTGCAGGAGGGACAGTCCGGCGGCTGTCAGGCGATACTTCTGCAGTCGGCTTCGCGGCTTATCGGGAATGGTCATTTCGATCAGTCCGCCCGTCGCCGCTGTCTGCTGATATTGTTCGCGGAAGTGCTTTTCGTCTTTCAGGCCCAGCGCTGCCATGATCTCAGCTCGGCTCATTGCGGCTTTCAGCACCGCCAGCAGCCTTTCGACTTCGGGGGTGACTTCGGGGGTGACTTCGGGGGTGACTCCCGGGGTGACTTCCGGGGTCCCTGATCCCTCGATGAGGTTCAGGTATACGCGGGAGAACGAAAAACTGACCCACAGCCCCGTCTCCTCATATGTGAGGACGGGCTCCGGGAAACCAGCCGCGCGACAAGCGGCGCACATCCGCTCGATTCCGCGCCCCCACGCTTCGATCTCTCCGGCGCGAAAGAACACATTGGCCAGATCCGGATTGAACGGGTGTGACGCGTGTTTCTGCTACTTGCGGACAGATCGGACAGATATCGCTCCCGCAATCTACGTGAGAACGCGAAGTCCGCTTTGGATGCACCAGCTACCGAACAATCCTTGCGCGCAGTGCCGAATCGGCCACGCCGCACTTTCCATGCGCCGTACACAACGTGCGCCAGCGCACGCCCGTCGAATCCAGTCGCGCCAGCAATGACCGCAGGCTCGCGCGGTTCTGGTCGACACTGTCAGCGTACATGGTCAGTGCACCATGAAACCCTTGCACAACACCCCAGTTTGCGGCATCGCCAATAAACAGCGTCTCGCGGAACACATACGCTGTGCTCCCAGGTGTATGTCCCGGCACTGCGTAAGAGCGCAACGTATCTCGACCCAGTGCGAACAGCGTATCACCTCCCAGCGCCAGCACGGTGACCTCGGCGCTCGTGGGTCGACGATACTCGTTCAGGTTGTCGGCAAGTCGCGGCGCGAAGCCCCTGTACGACGCCGTGCCCGTGAACAACGGGACTTCATCGCGCCCCAACACAAACGTCGCCTGCGGTACGGCGGTCCAGCCAGCGATATGGTCGCGATGTGCATGCGTGATAAACGCCCACCGCACGTCTGATGGTGCCGCACCAATCTGCCCCAGCACCGATCGCACCCCTTTGGCGGCATTTCCCCACCCAAGGTCAATCATCAGGACCCCGCTGTCGGTCCGTGCAGCGAAGATCATGCTCGCCCAAGGTCCGGCCGTCGTCGTAGCGGCCGCACGCGGTGACGATGGGACCAGGTGCATGTCATGCGTGCAGGCGACACCGAGAACCCATGCGCTTGCCACGGCGATGGCGCGATTCACCCGAAAAATCATCTGCTTGAAGGAGAGCGATGAGGTGGAGGACAGCCACGCCACCACGCGCGCCTGATCGTGCTCAACACACTGTGTCGCACCGGTCAGAACACGCCCGATCGCCTCAGCTGCACACTGGTGCGACCTTCGGTGCATAACGAGGTGGTGTCAGCCGAGCCATCAAGCGTGATACTCCATGACACGCCGGTAGCCGCAGCTATGATAGTTGGACTTGAGAACTCGGACACAGGGCTGAGGTCGGGCACTGCCAGCACCACGGAACCCGCGCCGACGTATCCGTTGGAGGCCGTGACACTCATGCTGCGTCGGCCATCGCTGTATCGGAATTCCACCGATCCGTTGTAGGCTGCTGGCAGCACACCGAGCGACGCTTGCAACCGCTTGTATGGCGCGGACAATTGAACCAGCACTGGCGTGGTTATCACGGGTGGCAGGGCAAGCGTGCGCGTCTGGAGCGCGCGAAAGGACACGCTGGTGGAGCGGAAGCTACTTGACCCCGCGCTGATCACAGTCAGGAAATGGAAGTCATCAGATTCCTGCTGTTCGAGCGGTACACCAAATACCGCTGGGCTGAACCCGTGTGCATTTGACGTATAGAGCGCGTTGGAGATGCAGGCGCTGCCCGTCAGGTAGGCCATCGTGTGTCTGAGGTTTTCGCCGGCGCCCACAACGCCGTTAATGGTGAACGCCTCCCGTGCTGCGGCAAACCCTTCAGGGCCGAATAAGTTCACCGACTCAGGCAATGACTGCCCGTCAGGAATGTCAACGTTGCGTCGGACCACACCGCGATAGCCCGTTCCGAACGGCGTCCAGCCAAAGAAGTCCTGCTCGCCGAAACGGACGCCGGCAATGCTGAAGTCGGGCGCGAAATTGGTCGACAACGCGGTTCCGCCGCCAAGGGAATAGAACCACGTCTGATTGATTCCAGTGTGCTCACCGCGACCGCGCACGATCTTGGTTGGAACGTCCGGCGGACACATGTTGATTGGACCATCAGTGAGTTCGGTCTGCGTCATGTATCGAACGGCGAGCGGTTCCACACTGGTCACGAAGGCGAACCCACCTCGTCCGGTCGTCACGGAGAAACGAAACATGCCGGACACTGGCTGCAATCGTTGCCACGCGCCAGTCCCGTCCTGTCCGGCCAGCCAAAGTGGCGGATCGCACGCCGACCAATCCAACAGCACGTTGCTGTTTGAACTCGACGAGGGACGCACCACCACGCCAAGACTGGCGACGACCGTTGCGGTGCTCGAAAGCGCGCTCGGCACGACGCGCATCGTCACCTGATATGTGCCGGAACTCATCGACGCCGATGCCGATACGTTCAGCACCACGCTATCGCCTGTTGTGTGCGAAGGGAGCGCGGAGACGAAAAGTCCGGACGGAAGTTCGTCGAACGTGAACGCGACGTCCCCCGAATAGTTGGTGCGTACGATCGTGACGGTGCTTCTGATGCTCGATCCCTGAAACACCTCCACCAACATCGGTGTGGGTGCGAGGTCAATCCGTGCTTCCGTGACCGTCAGGACCAGATTTGCCGTCGCGTCGGGCACGCCGCTGGCGCGTCCTCGAATGGTGATGTGTGACGTGCCGGGCACGGCAGTCGGTGCAATCGTGAGCACGATCGCCGTTGCGCGGGCTGACGGTGCTTCGGGTTGAATCGACGGCGTGACTCCACTCGGCAGATTTTCGACGAACAGTTCGACGACACCCACCTGAGTGGCGCGATTGATGATGAGGTCCGTGGTACCGACTGACGCTTGCGATGCGCTGATTGGCGGGCCGGCCAGAATCTGGAGCGGGTCGTTCGACACGACCACCGTGAGCGCCGCCGACCGGTCGACCATTCCGGCCACGGCGCCGCGCACCGACACCACGTAGCTGCCTGCCGCTACACTGGAGGCAACGGCAAGCGTGAAACGGGTACTGGCGCCACTCAGTGGACTTTCGTCAAAGACGGCGGTGATTCCGGGAGCGCTTGCGAGGGTGAGCGCAACCGGTCCCGCGTAGTTGGCGCGTGCGATCGCCGTCGTGGCGCGCGCGATTCCACCCTTGGCAATCGTGAGGGACGGCGTCGACACCGACAGCGCGTACGCCAGTGGCGGCGCGATGGTGATGGACATCTGCAAGGTTGCGTCACGCACACGATTGGCGCGTCCACGGAGTCCCAGTCCGAACGTGCCCAGGCGCGCTGTGGAATTCGCGCGCAGTCGGAGTGTCGCGGAGGTGACTTGGCCGGTGGTCTGCTCATTTTCGATAGTGGCCGTCATTCCATCGGGTAGGCGTTCGGTGGTCAGCGCCACTGGACCGGAGAAATCACCGATGCGCGTCAAAATAATGCGCGTCGACACTTCGCTCCCTGCCGCGATCGTGATCGCCTCGGACTCCACCGCCACCGCAAGTCGCGCATCGAGAGGGGCAGGGCCTTCGAGAACACGCTCCACTTGCGCGCAGGAGAGGAGCACGAAGACGAGCGCCACTGAAATCCCGACAGGATGACGGTGCCGCCACCAACGACGCGGCGTTCGGGGACGAGGGGATGGGGGCATGACTCCGCAGTGGCGCCGACTGACTTCGAATAATGCGTTTCACTCAAGACGTGGGCAAGGATCGACGACTCGCGCTACCCTGCTGGTGTGGTATTCCGGTGCGATCAACGAATCGCGAGCGTCGCCTGCGCCGCGGTCATCGTCTCGCCACCGTACTCCACGATCGCGATCAGTGTGTACCGGCCCTTCGCCAGCTTGGGCATCGCCACACGAAATCGCTGTGTTGTGCCCGCCCGAATGATCTGCGCATCGGCAAACGGTACCGTCGCCACCACCTCGTCTTCGCTCACGAACACCTGCACTTCACCGACAATCGCCGTCGCCATGGTGCCCGTATTCGCGTACGTGATCTCGATGGAGTCGCCTTTTGCGCCAGTGATCACCACGTTGCGCAGCTTGCCGTCGATGGCGGGGATGGTCGACGTGCCGGGTGCACTGACGTCGCTTGATGCGCCCTTCGCCGGGCCCGGCGACGTCTGCGCCCACACCTGTGCGGAGGCAAAGCAAAGCGACGCGGCCATGCCGAGCATTGATCCGGGAAGCGTGGACAGGCGACGCAGAAACGGGGACATGGCAGGGAGGGCAGGAGGAACACGGAGAATCCTGCCTCATCTCAATGGAACATCGGTGCCAGTATGGTTGTGCCCGCCACCAAAACCGATCTATCACGCCAACGGCACGAATTGCCAGCGACGCCCTGAGCAGTCGTCACAAACATGACTGCGGGCGACCAACCCTCCACATCCTCGCACCGCCGCGTTGAGCCCACACTGCAGCACTGACGCAACGTGGCGCATTGTCTACATGCCACCCACTGCTTGCCCCAAGCCTCGCATGCGCTACCCTCTCCCCATGTCGATTCTTCGCCCCCTGCTGTTTACCGCGCTCACCTTCGGTGCGACGTTCGCCGAGGCCCAAACCGCCCCGCGCGACACGCTCTTGAGGCCGCCCGCGACCGCGACCTATCGTGACCCCACGAAGTCGTCGCCAGCGCGCACTCAGGACTTGCTCGCGCGCATGACGCTTGAAGAAAAGTTCTGGCAGCTGTTCATGATACCCGGTGATCGCGACGATCCGGCGCACGACTTTCGCAACGGGGCGTTCGGACTCCAAATCAACGTGCCGGTTGGCATGCGCGCCGACGGTGCGCGCAGTGACACGCTGCCGCCGGGCATGATCGCGCGGGCCCATACCGAACGCGTTAACGCGCTGCAGCGCTGGTTCGTGAACGAAACACGATTGGGCATTCCGCTGCTGCCGTTCGAAGAGACATTGCACGGTCTCACTCGCGAGGGCGCGACCACCTTTCCGCAGGCCATTGCGCTGGCGGCAACGTGGGATACCGCACTGGTGAGTCGTGTGGCCAACGCGATCGCCGCCGAAACGCGCAGTCGCGGCATTCGCATGTCGCTCTCGCCCGTCATCAACATCGCCAACGACGTGCGCTGGGGACGCGTCGAAGAGACGTATGGCGAAGATACCTGGCTTACCAGCGCGATGGCGCGCGCGTATATCGCGCCGCTTGAGCAGGCCGGCATTGTCACCACGCCAAAACACTTCATCGCCAACGTGGGCGATGGAGGGCGCGACAGCTATCCCATCGAGTTCAGTCGACGCCTGCTGGATGAACGATACTTCCCACCCTTCCTGTCGGCCTTCCGCGATGCGCACGCGCGCAGTGTGATGACCGCGTACAACTCAGTGGATGGCTCTGCCGCAACACAAAGTCGCCTGCTGCTCACCGACGTGCTCCGCACCGGTTGGGGATTCACCGGTTTTGTCATCTCCGATGCCGCCGCCACCGGCGGTGCCACCGTGCTGCATCACACCGAGGCGAGTACTGCCACCGCAGCGCGCCATGCATTGGAATCCGGGCTGGATGTGATATTTCAGTCATCGTACGAGCAGCATCGTCCCTGGCTCTCGGCGTTTCGCACCGCAGGTATCGCGCCGGCCGTGATCGACAGCGCTGTCGCGCGCGTGCTGCGCGTGAAGTTCGCCATGGGTCTGTTCGAGTCGCCATACGCGAATCCCGACAGCGCCGCGGCACAGGCGCGTTCGCCGGCGCATCGTGCGTTGGCGCGCGCGGCGGCGGCCGCTTCTATAGTGCTGCTGCGCAACGAACACGCTCGACTGCCACTCACGGCCAGCGCGAGGCGAATTGCCGTGATTGGCATGGACGCGACAGAGGCGCGCGTTGGAGGCTATTCGCCGCCGGGCGCGCGCGTCGTCAGTATTCTTGAGGGGATTCAAACTAGTGCGCCGCCGGGAACAGCCGTACGCTCAACCACTGGCGTGCCGCGGGTTTTTCGTGCGATTACAATCGTTCCGGCATCGGCGTGGACCACCGAGCGCAACGGAAAACGCGAATCCGGACTCAGCGCGGAATACTGGGACAACATCACCATGGACGGCACCCCGCGACTGGCTCGCGTCGACGCGCACGTCGACTTCGGGTGGACACTCAACTCGCCGGGTCGCGGCATCCCGTTCGACTGGTATTCCGCGCGCTGGACGGCACGCGTCACGGCGCCGCCAACCGGCGCGCGAACGCTGGCCGTCGAAGGCAACGACGGCTACCGACTGTATGTCGACAAACGCTTGATCATCGACAACTGGCACAAGCAATCGTACGGCACGCGGTCAGTACCGGTCGCCTTCGCGCCACGTTCTCAACACGACGTGCGACTCGAATTCTTCGAAGCCACCGGTAACGCACGACTCAAGCTGCTCTGGGATGCGGGTGTTCGTGACTCGCAGGACGGCGCAATCGCGAACGCCGTCACGGTGGCCCGCGCGAGTGACGTTGCCATCATTGTGGCCGGAATCGAAGAGGGAGAGTTCCGCGACCGCGCCAAACTCGGCCTGCCCGGACGACAGGAAGAGTTGATCCACCGTGTTGCCGCCACGGGAACGCCAGTGGTGGTGATTCTCGTTGGCGGCAGTGCCATCACCATGCCATGGCTCGATCGCGTCGATGCCGTGGTGGACGTTTGGTATCCGGGCCAGGAAGGCGGACACGCCGTGGCCGATATGTTATTCGGACGCGTGAATCCCGCTGGCCGCTTACCGATCACCTTTCCAATGCACGAAGGGCAGGTGCCGTTGCACTATGCGCACAAGCCCACCGGTCGCGGCGACGATTACCTCGACCTCACGGGTCAGCCGCTCTTTCCGTTCGGACACGGACTGAGCTACACCAACTTCGCGTACCGCGATCTGGTGCTCGACATCCGCCCGCCGCAGGACACACTCGCGATGCTGGTGTCGGCCACCGTTGTGAACACCGGTGCCCGTGACGGCGATGAGGTTGTGCAACTGTACGTGCACGACGTGCTCGCCAGCGTCGCTCGGCCGGTAATGGAACTGGCCGGCTTTACGCGCATCACACTGGCGCCGCAGCAATCGCGCACCGTGACGTTTCGGGTCAGCCGCGCGCAACTGAGTTTCCTCGACGCCGACATGAAGCGGGTGGTTGAACCTGGCACCTGGCGCATCATGATGGGCGCATCCAGCAAGGACATTCGACTGCGCCGGGAGATTGTTGTCCCCTGATATCCGGCACAACCGCTATTTCTTTTTCGCGATCTTGTTGACAGCCTTTTTTGCGGGTTTTGTAGCTGTGTTCGATCTGGACGACTCGTACATCGCGATCAACTGTTCCGCCGAGACGCCACCGACAATCGTGCCCAGTGCTTCGAGCGGCAGGTCGCTTGCCACGCTAAACCGAATACACGACTTGTCCATACCTAACGGCTTGCCGGCAGCCCGAAATGCTGCGTCCACTTGCTGCTTCGTGCCGGCATCACCGTAGGTTGTCAGCTACAACGCGTTGAAATTCTTTTGTGCGCCCAGCGCGACGAACATCAACGGTTGCTTGTTGTACGTCTGCGGGTAGCGGGACAAGGGTAGGCAATACATGATCATGCCGTATCCCATCTGCTCGACGAAACTCGTCGCCAGCTTCGATTTCAACGCGTCGCGAACAGCGCGAAGCTCCTTGCGGCGATCGGCGGGCAGCTCAGCCAAATACGCGTCCGCGCTCGCGGCCTTGCTCATCACCATGGGAGGTACCTCAGGATATGGTGCCGCGCGATGCCAATCGCGTCATGCTGCCGCAAGCTTCCTAAGTGCAAATTGTTGAGGCTCAATGAGGCGTAACTCGTTCCCATTCCACAGCCCGGTATCCCATGTCACGTAATATCAGTCGAGCACGCAAGTGGATGTTCTCCGGAGCGGCGGTGGCACTGGTGATTGCTGCCGGCACACTCGCCGCGCAACCTGCCAAGCCCGTCGCCAAGGTGAAAGTCTCGGAAGACAAGCCGGGTTTGTTGAAAAAGGCGAGAATCACGGCCGACTCCGCCATCGCCATTGCCCGCACCACTATACCCGGCGGCACAATTGCCGGCGCAGAAATCGAGGAAGAGGATGGCGCGTTCATCTACTCATTCGACATCAAGGTTGCCGGCAAAAAGGGCGTCGAAGAGATCCATATCGATGCCATGACAGGAAAGGTGCTCAAGCGCGAGCACGAAGATCCCGCCAGCGAAAAAACCGAAGCCGCGAAAGAAAAGGCTGAGAAGGCGGCCAAGTCGGCGCCGCCAACGGCAAAGAAGCCTCCCGTCTGAGCCGTTCGCCTACCGGCGTTACGGCGCCGACGGCAACACGATACGAAACGTGCTGCCGTCGGTGCCGGTCGCGTGCAACGACAACGTGCCACCGTGTGCGCCAACCAGCGCGTGGGCGATGGCCAGGCCCAGACCGGCGCCATCATCCGACGGTGGTGCGGAGTCCGGAGTGCGACGGCGAAATCGGTCAAAGACCACGTCCCGAAACGCGGGATCGACACCCGGACCACGATCGCTGACATCGATAATAATGCCTGCGGTCTGGCGCTGCACCGAAATCGCAATGGCGGAATCACGAGGCGCAAAACGCAACGCGTTGTCCAGCAGATTCAACAATACCCGTTCCAGGTGCGCCTCACTGCCGCGCACTGCGGCCTCACCAGACGACGCCACTTCAATGGTAACGCCGCGATCTTCCGCGATGCCGTGCAGCAGTGTTGCGGTATTGCGGACCAACGCAACCGCGTCCAGCGATGCGTAGGGCACGGTCAAGCCGCCCGCATCAACCCGGGCCAGCAGAAACAGATCGGCCACAAGGCGTTCCAGACGACCCGTCACCCGATCCAGTCGTTCCAGCGTCTGACGATATTCGTGCGCCGAGCGCGCCGGATTGGCCCGCGTGACATCGATCTCGGTTCGGAGCACCGCGATCGGGGTGCGCAATTCGTGCGACGCATCGGCCACGAACTGTCGCTGCTGCGCGAATGATCCTTCCAGACGCGCGAGCATCCCGTTGAGCACTTGCGTGAGGCGGCCGATCTCGTCGTCAGGCGACTCCACTGCCAGTCGTTCGTGAAGATCTCGGCTGCCCAACGTGGCGGCGCGCGTCGCCAGCATTTCGATGGGCGCCAGCGCAGCGGTTGCAAGTCGCCACATGAGGAGCGCAGACAGCAGGATCGCCAGACTCGCCGCGATGAGATACGCGCGCTGAATGGCTTCCAGCGTCTCGTGGTCCTCATACAGGGAGCGTGACGCGGTAACTTCGAACTGCGCAGCGCCGACCGCGATCACGTCGCGGCGAATCCGTGTCCCACCGAACTCGTTCGAATCCGGTCGCGTTTCGTACGTTGCCGCGCCAACGGGACGTGAAGAATCTCGCGGTACCACCCGCACGGCGAAAACGATGTCGCGAAAGCGCACGTCGCGTACCGCAATCGCAATCGCGTCAACGGTGGGCTTCCCTCGTTCAAGCTCGGTGTGCAGATCGCGCACCAACGCGCTGGTGGCCGATTCCAGCAGCCGATCGCCGCGCTGGGCGAGCAATCGCGATACCGCGATATACGATCCCCCCTCGATCATCAGCACGACCACGGCCAGCATCGCCGCATGCCGCACCGCCAGTCGTCCACGAATGGAATCCAACCGGCCGATGACGCGTGACCCGTGACTCATCCCTCGATGGCCTGCGCAACCAGTCGATAGCCCGCCCCACGTCGCGTCTCGATCATGCGGACCTCGCCCGCACCTTCGAGTTTCCGCCGCAGTCGGGCCATAAGGACTTCGATATTGTTGGAGAACGGGTCGTGATTGTCATCCCAGACATGGGCGCTGATGGAGGCGCGATTCACCAATGCCCCGGCATGCCGGGCGAGGTGCTCCAGCAGCGCGTACTCGCGTGTC
>JANMRE010000396.1:0-2264 GCA_031370885.1 Gemmatimonadaceae bacterium
ATTTTTTGCCGACTCCCTTCTTTGGTGCGCTCGATACTTCGTTCGCGCCCATGTGCAATCCGAACAACGCCGACAGGTTGGTCTCGGTCAGCAGCTTGGTCGAGGATGGCGTACGGTTCGTGAGTCGCTTTCCGCCCTCGGTGGATGAGATAAGGTCTTTCTCGTTGACGTTGCGAAGGCTGAAGATCAACTCCGGTTGATCATCCAACCGCGCGGCAACTCCGTACAGCACTGCCGCCACGTGTTTGCACATCGACGCCACGTCGGGACAGCTGCACGTGAATTTGATCTCCTTGGGAGATGGGAAGAGCCCCGTGCGCTGACGACTGATGCGCTCCATGATCGTTTTGGAAAACCGTCCCTGCAGCAACTCGACAAGCGAATCAATGGCCCCGCTGCTGTCACTGCAGATGGACTTCCATTGCGCCTTTGGAACCGCGGCAATGCTGATCGAGACATTGTACAGCACGCTGCCCCGTACCATCGCTGAAACAGCACCACCGGCAATCTCCAGATGGAGCACTAAACCGTTGCGCACATACGATCGGCCGCGCGGCAGCCGATTCGAATAGTCGCTGTAACTTTCCAGGTTTGAGCACCAGGCCATGCCCCAGAAGGTGGTGGCAATCTTGCGACCGATAATCACCACGGGCTCGAGAGCGCGTCCACGCTTTTTCAGCGTCGCCCGTTCCTGTTCGGCCTGACGTCGCAATTGGGCCACGGTTTTGCGTGGTTCCCACCCCCAATAGTCGTACATGGACTACTCCTGCATCGCGGCGTTAAGGTCGAGCGACACCAGTCGAATCAACTCGTCGTCGTTCAGTTCGGACAGGGTGATGTCCGCACCCCCATCAAGCAATTCCCGTGAGAGATGTGACTTGGCCTCGATCAATCGATCGATCTTTTCCTCCACGGTACCCCGACACACAAACTTGTGCACCAGCACGTTCTTCGTTTGTCCGATGCGAAATGCGCGATCGGTTGCCTGATTTTCCACGGCCGGATTCCACCACCGGTCAAAATGGATCACGTGGGACGCGGCGGTCAGGTTGAGACCCGAACCACCGGCCTTCAGTGACACCACAAGAAATGGCGTCCCCTCGTCCTCCTGAAATCGACGCACCAGATCTTTGCGTTTCTTCACATCGGTCCCCCCATGCAACGTCAGTCCCTCGCGGCCGAACACGCGGGCGAGAAACGCCGCGAGGGGCGCGGTCACTTCCCGAAACTGGGTGAACACCAAAACCTTCTCCTGCTTGGCGGCAATCACCTCTGCGAGTTCGCGAAGACGCGCCAGCTTTCCGCTGTCTTTCGCATCCCAGCGATCGTCCTTGAGCCACTGCGACGGGTGGTTGCAGATTTGCTTCAGGCGCATGAGAAACGCGAGCACCAGTCCGCGACGACGAATCCCGTCGGTATTCGCCACCTGATCGCCCAACTCAGCTACCGCTTCCTGATACAACGCCGCCTGCGTGCGACTGAGGTGGCACCACGCAGTAACCTCAGTTTTGTCGGGCAAATCCGAGATGACGGATTTATCGGTTTTGAGTCGCCGGAGAATGTACGGTCGTACAAGCTCGCGCAGCGCACCGTACGGATTGTCCGGCGTCGCGGCCATACGCTTGGCGTAGCTGGTGAACTGCTTGGCCGTTCCGAGCAGCCCCGGGTTGATGAAATCAAAGATGGACCACAAGTCAGCGAGCCGGTTTTCTACTGGCGTTCCAGTGAGTGCGATGCGGGAGCGGGCGTGGAGACGCTTGACCGCGCGTGACTGCTTGGCCCCCGGGTTCTTGATGGCTTGCGCTTCGTCCAGAATGGCCAAATTCCATTGTGTATCAGCGAGCCACGGAAAGCGCAGCAGCGATCCGTACGTCGTAATCACCAGATCGGTGCTGGCCAACTGTGCTGGGGTCATCGCGTCGAGGTCCACGGCAGACAGCGCCGACCGATGCGCAATGAGCGTACGCAACACGGGAGCAAACCGGTCAATCTCCGACTGCCAGTTTGCAATGAGCGATGCCGGCGCAACCAACAGACTCGGTCGAGGCTCCGAAGTGATCTCCTGCCGCCGTTGCAGCAACAACCAAGGTCTATTTGCTGAATGGGACTATGGTGGCAAACGGAAGCACGATCCCTTTCTATGCCGGCGAATCGTTGGACCATCTAGCGGCGATCAATTATACGGAGCTTGGGACGACCGTAACCGGCTTTGTTTGGACGGGTGGCAATTCCGACGGGAGTGAATCCGGGAGCGGACTGCTGGG
>JANMRE010000040.1:0-3481 GCA_031370885.1 Gemmatimonadaceae bacterium
GATTGACGATACGCGTCGAGTTCTCGGAGATCGTCGTCCGTGACCTGACCGAATCGCAGCCGATCTCCCATCCGGTCGATCTGTGAACTGCTCACCATGGTCCCTCTCGAGGAAGATCTTCAGCTTCGTATGTCGAATCTAGGCGCTCCCACTCCCGATAGCATTAACCGACGCGCCTTCCTCGCGCGAGTCGGACTGACTGCTGGCGGGTTCGTGATCCCGGGATTGTTCCCGGCCCCGGCGCAGGGCGCTTCGGTCCCAACGCGGCCGGTCGCCACAAGCCGTTTCTACGAGTTCGTGTTTGCACGACTGCGCTACAACTCGGGCGACTGGGACTACAACCCCAAAGTGTGCGCCAACCTGCTGGACGCGGTGCTGCAATACACGCAGATCCCCGTGAACCAGCAGGAAATCGTGATCACGGCCGACTCCGCCGAGCTCACCGCGTTCCCGTTCCTGTTCATGACGGGCCACAAGCTGGTGCGGTTCAGCGAGAAGGAGCGACAAGGGCTGGTGCGGTACGTGGAGAACGGCGGTCTGTTGTTTTCCGACGACTGCAATCACGATGTGAACGGGTTGTACGCGAAGACGTTTGAATCGGAGATGACGAAAACATTCGGTCCGAACTCGATGCCCAAGCTGCCCAAGCAGCATGCGTTGTATTCAAGCTTCTTCGCATTTCCCGACGGACCGCCGCGCACCACGCATGAGTTGAACGGGTGGGGCGACAACATCGTGCATGACTATCTGCGCGGTGTGGAGCGACGCGGACGCATTGGCGTGCTGTATTCCAACAAGGACTACGGTTGTGAATGGGACTACGACTGGCGCAACAAGCGGTTTCGCACGAAGGACAACACGAAATTCGGGGTGAATGTCGCGGTGTATGCGATGGCGTGAATGGAGACGGGAGACTGGAGAAGGAAGACGGGAGACGTCGGCTGCACTAAAGCGGCCACGGACGTCTCCCGTCTTTCCTTCTCCCTTCTCCCTTCTCCCTTCTTACCTAGTCAAACGCCGCCCCCACCTGGATCTTCCGAATGCACAACCACGGCGATCCGTGTGAAATGCTGTTGGTCTGCGTGGGCTGCCCCTTCGCGTCGCCACCGGTGCCGTGCATCTGCCATTCCTTGGGGCCGGTGATGCCGTCGAGGTTGTTCCAGAAGTCTGTCGTGATGGCGTTGTAGGTCACGTCGGTGACCTGACGGGTGATTTTGCCGTTCTTGATTTCCCAGAAGATGTGACCACCGAACTGGCCGTTGTAGCGCTGCTGGTCAATGGAGTAACTGCCGCGGCCGTCGATCATCACGCCATCCTTCACGTCTTCAATGAGCTGTTGGCGCGTGGGTGAATTGGCCGGTCCGGGCTCGAGATGCACGTTGGGCATACGCAGGAACGGATAGTCGCGCCACGTGCTGCCAAACGTGCAACCACGACTTTCCTTTTCGCCCATCAGGTGCGCCGTTTCGCGATTGGTGGTGAGGCCAACGAGAATGCCGTCGCGGACAAGCGGCCACTTTTGCGTCTTCACGCCGTCGTCGTCAAAGCCCACCGTGCCAAGTCCGGTGCTGGTTTTGTCGGCGGTGACATTAAAGTGCTTGGAGCCGTACTTGAGTTTGCCCACATCGGAAATCTTTACGAAACTCGTGCCCGCGTAGTTGGCTTCGTATCCCACAATCCGATCGAGTTCGGTGGCGTGCGCCACGATTTCGTGAATGGTGAGCATGGCGTGCGACGGCGACAGGATAAGGTCCTTCAGTCCACTCGATCCCAACGGCTTGGCGGTGCACATTTCCACGGCATCGGTGGCCACCTTTTCGGCCTGATCAAGGAAATCGCAGTTTTCGGCGAATTCCCAACCACCCGTACCCGATACGCCCGGATAGTTTCGCGTGCGGGTGTTATCACCGACTTTTGCGGTGACTGACATGGTTGGCGAGGTAGTGAACAGCTCCTGCTCGATATACGAGCCTTCGCTGCTGGCGTAGTAGCGCCACTCGTAACCGTGATTGGCCGACACGTTCACGGTTGTCACACCGGCGATCTTGCTGGCCTTGTCGACGATGGCCTGCGCCCATGCCTGCTTGTCGGTGGCCGACACCGACGACGGATGCTTGATCATGGGCGTGATGTAGTTCTGCTGATACGCTTGCACCGGCGCCAACTTGAGATCGGCCTTTTTCGCGATGGCGCTGGCCCTCGCGACCTCTGTTGCTACACGTGTCACGCGACGGAGCTCGTCTTCGGTCACGATGGGGCTGGACGCAAAACCCCACACACCGCTATGGACCACGCGCACCCCAAAGCCGCCCGCCTGACGATCGGCATCGGTGGGGATGCCCACACCGCGCCCGCCGCCGCGACCACCACCACCGCCGCCACGTCCACCACCACCGCCGAATCCACCGCCACCCGCACCACCAGCGCCCGCCGTGCGAAAGTTGGCCGTACCGCCCGGCAATGACGAGTTCATGGTGAAGCGTACGTCGGAATAGCTGCAGCCGGCCAACTTCGCTTCGCCCAGCACGATATCGGCAAGACCCTTGAACTTCGTTTCCATGACTCGGCCTTTCGGCGAGTCGGCAATGATCTGTCCAAGCAGATCACGCGAATACAACGTGAGCGCGGCGCCCGCGCCAAACTTCCTGAGAAAATCGCGACGAGAAGAGCTCATGGGATTGGTCTGTCGAAAGTCGGCTGTTAAACGGCGGGAGAGACCGACGTCATGTAGAACTCCTCGATCCGCACCGGCGGCACGAGCGCGGCGTTGCCGCTGTCGAACGATTCGCCAAGCAACATCGGGACCGGCTTGCCCACGAGCGTGAGATTGTTGTAAGCGACCAGCGGTGACATGTTCCAGCGGAAATTCTGGGCCGGTCCGACAATCTCACCGTTCTCAATGAGAAAGAGACCGTCGCGCGTCATGCCGGTGTTGAGCAACGGCTGTTCCTGCGATGGCACCCCGCGGATGTACCAGAATGACGTAACGAGCAGGCCGCGACGCGTTTGTTTCACCATCTCGTCGACCGTGAGGTCTGTGCCCACCTGAACAAGACTCTGATTGGTGGACGCTGCAGCGCCCGCGCCCAACGAGCGCAGAATGCCATCCTCCACCCAGGTTACCGGCGCCGCCGGCTTGTTGTCCGGGCCGATTGTGGACTGGCGCAATGTCAGATTTCCGATATCGCTCTTCAGCGTGAACTTGTCGCTGAACAGTTTGTCGCCGGGCTTTTTGCCTTGCATGAAATTGCCGGCCCCGCCCAAGCCACCAAACCCGCCGCCGCCGCCGCCCGCAGCGATCGCCGCCGCAGCATCAGGAGGCAGTCCACCTGGAGGTCCTCCGGCGCCGCCACCTGGCGGGCCGCCGAATCCACCACCACCGCCACGACCGCCACCGCCACCAAAAATGTTGGTCATCAGCGACAGAAACCGTGCGCTGGCCCGCGACTCCAGTATGACTGTGTAACGTCCCGGCTCGAGC
>JANMRE010000413.1:0-13488 GCA_031370885.1 Gemmatimonadaceae bacterium
GATGGATGGTGTGCGCTACGCCAATGGCGCCGATACCGTCTCGCTGTGGTTTGATCGGCTCAAGGGCCTGCTGATCGTGGCCGAACGGGTCACCGACGACGGAGTGCTCGGCGACCGTCGCAATACCGCGATGTATACGCGCTGGGCCGACGCGGGCAATGTGAAACTGCCGCGCGAGATAGATTCGGAAGCGAATGGTCGGCTCGTGCAGCACACGGTGATCACGACCGCCAGCATCAATGGTGCGCTCGACAACACGATGTTCGCGATTCCCGACTCAATTTCGCGACGCGCGCAGCGAGGAGCGGCCACGGCCGCACCGATCGTGGTCACGTTGGCTGAGATCGGTCCCAATGTGTGGCGCGCCGAAGGACAAACACATCACTCGCTCGTGGTGAAACAGGGAAACGGTTTGCTCGTGGTGGAGATGCCGCAGAGTTCGGCGCGATCAAAAGCCGTACTCGACACCCTCAAATCGCGGTTCCCGGGTGTACGTGTTCACACCGCGGTGAGCACGCATCATCACTGGGATCACTCCGGTGGCGTGCGGGAGTACCTCGCGCAGGGCATTCCCGTGGTGACGCACCGTCGGAATGTCGAATTTATTCGCGGCATCGCGTCGGCGCGGAAAACGATCGCTCCCGACGCGCTCTCGCGGGCCGCCCGCGTTCCCGTGGTGCGCGCTGCCACGGATACGCTGGCCATTGGCACGGGTGACACACGCGTGGAGTTCATGGAACTCCCCAACACGCATGTCGAGGGGATGCTGGTGGCCTATGTGCCGTCGCTGCACATCCTGTTTGTTGCCGACGTGGTTCAGCCAGGCCCGGGTATGTCGCCGGGCGGGAGCCGCGAAGTGATGGCGTTGGTGAAGGCGCGCGGAATCACCGTGGATCGAGTGGTTGGCTCCCACGCCGGCATCGTCCCGTGGTCCGATGTAGTGGCCGCCGCCGCCCGATAGCCTCGTATCGGAAACGAAAGCCGATTGGGCGAGGGGAGAGCATACGCTCTCCCCTCACCGCTCCCCGTCACTCTCCGCTCACCGCTCTACCCTCACCCCTTCACCTGCTCACCCCTCTGCCCAGCGGTGAGGGCAGAGGGTCATAGCAAGGTCTCTACCCTGACCGCTCACCGCCTCCGCCCTCACCCCTTCCGTTGCTCACACTTCACGCCGGGTGAGCAAGCAAAGGGTTGAGCGTTGGTGGCGTGAGCGGTGAGGGTAGAGGGAGGGTAGAGGGGCCCTCTGCCCCTCCCCCCGGACCTCACCCCTCCAATTCCTCAACAGCAATGCAAAAAGCGTTGGAGCCCCTACACTAAAAAAATCGAATCGTGCGTCCGCCGTCGCCACCACCACCACCACCAAATCGCGGATTCACGATATTGTTGAACAGCGAACCAAACGTGTAGCTCAAGCCGACACTGCCGAAGTAGTTGTAACCCGACCGGATCTGTCGCAGTCGGATCAGGATATCCGAGTCGTCGAGTTCACCGCGCGGAATGTTGAGTTGGTCGCGGACCACCTCGTATGAGCCAAACACATTGAACTCCAGCCCCCGCACGATGCGCCAGCTCACGCCGCCGTTCACACTCAAGCGACGCTTGTCGAGATCGTCAAGGAACTGATTGCCACCCACGCCGATATTCAGCGATCCCCACTTCTGCCGAGCCTCGGCGGCCACGATGAGCTCATGCGCCGGTCGTGTTTCGCGCAGCTTCCCGAAAATCGTCGTGGAGTCGTATTGGAACGATCGCACCCCCACGCCATACCGGAATATCAGCTGTCGGCGGGTCGACTCCTTGTAGGGAAAGAGATCGAACTCGATTGCCGGCATTGCCTGAAGGGACAATCGGTAGTTTTCGAACTTGGATGAATTCACGTTGCCGGTCACACCGGCTGACCAGCGGGCATTGAGGGATTTCACCGCCATCCCCGACGTCCCGAGGGAGTGTTGATAGTTGGCAATCGACCCGCTGCTCAACTTGTAGCTGTTCTCGGAATAGTTGACGTACGTGCCCAGACTGAGCTTCCACGCGTCGGTGACCCGACGCGCCGACAGGTTGCCGAATACGTTGGCGCTTTTGTAATTCGCGTCGCCGTTGGCGAACGTATTCGCACTCACTGAGTACACCCACAAATTCCAACGATCTTTGGCGCCTCGTGCGCCTGCCGGCGGTGCATCCGACGTGCCGGCGCGCAGCGTCAACTGCAAGCGCTCCCCCACCGGCGTCGCACGCGCGAAGCGCAGCAGACCAAACGACAGCGTACGCATCAACGCCCGACGGTTTTCGTCCTCGGTATTCCCTTGTCGCGTCACGTAGTCCAGCGAGTCTTTCACGCCGGCGAACGCGCCCTGGCCGTCAAAATTCACCGTAACCTGTGATCCACCGCTTCCCGTTCGCTGCGACGCAACCAGCACAAACACGTTGGCCGCCGTGCGATCACGGACGAAGTTGACCCACGTGATCTCGGTTCGCAGAAAATCGTCGTCACAGCCGCTGGACTGGCAATCGAGGAACACGCGTATCAACTCGGTCTTCGCGGTGTCGGCGGCCGGTGGTGTTTGGGCGACCAAGGGTGCGGCCCACAGCAGGAGCAGGGCAGGGATGAGGCGAAGTGTCACGGGCTGTCGCGGTTGGAGGAGACCGGCGGCATTCGGCGCAGGCCGACGTTGATCGTGACCTACGACACCGAACGCGACGAAAAAGTTGCAGGCCCCGGAACAGTTGCTGAGGGATAGCGCCGTCCGCACCAACAGGCCACCTTGCGTTCCCATGACGACGATCCGCATCGCCACTGCCGACGAGAGCCTGCGCGCCGTAGTGACAGCGCGCCGGTCCCTGCGCTACGCCGGAGGGAGCGATGATCACACCGACCGTCCGGCGCATGTCCGCGCGGCCTCAAGTCTCGCCTGGATCGACGATCAGATCGCGCTTGTCCAGGATGATACGAACTTCGTCGCCCTCGTCGATCCACAGGGCGGCGACGTGCGGTCCGTTGCGCTGCCTCGCGGTGAAGGTGGCGTGCGGCAGTTTGACGACACCCGTGGCAACAAACGGTACAAGCTCGATCTCGAGGCCTGCGTGTCGGTTTACGATCAGCACGGCCCTGCGCTGCTGGCGTTCGGTTCGGGCTCGACGCAACGACGCCGTCAGGTGGCCACGATCGATCGCTGGCATCTGGCGACTCCACGGGTGCAGGTTGCCGATGCGACGTCGCTCTACAAACGGCTCGAAGCCGAACGGGCGTTTGCTGGCAGCGACATGAACATCGAGGGTGTCATCGTTGTCGAGAATGTTCTGCGCTTCTTCGGTCGTGGCAACGGCACAGCACGGGGCGACCTGATTGCCGTGAATGCCACCTGCGACGTGCCGCTGGACGCGCTGCGCGAATTCCTCCGCAACCCCACGAGTGCCACACCGCCTGATCCAACCGATATCGTGCAGTACCAACTCGGCGCGCTCGACGGCATCGCCCTGGGATTCACCGATGCGACGGTATTTGGTGAGACGATGCTGTATTCGGCCACCGCCGAGGCATCTGCCAATGCAACCGTGGATGGACCGGTGACGGGATCGGTACTGGGAACAATCTCACCGCGCGGAATCGTGCGGTATGCGGCGCTTACCGACGAGACAGGTCTCCCATTCCGTGAAAAGGTGGAGGGCGTTTTGCTCTCGCGAACGTTGCCGCGACACGCCTACATCGTTATCGATGGCGACGATGCTACACGACCATCGGAGTTGTGCGACGTGGAACTGATCGGTTCGTGGACCGACTGATCGCGGAGTGTCTGGAAGCGACTTCGCTCAACTGATCCAGGTTCCCAGTGCAAGCCCCAACAGGGCGAACAGCAGCGCCGCCATTGCAACCACTCCGGCAAACGCGGCAATTCCGTGCCCCACACGCCACGAACGTTCGGTCCAACGAGACATCTCGCCAACGCCTGACTCGAGGTGGCGTTCGGCAAATGCCCACACGCCGTAGGTCACCAGACACAGCCCGGCGCTGGCGATGGCGATCCATCCCTTTGGACGAATCCACAGGGCAGGCACAGCAATCAGAGCCCCTAATGCGACATCGAGACCGAGACGCCTTGGAGGGCTCGCCAAGGCTCGTGCATGGAGCATCTCGGACAGGCTTGCGTCAGACCGTGTCGTCATGGTTTCACTATTGTAGTTCGCGACGTGCGGCTACGCCACTGGCCGGAGTGGACCACGGGCAGTAGCCGCGGGCGCGACGGTGGGGTAACTTCCGCAGGCAGGTCCATATTCTCATGGGAGGCTTCAATGTCATTCGGATTGTACATTCTCGGCGCCCTGATCTTCATCGGCGGCGTTGCCTGGGCACTCATCACCATGCACGTGCCTCAGCTCTACGTGATCATCGCCTGCGTCATCCTGCTTGGTGCAGGCATCTTCACCGGCGTTACGCGCACGCGCACCAAAGATCCCTCGTGACGCTCTGGGGAAGGCGCGGCCCATAGCTTGCGGGTAGCCAGCCAAGCGCCGAAATTGGATCGGTGAAACCCCCTTGGCTGGAGGCTGAGTGCGATACCGGCATGTCGTGGTTCGATCGCTCGTTGTTTCCGTTATGATCCTCTTGCCGCAGACCGGTCGGGCCCAGCGTTCGTTGGCGCCCACCAGCCCCAGTGGGCAATCGGTGACGCCCGCATTCGAAGGCTGGTATCGCAATCGCGACGGCACGTATAGCCTGTCGTTCGGCTACTACAACCGAAACAGCACCGAACGCATGGATGTGGCCATTGGTGATGACAATTTTGTCTCACCCGGTCCACCAAACCAAGGCCAACCTACGTCCTTCTCTCCGCGCCGACACTGGGGAGTATTTGCCGTAGTCGTTCCTGCCGACTTTGGCGAAAAGAAGGTGACGTGGACGTTGAAAGACCGCGGGCAAACGTTTGCGATCGCCGGGAGCCTGAAGCCCGACTGGCAAATTGATGCGTTGGAGGGCGAGGCCAGTTCGGACAACACACCACCGGTACTGAGTTTTTCCGCAGACGGCCCGGAGGGTCGCGGGCCACTTGGTGTGACGGTAGGGCCGCTCACGATTGCGGTGGGCAAACCCCTGGCGCTTACGGTGACCGTGAAAGATGACGCGAAAACCGGATCGGCCGGCCGGGGAGGCGTGCGTGTCGGCACGCCGGTGGACCTCACCTGGTTCAAGCATCAGGGGCCTGGCGACGTGGTGTTCAGTGCTCCGACCAATCGCCTCACGCCCACCGGCGGTACCGGTTCCACGATGGCAACGTTCAGTCGTGCCGGTGACTATGTGGTGCGTATTCGCGCCAACGACTCGGCCGTAGCGAGCGCCGGGCACTCGCAGTGTTGTTGGACGAACAGCTACATCAAGGTGACGGTGACTCCATGAGCGCTTACATGCCGAGGATACTGATGACGAATCTCGCGATACAGACCATCGTGACCACGAGTGCTCGCGTGCTGGTCGGCGCGCTATCGCTGTCACTGAGTGCGGCGACACTGGCCGCGCAGAATCCGCTCGCGGGCTCGACCGGTGCGGCCACCTATGCCAGAGATGTCGCGCCCATCTTCCAGCAAAAGTGCCAGGAGTGCCACCAGCCGGGCAGCATTGCGCCCATGTCCTTGCTCACGTACGACGACGCGAAAAAATACTCGCGACGCATTCGTGCGAAGGTGTCGGAGCGACTCATGCCGCCGTGGCACATCGATCGCACGATCGGTATTCAACAGTTCAAGAATGATCGAAGTCTCAGCGACGCGCAGGTGGCCACGATCGTGAATTGGGTGGACGCCGGGACACCACTGGGCGATCCGAAGGACATGCCGCCGGCCATCACATTCCCCGATCCCAATCGCTGGCAACTGGCCGAGAAACTGGGCGCTCCCGATCTCGTGATCCGGTCCAAGCCGTACACCCTGGCGCCGCGCACGCAGGACAAGTGGTACCGCCCCGTGGTCGAAACCGGTGTGACCGAGCCGCGCTGGGTGCGGGCTATCGAGGTCAAGCCGGTGCGGGCCAACGACCGCAAGATCGTGCATCACGTGCTCGCGTACTTGTTGCAACCGGAAGACGGCGTGACGGGGCTGGCGAGCAGCGCGCACGACCATCAATCGAATGCCGGCCTGTTCATGGAGTGGGCGGTGGGCAAGACGGGTCAGATTTTTCCGGAAGACGCGGGCAAGCTGATGCTCCCGGGTTCGCAGATTCGATGGGAAGTACACATGCATGCAATCGGTGAGGAGTTCAAGGACAGTCAGGTCGAGATGGCGGTGTACTTCTATCCGAAGGGATTTGTGCCGGAACATCGCACGGTACTCCGGATGTTTGATTTGTCGCGTGGCTCCGATCTCGACATTCCGCCGAATGAAAAGACGATCACGCAGAATTTCTACGTGTTGCCGGCACCGGCGCGATTGGAAAACTTCCAGCCGCACATGCATATGCGTGGCAAGGCCATGTCGCTGGAGGCGGTGTATCCCGATGGACGCAAGGAAGTGCTGAGCGCCGTCAGTAATTTCCAGTGGAACTGGCACATCAACTACGTCTATTCCACCGATGTGGCGCCGTTGCTTCCCAAGGGAACCATGTTGGCGTTTACGGCGTGGCACGACAACACCGCCGCCAACGTGAATAACCCGGATCCGTCGCAGTGGGTGGGATGGGGCGATCGCACGGTTGACGAGATGGCGCATAACTGGATTGATGTGACGTATCTCGAACAGAACGAGTTTGACAAGCTCGTGGCAGAGCGCAAGGCCAAGACTGCGCGCAAGCCCATCCCGTAAATCGATGACCCTTCTGGACCAGGAATCGGTGACGCGTTGTTCCGGGTGGTTGTGCGCGCGACGCATCGGCCTGGCGTTCCTCGCCATCGTTGCGCCGACCATCGCGTCGGCGCAGCAGGCGGCGACCACGCCGTTCACGACCGCCGCCGGCGAATGGCCCAGCCATACCGGTGACACGCGCGGGTCGCGCTATGCGCCACTCGACCAGATTACGGCCGCCAATTTCAGCACCCTTGAAGTTGCATGGCGATTCAAGACCGATCAGTTGGGACCGCGTCCCGAATTCAAGCTGGAAGGGACACCGCTCATGGTGGGTGGCGTGCTGTACACCACCGCCGGCACGAGGCGTGCTGTGGTCGCACTCGACGCGGCCACCGGCGAATTGTTGTGGATGCACAGCGAGAACGAAGGAGAACGCGGGGCCGCTGCGCCGCGACCACTGTCAGGTCGCGGACTGTCCTGGTGGACCGACGGCAAGAGTGCGCGCATTTTGTATACCACACCTGGATATCGACTGGTGGCACTTGATGCGCGCACCGGTGCGCGCATTCTCAGCTTCGGCGACAGCGGGGCAGTGGATCTCAAACGCGAGATGGACCAGCCCATTCTTCCAGACCTGGTCACCGGGGAAATCGGATACCAGGGCGCTCCGGTGATTGGCCGCGATGTGGTGATTATCGGCGCGGCGTTCCGCGAGGGCGGTTCGCCAAAAACGTTTCGCAACAACAAGGGCGACATTCGTGGATTCGACGTGCGCACCGGCAAACGGTTGTGGACCTTTCACACCATCCCACGCAAGGGCGAGTTCGGCTACGACACGTGGCTGAATGGTTCCGCCGACCAAGCCGGCAATACCGGCGTGTGGACGCAGATCACGGTTGATGAAGAACTCGGCCTGGTGTATTTGCCGGTGGAATCGCCTACCGGCGACTACTACGGCGGGCACCGACCGGGCAACAATCTGTATGGTGAGAGTCTGGTGTGTGTGGACCTGCGCACTGGAGTGCGGAGGTGGCATTACCAGATTGTGCGGCACCCCATCTGGGACTTTGATCTTGCCGCCGCCCCTATTCTCGCCGACATCACCGTGAGTGGTCGCGCCATCAAAAGCGTGGCGCTGCCAACCAAGCAGGGCATTCTGTACATGTTCGATCGGGTCACCGGCAAGCCGGTGTTTCCCTTCGAGGAGCGCCCGGTGGAGAAAGGCGACGTACCGGGTGAGTGGTATGCGCCCACCCAACCGGTGCCAACGAAGCCCGCCGCCTACGCCCGTAACGGCGTGACGCTGAACGATCTCATTGACTTCACACCGGCGCTCAAGGATGCGGGTGTGGCCGCTGCGTCGCGTTTCAAACTCGGGCCAATTTTCACACCGCCGGTGGTCAGCAAAAGCGACGGGCCACTCGCGACCTTCTCATCAGGTCCCACGAATGGTGGTACCAACTGGCCAGGCGGATCGTATGATCCGGAAACGCACACGCTCTACGTGTCCGCAACAAACGCATCGCCGTCGGCGCTGGGATTGGTCGTTCCGGTCACTGGCGCCTCGGACATGAACTATGTGCAGGGTTTCGCGCCGCAGGCCGCGGGCGCCGGTCGCGGCGGTGGGTTTGCCGTGCAGGGCTTGCCGTTGCTCAAGCCGCCCTATGGCACCATATCGGCCATCAATCTCGATAAGGGTGAGATTGTCTGGCAGGTGCCACATGGTGAAACACCAGACGCGGTGCGCAATCATGACGCGCTCAAGGGTCTCGACATTCCGCGTACCGGGCAAGCGGGAAGTGTCGGCACACTCGTCACCAAGACACTGGTGATCGCCGGCGATCCGCAGGTCACCACGGTCGCGCCACGCCCGCGTGGTGCGATGCTGCGCGCGTATGACAAGGCCACCGGCAAGGAAGTGGGTGGTGTGTTGCTTCCCGCGCCGCAAAGTGGGTCTCCCATGACGTATTCGGCGAACGGTCGCCAGTACATCGTGGTGGCCGTGAGTGGTGGACCATATTCGGGCGAGTATATCGCGTTTCGTCTGCCAACGGCCAACGCGCGATGAGCATGACGAGGCGCCCATTCGCGACCACGCGTGCGTTGATCGTGCTCACGGCGATCGTGCTGGTGCCGGCGATTGCCGGTGGCGCTCGATCCAATCGACCGCTCACGTCGGCGCACGGGCCCGATCGATCCACTTGGGACAGCGTCTACACAATCGAACAGGCCACTCGTGGTCAGGCCACGTACCATCAAACTTGTGCGCGCTGTCACAAGGAAGCCCTGACTGGTGGCGACGAGGCTCCCGCGCTGACCGGCAGCGCATTCATGAGCGGTTGGAACGGACAGACGCTCAATGAACTGCACGAGCGAGTGCGCACCACCATGCCAACGGATACGCCTGGCGTATATGGTCGGCAGCAAACCACCGACGTGATAGCCCACGTGCTGCGCTTCAACGGGTTTCCGGCCGGTCACTTGGAACTGACGCACGAGAACGACGCGTTGAAAGGGATCCGGTTCGTCGCGGCGAAGCCGTAAGGAGGGATCATGAGGTGGCTCGCCGGTATCGTCGCCGTCACCATGCTGGGCACGCCATCGGGCGCGATGGCCCAACGATCGCGCGTCAACCGTCCCAACATCCTGTATATCATGACCGACGATCATGCCGCGCACGCCATCGGTGCGTACGGATCGCGTGTCAACACCACTCCGCACCTTGACCGGCTGGCGCGTGAGGGCGCCATGCTCACGAGCGTATTCGCCACCAACTCGATCTGTACGCCAAGCCGGGCCGCGATTCTCACCGGTCAGTATGCGCACTTCAATGGCGTGACCGTGTTCAATCGGTTCGACAGCGGGCGTATGACGGTTGCCCGACTGCTGCAGCAGGGCGGCTACTACACCGGCATGATCGGGAAATGGCATTTGGGCAGCGATCCGGTGGGTTTTGACCGGTGGGAGATCCTGCCCGGCCAAGGTGTGTATTTCGACCCGGTGTTCTATACCGCCACCAGCGAGACCACCTACACCGGACGGTATGCGACCGACGTCATCACCGATCGCGCGCTCGATTTCCTGAAGCAACGACCACGCGATAAGCCGTTCTTCCTGATGGTACACCACAAGGCGCCGCATCGGCCATGGGAACCGGACGATGCACACGCCGCGCACTTTGCCGGACAACGCATCCCGGAGCCCGTCACGTTCTGGGATGCGTACAACACCCGCACCGATGCGCTGCACGAGAACCAGCAGCGTGTCGCGGCCGACCTCACCAATCGCGACCTCAAGATCACACCGCCTCCCGGCCTCGCCGGACCGGAGTTGGCGCAATGGCGCACCATCAAGCCGGACTCCGTCACCACCATCGTTGAAGGAAAGACGGTCACGTTGCGAGGGGAACCGTTGATTCGCTGGAAGTATCAGCGCTACATGCAGGACTATCTGGCCACTGTCCAGTCGGTGGACGACAACGTAGGCCGCGTGTTGGCGTATCTGGATTCAGCCGGACTGGCGCGCAACACGATGGTGGTCTACACCAGCGATCAGGGATTCTTTCTGGGTGACCACGGCCTCTTCGACAAGCGATTCATGTACGAAGAGTCGATTCGCATGCCGTTTCTGGTGCGCTGGCCAGCGGGCATTGCACCTCGCACGACCAGCAGCGCGATGGCGCTCAATATCGATTTCGCCCCCACATTTCTCGACGTGGCCGGCTTGCCGGTGTCGCCCGAGATGCAGGGACGCAGTCTGTTGCCCGTGCTGCGCGGTCGCACGTCGCCTGATTGGCGCACCTCGATGTACTATCGCTACTATCACGATCCCGGCGATCACAATACACGCGGGCACTATGGCGTGCGCACCCGAACGCACAAGTTGATCTACTTCTGGACCAAGGATCAGTGGGAACTGTTCGATCTGGTGAACGACCCGTACGAGCTGCACAATCTGTATGGTGAATCGGGCATGAACGCACTCACGGTCACGTTGAAGGCGGAGTTGGCGCGCCTCAAGCGCGCCGTGCGGGACGACGATCAGTTCGCCACCCAGCAGTTCCCGAATGGCGTGGATGGTCCGGTGGCTCGGCTCCGGGGAAAGTGACGCCTCTCAACGCTTCGTGCAGTCTTCCCCACATCGCGGTGCCCTCATGGATTCCCCTCGACGCAAGTTCCTGAAAACGTCCGCCGCCACCACGGCCGCGTTCACGCTGAGTCCATTGCTGCACTCGGTCGAGGCGGCTGAGCGGGCGCGAGACTCACGGGCCCTCGTCAACGACAACGACACCGCGCCGCTCGCCTTTGAGCGGCGCATGGTGCGGGCGCAGCCGGTGCCATTGGAGCGTGTGCGCGTTACTGGCGGGCCGCTCAGGCAGGCACAGGATCTCACCGCGGCGTACCTGCTGTCGCTCAACCCTGATCGCATGCTGGCGTACTATCGCGTGCGCGCAGGACTCAAGCAGAAAGCGGAACCGTACACCGGATGGGACGGCGGTGGTCGCAACCTCACGGGACACATCGCAGGTCACCATCTCTCCGGCGTGTCGCTGATGTACAAGGCCACGGGCGACGCGCGCTTCAAGGAGCGCGCCGACTACATCGTGCGTGAGCTGGACGAAGTGCAGCGGGTGAATGGCGACGGGTACACCGGCGCGCTGGAAGGGTTGCGCGAGGCGTACGCGAAGTTGTCCAAAGGCGAGATCAAGTCGGGCGGGTTCGACCTGAATGGCCTCTGGTCGCCGTGGTACACGCTGCACAAAACGTACGCCGGTCTTCGCGATGCGTATCGACACACCGGCAATGCGATGGCACTGCGCGTGGAGGTGAAGTTTGCCGCGTGGGCCGAGCAGGTGCTCGCGCCCTTGAGCGAAGCGCAGGTGCAATCGATGCTCAACACCGAGCACGGGGGCATGAACGAGATCCTGGCCGATCTGTACGCCGATACCGGCGACACACGGTGGCTGGCGCTGTCACGTCGGTTCGAACACCACGCGTTCACGCAACCGCTCAAGCGACATCAGGACAACCTCTCAGGCAAGCATGGCAACTGCCAGATCCCGAAGCTCATCGGTTCGGCGGCGCGCTATGGCTACACTGGCGACATGGACGACATCGTGGCGGCGTCGTTCTTTTTTGACCGAGTCGCGCGGCATCACAGCTACGCCAGTGGCGGGCACGGCCTCAACGAGTACTTCGGACCACCCGACAAGTTGAGCGCGCGCGTTGACGGGCGCGCAGCCGAAACGTGCAACGTGTACAACATGATCAAACTGGCGCGGCGACTCTTCTCGCTGCGCCCCGATGGCGCGTATGCCGATTTCCACGAGCGCGCGCTGTTCAATCACATCCTGGCGTCCATCGATCCGATCGACGGACGCACGTCGTACATGGTTCCCGTTGGGCGCAGCGAACAGCAGGAGTATCAGGACATGCAGCGCGATTTCACTTGCTGCGTGGGTACGGGCATGGAAAGCCATGCGCTGCACGGCCTGGGCGTCTGGTACGAATCCAGCGACACGGTGTGGGTGAATCTGTTTGTGCCGTCCACAGCGCAATGCACTGTCGCCAAAGCGCAACTCACCATGGAAACCAGTTTCCCCGATGGGGACGCGGCATCGATACGTGTCACGCTCCCCTCACCCAAATCCTTTACGCTCGCCGTCCGGCGACCTGTTTGGGCGGGTGACGGTTTCACCATCGCCGTCAATGGCGTGGCGCTTCCACAACCCACACTCGCGTCGTTGAACGATCCCGTCGCGGGCGGAAGGGCCGGTGGGATTGGCAATGAATCGGAGGTGGCGTCGAGCGGCTACGTGTCCATCACACGCATATGGCAGTCGGGCGACACGGTCACGCTGTCGCTCCCCAAGTCGCTGCATCTCGAGCCAACGGCCGATAATCCGCAGGTTTCGGCCATCATGTGGGGGCCGCTGGCGCTGGCGGGAGAGGTGGGACCGCGTATTGGCCGAACTCCGGAAAATGCACAGACCACGCCGCGAACGGAGGTTCCCATGCTGGTAACCACGTCGCGGCAGCCAAGCGAGTTTGTCACACCGTTGGCGCTCGCTGGTGATTTCCGCGTGACAACGGTGGCACGCCGGGCGGGCGACGGCTCGAGTGCAGGCGACGTGTCGCTCACGCCGTTCTATCGCACGCATCGACGTCGCTACTCGCTGTACTTCGATCTGCTCACGCCAACCGAATTCGAGGCGCGCGTCGCGACGCTGGCATCATCGCGGGCCGCTGCCGCGCGGTTGCTGGCCAGCACGATCGGCCTGGTGCAGGTTGGCGATACCGAGTCGGAACGCGACCGCAACTATCAGAGTGAACCAAAAGATCGAGTGGTCGGACGCGCTGAACGTCGGACGAATCGCGCCGGGACAGGGTGGTTTTCCTACGACCTTCCGGCGAACCCGACTACGCCGATGGCGCTGGTCGTGACCCATTTCGTCGAGCCGGGACTGCCCGCGCCACTGGGATATTTCGATGTGATGGTGGACGGTACCCCGATTGCACACTACGCGCCGAACAACTCGGCGTCAGGTTTTTACGACGCGATGTACAACCTGCCGATCGCACTCACGACCGGGAAAGCACGGATCACGGTGCGACTGCAGTCCGCGAACGGCGGACGCATCGTGCCGGTGTACGCGATTCGAACGGTTGAGCGGGAGGGGTGAGGGAGCAGAGGGGTGAGCTGGGAAGGGGTGAGGGTAGC
>JANMRE010000093.1:0-16123 GCA_031370885.1 Gemmatimonadaceae bacterium
ATCGAGTCGAGGGGCGAACGAGGCGTCGACCCCGCCAGCGCGCGTTTCGACATTTCGTCCACGGACCACGATCATCACTTCCCGATCGATCCTTCCGTTCCAGGTGAACAAGGTGCGCTCGACGACCGGGAGTGCAAACGCGGGCACAGCGGCGGCGGCTGTGGCGATGAGCGCGGCGGCGGCGGCGGGTGCGGCGAACAGGGTACGACGAATCACTGACATGGGTCCTCCCGAAGCAGAGCCAAGTGTGTATCCCGCAACCAACGCAGGCAGTCGACTCAGGTATGGAGCATCAGGAGTGCCAGGTCCGCGAGCTAAGGTATGAAACGATGCCGGCGATGTTAAGTTGTTGGTATCGAGACGGTTGGATGATCACGTGGCCGATGGATCAGGACCGTGACTGAAGGCGACGTCTCCTGGTGCGGACACTCACGCGACCGGACTGTGAGACGATAACGACGCAGGCGCAAAGGCGTACGCACACTCAGGCGGGATCACTGAGGCCACTGCTTGGTACCACAGCAACCTATCATGCTCACTGCACCCGATCCGACCTCTCGAAAACGCCTGACCACCGTGCACAAGGTGGCAGGGTTTGTGGCTGGCGTAGCGCTGCTCGGTGCGGTGTTTGCGTTGGGTGCGCGATACGGTGGCGATCGGGTACGTGCGCGCGATGAGTGGGTCGGCGGCCAGCTATTGTCCACGGCCATCGACTCGGTACGGGCGAATGCGCTGGACTCACTTCCCAGCGAAGAGCTGATTCGTCGCGCCGTGTCGGGTATGCTGCGGGAACTGCACGATCCGTATGCCGCCCTGCTTCGTCCAGAAAGCTACCGGAGCTATCGCGGGGCGCTGTTGGGGGAAAGCCAGGGCATGGGCATGTCGCTGCGGTTGCAAGGCGCCCTGATGAGCGTGCGCCGCGTTGCCCTGGGTTCGCCGGCCGCGGCGGCCGGCGTCCGCAAAGGCGATCGGGTGCTGGAGTGGAATGGCGTCCCGATTACCGACTCACGCCTGCGGGCTGGTGCAGACAGCAGTCGCCTACAGGGTGACCACACCGAATTGTTGCTGTGGCGCGCCCCACTCGGCGACTCCGTACGAGTCACCGTGCATCGCACAACGTGGCACACACCCGCCGTGACGGAGTCGGGGCTGTTGTCCGATTCCGTGGGTTATGTGCGACTCGCGTCGATCACGCAACACGCCACGGCCGAACTCGAAGGCGCGGTGACGTTGCTGACCCGTCGGGGCGCGCGATCGCTGGTGTTGGATTTGCGAGGCAATGGCGGTGGATTGTTCGAGGAAGGTGTGAATGTGGCCGCGCTGTTTCTGCCAACGAACGTGGTGGTGGCATCCTTGGCGGGCCGAGGCGGTTCCAAACCACAGGTGTATCGCGCGCACGGTTCGCGCTGGCCCAGCATGCCGCTTACGGTGCTGGTGGATGCCGGTACCGCCAGCTCGGCGGAGGTGATTGCGGCAGCGCTTCGCGAGCATGATCGCGCGTTGCTGGTCGGTGCCGCGACGTACGGCAAGGGGGTGGTGCAGCGCGTGGTGCGCCTCTCGCCGGAGTTGTCGCTTCGGTTAACGACCGCGCGTTGGCTTACTCCAACGGGACGGACGCTCGAGCGTCGACAGGGCAATGGTGCATCGGCCACGGGCGGGCTGCAGCCGGATGTGGTGCTCGATGATGCCGCGTGGCGTGATCCTTCCGGTGTCCCTCGTGATTGGCCGCTGGCAACGATTGCGTCGATTGTGGCGGCGGCCGATTCGGCCGCCGTGAACGGCTTGCGCGATGCATGGTCGTCGTTGCCCGTGGCGACACTCGAATCCCGTTTGCGACAGCACCTGTCGGAACAGATTCCACGACATCTCAGCACGAGCATCGGATCCGCCCGATGGGTGAGTGTGGCCACACGACTGGCAACTGTGCGCGTGCTGGAAGCTCAGGGTTTGGAAGAGTCGTTACTGCGCTACGCCATGCGGGAGGACGCGTCGATGCGCGCCGGTCTGGACGTGCTGGCGCCCGGGCTTGACGCGGTGCGGATGTTGCCAACGGAACTGACGCGCACCCAGCCCCAGCGCTGACGGACGGAATGCCGTGTTGATGCGCTCGCGCGGCCGATTGCAAGCTGTACGAATCGTGGTTGTGGGCGTGGGATTATTGATCGGCACCATGCACCCTGTGCCCGCGCAGTCCGTTGCACGTCGGTCGACAAACCGTTTGCAACCGCTACACGCCCTCGATACGTGGCTTGTAAGCCACTATCAGCGCGCGCAGCTGTTGCCGGATTCGCTGATTGGACATGAGGTGATCGGCGACGAACTGCCACCACGGGTGGAATCGGTGGTGGATGCTCCCGCCGGTGACACGTTGTTTGCGGTGCAGTTTCGCACGCGCCGCGAGCTTTCACTGTTGCGCGCGGGAGCACCGATGCGACTGACCGAGCCGTCGGGGTCGATCACGACGATCACCGCCGACGTCATCGCGCGCCGACCTTTTCGCGCTCCCCGCCGACCGGGCGCGGACACGGCGTCTGCCGGTGGCTGGCGCTATGGCTGGGCGTATGTTGCCGTAGTGCGTCGCCGATTCGCGGCCACACCGGCGTCGGCATATCGCGGCTGGCTGCTGCTGGACGTGCGCGATTCCACTGTTAAACGCCAGCCCACCGGCGACTGATACTATGCTGATCGCTCTCTGTGCTGCCCGGTGGTGGGCTTAGCTTGCCGGCCGTCACATGTGTGGCACGGCTTTCGAGAGTTCTCTCGATCACGGGATGGGCGCTGGTGTTGACGGCCGTGTCCGAAAACGCGGGCGCACAGCGCCCCGCGTCGCCATCGCGTGCCCCGTGGAACGATGTGGGCGCCGACTCACTTATCGAGCGCGCCACCCAACGACGCAGCCTGCAACTGGCCGACAGCACGTTGTTGAGTTACCGCGCCGACGCGCACGGATTCCTGGCGTTTCTGGCGCAATTGGGCGAGGGCGTGATCATCCCGCCCAAAGTGGTGCAGAGCGAAGAGCTGGCGCTCACGATTTCATGGTGGCAGCCGAATCGCAGCGCGCAGCAGTTGATTGGGCGACGCGACACGACTTTGCTGCCGGCGAATGTGGGCTACTATCGCGACCGATACGGTGTGATTCTCGACAATTTGCCCGATCGTATTCGACTGGGTGATGGCCAGGATGTGCGTGATGTGCCGCATCCGCTCGCGGCGAGCGCCCGCGCGCTGTACGAGTTTCAACGCGCCAGTCCGGTGCGCATCCGGATTCCGGGTCGGGATATTGTGGTGGACGAGGTCAATTTTCGACCGCGTGATGGCGCGCTGGCGGCGGCGATTGGTTCGGTGTTTCTTGATCGCGAGACGGCCGCAGTGGTAAGACTGTCGATGACATTTACGCGTGCGGCGATTCTCGACAAACGCATTGAGACGCTCGTGGTAACGCTGGAGAATGGTTTGGTGCGCGAGCGGTACTGGCTACCGCGACGTCAGGAGGTGGAGGTGTCACGCGGCTCCACCTGGATGGACATCCCGGTGCGGGGCATTGTTCGCGGCCGCTGGGAAGTCTCCAACTACGATGTCAACGAAGCCGTTCCGGCGGCCACGCGCGCGATGCCGCGTTGGGGTTCGGTGTCGTCCGACTCGCTCCGTCGGCACCCGTTCACTGGTCGTGTGGTAGACGTGTTGCCGGCCGAGATTCAGGTGGCAACCAGCGACGACGTGGCGCGCGCGCGCATTCAAGCCGAAGCGGCGGTGCGGGCATCAATGCTGGCGCGCCCGGCTCGCACCGTGGTTACCGGTCGCGGCATCAGTGACGCGGCCCGTTTCACGCGCGCCGAAGGACTGTCGTTGGGTGCCGGCGTATCCCGTCGGTGGGGTGCAGGTTGGCTGCTTTCCGCGCGCGGACGATATGGTCTCGACGACCGCCGCGCGAAGGGACAACTGGCGTTGGGACGCGCGCCGGCATTTGGTCGCGTTCCTCTACAGCAACTGTTTGCAGAACGCGATCTGCGCGACCTTGCCGGGCCGGAGCGCGGTGGTGTGACCAACTCTCTGGCCGCGCTGGCCTTTGGCAGTGACTACTCGCAGCAGGTCGATACTCGCGCCGCCGGGGTGGCGTTCCGTCGTTCACCGCTCGACCCGTTTACCCTGCGCGTGGCGTACGAGACGGATGCGCCGGTGATGTTGACGGCGCGTTCGCTGAGTGGTCGTTTCGAACCGGTGTTATCGACGTGGCGCCTGCGCGGCGTGCGTGCCGAAGTGCGAGGCACGGGCGGTTGGATTCCCGGCGACGCGCACGTGACGCGTGGCGTCTGGACGCTGAGTGCATCGGTGGGTGGATATTCCGGCACCGGAATTGGCCCGATGGTGGGCGGTCAGTCGGTTTCGCCGCGCGTGACTCCCCGCGTGTCGCGGGCGCAGGGACAGTTGATGGTGCAACGTCCACTCGCGCACGATCGAAGCCTCGTGTCACTCACGCAAGTCGGTATGGCGGGCGGCCAGGATCTGCCGCCGCAGTGGCTGGTGTTTGCGGGTGGTCCGTGGTCGGCACCGGGATACGATGCGGCAGCGTTTGCCACCCGCGCCGTTGTATCGCAGCGCATTGAAATTCGTCAGCCCGTGCGCGGTCCAACTATTCCGCTGGGTCGCTATGGAAAGGCGCCTGGACACATCACCTTGGCACCGTACGCCCAGGTGATGGCTACCGCCAGCGGTATTTCGTCCACACCTTCCCGCGTGGCCGGGGTGTGGCCGTCGGCAGGGGCGGGAGCGCTGTTCTTTTTCGATCTGCTTCGGGTGGATGTGGCGCGCGGCCTGCGCGATGGTGCCTGGCGATTCGCGATCGATATTGATCGCGGTTTCTGGGGGATCCTCTGAGCGCGCACTATGACAAGGCGTACTTCGACAAGTGGTATCGCCATCCGCAACACCGGGTGAAGTCTCCCGCCGAACTTCGTCGGCAAGTGGAATTTGTGTTGCGCGTAACTGAATGGGTGCTGGGTCGACCGGTACGCAGTGTGCTCGATGTGGGATGCGGCGAAGGACAGTGGCAACCACAGCTGGCGCGACTGCGGCCCGCGATGCACTACGATGGCGTTGATCCGAGTGCGTACGCCGTGGGGCGGTTTGGCAGGCAACGCGGACTGCAGCGGGGCGGGATCGAGGATCTGGACACGTTGGCACTTCGAGAGCAGTACGATCTGGTGGTGTGCTGCGGGATGCTCAACTATTTACCACCCGACACACTCCGGCTGGGACTGGCGCACCTGTCGCCACGAACTGGCGGAGTGGCCTACCTCGAACTTTTCACAAGTGCCGACGCATTGGAAGGTGATACGAACCGGCCACCGCCACAGTCGGCGGCGTGGTATCGGCGCGTGATCCGCCGCGCGGGCTTTCATCCGATCGGCATGCACGCGTATGTGAAGACGTCGCAGCGTGCACGCGTGTCAACTCTTGAGCGCTTCTGAGGTTTCGACATCATGAACGATTCACCCTGGTCGGAATTTGTCGATCGCCTGGCCGCCGAACGGCGCGTCTCCGGTAGCGGGCGTCCCATCCGCGCGCTGGCCGAGGAGTTTATTCGTCGCGCGCTGGCGTTGCTGTTCCCCCAGTTTGCGGGTGTGGATGCCGAGTGCGGTTTGGACGTGCGTGCCGACGCCCTGCGCGTTGAACAGGTGCTGGGTTTGGCTATTGGCCCGCTGGTGCCCGATGCGCCGGGCGTGGTGGCGGCATTTCTGGACCGCATGCCTGACGTGCGGGCGTTGCTGATCACGGATGCGCAGGCCATTCACGCCGGCGATCCTGCCGCCGAGAGTCTGGACGAAGTGATTCTGGCGTATCCAGGTTTCATGGCCACGGCCGTGCACCGGTTGGCGCACGAATTGTACCGCCTGAAGGTGCCGGTGGCGCCGCGCGTTCTGTCGGAGTGGGCGCACCGCGAAACCGGAATTGATATCCATCCGGGCGCGCAGATCGGCGCCTCGTTTGCCATCGACCACGGAACGGGCATTGTGATTGGAGAGACCAGCGTGATTGGCGAGCGCGTGAAGGTGTATCAGGGGGTTACGTTGGGGGCGCTGGCGGTCAGCAAGCAGCTGGCCAATCGCAAGCGACATCCGACGGTGGAGAACGATGTGGTGATCTATGCCAACGCGACCATTCTGGGTGGGAATACGGTGGTGGGTGCGGGCTCGATCATCGGTGGGAACGTCTGGCTCACATCGTCGGTGCCGCCGCGTTCGGTGGTGCAGTTCAACAGCACGGTGGCGCAACGTCCAACGGACGACGGGTTGGAGTTTCATATTTAGTGGGGCGCTATTGCGCGCCGCTGGTGCGTGTGTGCGGATAGATCGCAAGCACTGAATCACAAACGGTTCCTTTGCGTCCGTTGCGACCTTCGCGGTTGAATTCGGTTTGGTATTTTTTCTACCGCGGAGTTCGCAGGGTACGCAGGGAATACATGATCGTCACGCATCGTTTTTGTCTGCGTCCTCCGCGCACCCTGCGGTGGATTTCCTTTCACTCTTGCCGGAGCCACTACGAATGCGCGCCAACACCATTCTCGATACGATCGGCCGCACGCCGCACGTTCGTCTGCAACGGCTGTTCGATCCACGCATCGAAGTGTGGATGAAGCTTGAGCGGGCCAATCCGGGTGGCAGTATCAAGGACCGCATTGCGCTGGCGATGATCGAGGACGCCGAGCAGCGCGGGCTGCTCACGAAGGACAGTGTGATCATCGAGCCCACGTCGGGGAATACCGGAATTGGTCTGGCCATGGTGGCGGCGGTCAGAGGCTACAAACTGGTATTGGTCATGCCCGAGTCGATGTCCATCGAGCGCCGCCGCATCATGGCGGCCTACGGCGCGACATTTGACCTCACGCCGCGCGAGAAGGGAATGAAGGGCGCAATCGAGCGCGCCGCCGAGTTGGTGGCACAGACTCCGGGCGCGTGGATGCCGCAGCAGTTCGACAATGCGGCAAACATCCGCGTTCATGCCGCGACCACCGCGCGCGAAATCCTCGACGATTTTCCCGAGGGTATCGATTACCTCATCACCGGCGTTGGCACAGGGGGCCATATCACCGCGTGCTCGGAAGTGCTGAAGCTGCACTTTCCGTCAATGAAGGTACTCGCGGTCGAACCGATGAAATCACCCGTGATCAGCGGCGGCGCGCCCGGTCCGCACCGCATTCAGGGCATCGGTGCTGGATTCATTCCAGCCAATCTGCATCGGGAGGCGCTGGATGGTGCAATTCAGGTGAGTGAAGAGGACGCGTTCTTGTACACCCAGCGCGCCGCGCGCGACGAGGGCATCTTCATTGGTGTTTCCAGCGGTGGGGCATTGGCGGCGGTTGCAACGGCATTGCCGCAGATGCCGGATGGTGCGCGCGTGCTCACCTTCTGCTACGATACGGGAGAGCGATATCTCTCGATTGACGGACTGTTTCCCGTTTGAACGCCGCTGCGCCAGCGTGACCACCAACAACGCTGCTGATGCGATCGTTCGTTTCCACCTGGATGATGATGGTTGGCCTGTTGGCGTCCACCTCGCCGGCGCAGGCGCAGTCGACGTCGGTGATCGCCGCCGCCGGGCCTACCGTTACGCGGGCCGATCTGGGCGCCGCGTATTTGCGTCTCGATAAGGCGTACGCATCGGCGACGCTTGATGACAGCACCCGCAGCACGATCAACCGACAGTTTGATCGCGCCACGCTGAGCTTCTTTGCCGGTCGATTTGCCGCCGCCGTGGCGGGAGTCGATTCCGCGACGACGGCGTTGACAGGCTCCCCTATCAAGCCGCCACCCGCATTGCCAACTCGCCTGGTGAACGGTCGCGCGCCATCAGCAGTGCGCGACGCGTTTCTGGCGCGTCTGGCGAACATCGACAGCGCGGGTCCGTTGGCGCAGGCGTTTGTGTCGGCGCGCGCGCGCGCCGAGTTGTTGGTAGACGTGCCGTCGCGCGAACGAAGCGCGGAATTCCTGAGTAATCCGGCGCAGTTGGCGCGCGAGTTGTCCCGCGAAGTGGGCGTGCTGGAGCGCGGACGGGATCCCTACGTGGGGCAGGCCGGTGACGCGTGGCGCATGTTTCGCGGCGCCAATGGCGCGCTGATTCCCATTCGAATAGTCGCGCCGAATGCAGCGGCCACGTCTGGTGCACCGGTGCCGGTCATCATCGCACTGCACGGAGCGGGCGGTGATGAAAACATGTTCATCGATGCCTATGGTGCGGGGGTGATTGCCACGATGGGAATGGCGGCCAACGCGATTGTCGTGTCGCCCGCCACATCGGCGTTCGGCGCGTCGCCGGCCAACTTCGATAGCCTGATGGCGGTGCTTCGTTCGGAATATCGGGTGAACGGTGCGCGTGTGTATGTGCTGGGACATTCCATGGGTGCCGGCGTCGCCGCGCGATTGGTCCAACAACGCCCGCAGCAGATCGCGGCCGCCGCCTGTCTCGCAGGAGGCGCCGCCGTGACGGTGCCCAACGCGCCGCCGGTGCTGTTCATCAGTGCGTCGCTCGATCCGATTGCGCTGGCGCGGGTTGTGGAAGCGGCGGCCAAGGGAAGCCCCACCGGCAGCTACCGACAGCTCGATCACGAAGGACACACGCTGATGGTGGGGAACGGTGTGAAGCTGGCCCTCCCGTGGTTGCTGTCGCATCGTCCGTGATGGAACTGCCGCTCCATGTGACATGAGCCGATGGGAGCGACGAGCGGCGCGACCTGTTGAACGCCAGTTCCGGCATCAATGTCGGCTTCGAGCGGTGGGAAACGGCGCGCAACCGTACATAGGCCGAATACGAACGTGTTCCGCTTGAGGTTGCCGCGTCTCGCGAGGAGCGCCATGCTTGGCTTTTCAATCAAACAGGGTTGACTTCGCGGACCGGATTGATCGGGTCGACAGGGGGGGCCGTTTTTTCAAAATCGCGCAGTACTACGCGTTATATGACTGTGACAGCCATGGCAATACTATGCACTTGCGTTATATTATAGCCATATGGAGGGACCATGCTCGAACAATCATGGCAGCACATCCTCTTTGACATTGCAGAGGGGCAACTCGGCTACTTCACCGCCGCCCAAGCCAAAGCGGCGGGCGTTCATCAGGTGCGCCTCGTTCAGCTGGCGAAAAGCGGCGATATCGAACGTATCAGCAGAGGCGTGTATCGCCTGACGCGGTACCCCATCTCGCCGCTCGGACAGTACATGGAGGCAACTCTCTGGCCGCAAGTCCGTCGGCCTGACGCACGCGGTACGCTTTCGCACGAGTCCGCGCTCGCTTTCTACCACCTGAGCGACGTGAGTCCAGCGAAAGTGCACATCACGCTTCCCGTTGGTTTCCGTGTACGTCGCGCAGTCCCTCGGCATGTCGTCCTTCACTACGCCGAGCTTGCGGACACCGACGTGCGCGTCGTGGAGGGAATACCGGTTACCTCGCCCGTTCGCACCGTCCGCGACGTGCATGCGGATCACCTCGGCGCCGCACTCGTGCGGCAGGCCATCGACGATGGTCGACGGAATGGTGAACTCACGTTCGACGAAGCGGATCTTCTCTCACACGAGTTGCTCGGAGCAGATCGTCACCGCGCGCGCGCGCATCTGGCGCGATGACGCCAAACATGCCGAAGCATTCGGCTGGCCCCTCTGCGTCTGCCGGGGTGCTGACCAGATATGCTCGTGCCTACGCACAAAGAGCCGGGGTCACCGAAGGTCGTGTTCGAACCTGGATCGCGTACATGATCATGTCTGGCATTCTGGAGCGATCTGCCGCCGAAGTCGACGGCCATCGATTCACGGTGAAAGGTGGCGTAGCGCTCGAGCTTCGACTCGGTGACCGTGCTCGGGCCACGAAGGACATCGATCTCGTCCTTCATGATGAGCATGTTGATATGGCGCGCGCGCTTGAACGCGCGCTTACCGCGGAGTCGGATCAGGGATTCGCCTTTCGACGAAAGGGCGAGCCGAAGCGACTGGATAACGGCGCAATCAACTTGGAGTTCGGCGTCACCTATCGCGGTGGCGCATGGACCAATGTGGTAGTAGACGTCACGCGTGCCGAACAGGGTGAGTCGGAGGTGGAACGAGTACCGGGTATTCCGTTGTTCGAGGCGTTCGGTGTGCACGGGCCAGTTGATCTGCCGTGTCTGACGCTGAGGATGCATATCGCGCAGAAATTGCACGGCATGACCTTGCCGCCTCGCTCCGGCAAGCGCAATGAACGCTTCCGGGATCTCGTTGACTTGCTGATGTTGGAGCCGCTCGTCACCGACTACGTGGCTCTGTTCGACGCGTGCAAGATGGTGTTTCAGACGCGCGCTACTCATCCGTGGCCACCGGCATTCGAGGCTCCTGTGCATTGGATGGAGCCGTTCACTCGGCTGGCGAAGGAACTTGCGCTGCCCATTCAAGATGCTCCGATGGCAATCGAGCACATTCGGGAATTCGCCGACCGAATTGTAGCATCGGCGATTCCTCCGTCAGCAACAATCGACGAGGCCTGACATCTCGCGAGCAGCAGTCGCCGGTGGACGAGGCCGTGCGCCTGGCACGCACGATGGCGGGGGCGCTCGACTACGCCCACCAGCACGGCGTGATCCACCGGGATCTCAAGCCGGAGAATGTGCTGCTGCAGGCCGGACAGCCGATGATCGCCGACTTTGGCATTGCGCTCGCTGTGGCGCAGGCCTGCGGCCTGCGGCCTGCGCGTCACGCAGACGGGGATCAGCCTCGGGACGCCGCAATGCATGAGCCCCGAGCAGGCGGCGGCGCCCGTGTGTCAGCCTTCGACTACTTCACTCGCGCTGTCACCAGACGGCAGCCGCATCGTGTACGCGGCATGGGACTCTGTCGGCGACGGCAACGACAGTTTCACGTCGCACCTGTATGTGCGGCGCCTGGGAGATGAGCGGGCGCAGGAGATCGCCGGCACGAGGGCGCTGCCCATCCCGCGTTTTCTCCCGACGGGGACTGGATTGCCTTCGGAACGGCCAGCGGTTTGGCGCGGACCCGTCTTGACGGCGGCAACGTCCAGTCGATCACGCCGGCGAGGGACGCGTGTTGTCTCGCCCGGGGCGTCAACGACACCATCGTGTTTACCGAGTCGTTGCGACAGCTGCGGCAGGTGGCCGCCACCGGCGGTAGCTCGACGCCACTTCCGGTGACGTTGAGCACAAGCAGCGCGACGATGCCATTCCTCCAACCTCTGCCGCTGAATGGCGGGGGGCTGCTGCTCTTTCATGCGCGGACCGGCGGCGGCCGACAGAGCGTATCGCTTCGTGTATGTCTACAGTCCGGTCCCTATCGTGGGCGCGACTGGGTCGATCGGCGCGCCGCTGGCGATACGCTGAGGTGGCGCGGCACACGGACACACGGTGCCGCATTGCTTAACAGCGCTCCGTGACGTCACGGTGGGAACTCCGACGCCCGAATCTCGACAGTGTATCCGCTCGCGCGTAGCGACGCGGCCGACACATCTCGCACGCCGACGAACACTGAGCGCGCCTGTCGGATGCGATAGAGGAAGATTCGGATGTCTTTGCCGGGGCGGTATCCGAATATTTGCGAGAGCTCTACCTGTCGTTTACCACCTGGCAGAATGAGTCGGTCGCGCTCTTCCGCCGCTGGACGCTCGGGTACGGGGTCGACGCGATAGGCGTCCTCACGTTCCAAGATGGTCACGGCAATACTATCGGTAGTGACGTTTCGAACCGAGATCTGCCCAGTCGGCTCAACGCTCAATACGCCGCCGCAACCGGTCGCGATGACGAGCCACAGAGTGACAAGAGTGGCAGTCGTTCGATGAGCTCGCGTACGCGTCATGATTGCTCCGCGCATGTGTGCGTCGCTTGGTGTGGCCTGACTTATCAACCGCCAAATGGACCATCGAGTCACCGAACGCACGCAGTCGGCGTTCACACAACGCGCGTGCTACGCCGCACGCAATGTGAACTCCACCTGCACGGCATCGAACGGGAACACGATGCCACCGGACTCTGTGCGTTCAAGAATGCCAGCCTTGAGCAGTGCCGTCACGTCGCCGTGCACCGCCTTGACGTCGCGCTCAACGCGCCGAGCCGCTTCGCGGATGGAGATCGCACCGGCACCGCACAATGTCTTGAGGAGCTCCCAGCGCTTGGCCGTCAACACTCGCCAGAGCAGTTCCGGGGAAGCGAACACGATGCGCGCCGAGGTATCCGCCTTGCCGCTCTTCCAGGCCTTGGCAAAACCCGACATCGCAGCGCCAGGCGCGCGGACTTCAAGGGTGACGGTTTTCATGGTTCCACCTCGCAATCGCGGAGTCGAAGTCGACAAGTAGTTGATCCGGCGTCGTGAACCGGTAAGGAAGTTCTTGCGCCCCTTCGTGACAGTGGTCGCCCTTGCCCGCCTCGTTATCGAAGCGTAACACGCAGGTGCCGTTGACCACGTACGCCAGTCGGTACTTGTAACGGTGTCCAGAGCCTGCAACGGGCAACCGCAGGCGCCAGAGCACAAGCTCGGCGAACGCGTCTTCCGCGTAGATCACGCGAGACCGAAAGAGCAGCATCGCGCTCATCTCTGAGAATATGCCAACCGACGAAGGTGTTGTCAACAACTCCAACAGGGGCCTATCCACGCCCTGACACTACCGTGCCCGCTCTCCGGCACGATATTCCCCCAAAGTTCCTGACAGCAGCCCAGTCATATCAACGAAATGTCAATCGCCGACGGGAACGCCGTGCGGAACGCTCCGCACACCATACAGGCCACGCACGTTGTACGTCGCGAGCGGCAGGGTTCGTCGTCTCCAGTGGTCGTGGAAACCGCCCACGGGTTGTGGTTCACAAAACTGCGTGGGGCGGCTCAGGGAACTCCGGCGCTGATCGCGGAACTGATTGTCGCCGAACTGGCCGATACCCTCTCGCTTGCCGTGCCTCGCCGCGCCTTCGTAGAGCTGCCGCTCCATGTGACATCGGCCGACGTGAGCGACGAACTGCGCGACCTGTTGAACGCCAGTGTCGGCATCAATGTGGGCTTCGAGCTGCTGGAAACGGCGCGTAATCTCACGCCGTCGGAGTACGAGCGTGTTCCGCTTGAAGTTGCCGCGTCGGTGCTCTGGTTGGATATGCTGGTGCAGAATCTCGATCGCTCGCCGGCCAACCCAAACATCATGGTACGGCGCGGAACCTGGTGGCTGATTGACCACGGGGCGGCGTTGCCGTTCCAGCACGACTGGAGCGCCGTGCGCGAAGACTCGGCGCATCGTCCCTACAATATTGTCGGCCATGTATTCGGCTGGGCGGCGCCCGTACTGTCGTCGGCACACGAGATGCTGGCGCCGCGCTGTTCACGCCAGACGATCGATGAGGCCGTCGCGGTGGTGCCCGACGACTATCTCAACGTGTTCGGTGGTGACGTGGTGCGACGCCGCGCCATGTACGCTGCGTTCCTGTGGAAGCGACTGCAGTGGATGGCAAACGCGTTCGTCTCGACCTGAAACGATCTGCGGCTACAGGGAACCCAGCAGGTCGTCGATCGCCTTGCGATCGGCATCTTCGAGCGATTCTGCGCCATGAATGATGCGCTGCAGGATATCGACGGCTTCGGAGGCGAGATCGCCGGGATGCTGACGATCTTTGGCGAAGCGCACGATGTGTCCCAGCAGAATGGTTTCGAACGGCATCAGATCGTCGATCTCGTCGTCCGTCGGCTCGTCATTGCCATCATCATCGTCTTCGTCATCATCCTCGTCATCAACATCAGGATGGCTGCTCATCGATTCGTAACTTGGCACGCTGGCCTTCCAGGGCTCTGCGGCATGTGCGTTGGCCTCCAACGCCGCGCGCGGGACCAGGGCAAAGAGCCGACACTGGAGTCCCGGTTCCTCCTCGAAGGCAAACAGCCCGAGACGCACCGATTCGTCGAACAAGTGCAGGTCCACGAGTCGGGCAATGGCGTCGGGTTGCATGGCGCTGCGCGCTACCAGACGACCGTCGATATACGCGGCAAGCGCCGAGGAATCCGGTGCGCGCGGATCGTCCAGTTGGTTCACCGTGAGATTGACCGGTTCACGGGTGGTCACAAACACGGCGGGGCGTGCTTCATGCCCGGCTGACGAGTCGGAGAACTCGTCGCCTGCGCTGCTGTCGGGACCTTCGAAATCGTCGGACGACATGACGGAATGCAGTCGAGTACGGATGGTGCGTCGACCGCGTGGACGACGACCGTGCTGGTACCGTACAGTGAGAAGAGTGATCACGTCCCGAAGAAAGAGGACGGTGAAATCGGTATGTATCGTCAGGCGCCCACGGCAACGTCGTTGACGTCGGTCTGGTCGAACAGGTCGCCCAACCAGAAGACCACCGGCCACAACTCCAACATAAGCAGGAGACCACCCAGGAATGTCGCCAGCGGCATCGCCCATCCGTTGAGCGATCGGCCCAGGAATACAATCAGGAGCCCCAAACCAACGGGAAAGACCAACGCCACGGCAGCTACCAGCGTGGTGGCCCCCATCGTGAGCAGATTCTGTCCCATTGTCTCGAATCCGCGCGCTTCGGTGCCGAGCTTGACCCACGCGGGAAAGAGCAAGGCCGCGCCATTCTGGACGGTGAACATCAGCGCGTTCAAGACGGGAATACCGATGGCGACGGAGAGAAACATCGGGATACCGGCAGCGCTCGCGGCGAGCAGCGTCGGGTCCATCATCACCAGCACGATCGGCACGATCATGAGCGACCAGATCGTGATCGAATGCAGCAACGTTACCGCCGCGATCTCTGCGGCAACGATCTGTCGCCCCGGGAGTGGCCAGGTTTTCAGAATCGACAGGCGCGGCAGGTCGAGTCGCAGATCGAACCGCATCCACAACGGCCCGACGAACACGAGCATGACGCCCCATCCCACGGTGATCCCGAGGAAGAGGTCGGCCGCGTCTTCCGAGGTGGTGCGGATTACGATGGCCATCACCACGAGACCGATGGTGAACGAGATCAACTGAGAGCGCCATGCGCCCCCGCGCATGGCAGCGGCGATGTTCTTCCAGGCGACGGCAATCGATGGCGGGCCGAACATGGGCAACCGCGGCACGCGCGCAAGCTTGCCTTTTTTCGAGCGCGTTTTCCCCATCTGCGAGGAACGAAAACGCACCAGCCGTTCGGCGCGATGCTGTGTGGCCTCCAGCGCCGCTTCTTCAAACGACGCGTCCAGTCGCACAACCCACAGGTAGTGCACCAACAGGATGCCAATCGCGAACGGCACGGTGGTGAGCCAACTCCCTACGTCGACGGCAAACACCGGCGCCAACACGGCGCGAACGGGCCAGAGCGCGGCGGCCGGAATGGGCTGCTGCAGGGCGTCGATGATGGCGAGACTGGCGGCCTTGAATCCCTGGGTGCTGGCTACGCGGAGCTGATTGAAGCGCGAGAGGACACCCCACGCGACGGCGCTCAGCAGTGCTCCGAAAATGAGAATCGGCACCAAACTTCGACGTTGCCCCGGACGTTCATGTTCGAGGGCATTTGCCCGCACGATCGCCGCCCCGAGCCGATGCAGCGCCAGCACGGAAAACCCGATCCAGAGCGCAATGCCGCGACGCCATCCCTGCGCCGAACCACTGCCACCACGCAGGAGTACCGAGAAAATGATGGTGTTGAGCAGGATCATGAGCTGGGTACGTACCAGTTTCGCGTTTACCAGCGCGCGGCGCGACACGGGTGCGGGAAACAGGAACTGCACCTCGGCAGGTGCAAACGCGAGCGTGCCGCGGTCGGCACCAAATATCCACCAGCGTGCCGCCGACACCATCAGCAATGCAGCGAGAACCGGCAGGACAAGATCGCTGCGCACGACCGAAGCGAGCGGACCTCCACCGAACCGTGTGTTGCGGAACATCGCCCACCAGATGTACAACACACCGAGGATGACGGCCACAAGATAGCGGGGGCTGCGGGCACGCTTGATTTGGGCCCGCAGGCGATTACGCGCCGTACGCACATACAAAAACCACATCGCCGCCGCCGGAGACGGTGTGCTGGTGACCTCGCGCACGTCGCCGCTCATACCGATGCCAATTCGGTGGTTCCATCACCCGTGAGCGCGATGAACACTTCTTCCAGCGAACGGCCGGCCAGCTGCGGGTGC
>JANMRE010000176.1:0-5295 GCA_031370885.1 Gemmatimonadaceae bacterium
GCGAAACCCACGTTCGCCACCCATGCGCTGCGGCACCACATAGTTGGGGTAGTCCCAGTAATAGCGCCCATCCCACGAAGCCAGAAACACCAACACGCGTTCGGCGGGAATCTGCGTGGCCATCCACCGCAGAATGGCCAATTGCTGGGCATAGTCGTTGAACATGAACCCCGTGTAGTGCATGCCGTGCAGGGTAGTCACCATCGCGATGTCGCGCATCCACGTGGGCACATCCTGACGGGTCTCCCATGACGGGAGCTTGTATGCCTTTTCGATGTGCGTCATGTGCGGCGTCATGGCGTCTTCAAAGGTGGCCGCATGCCCCAATTGCCAGCGTGGCACGACCACGCGTGTGTCGTTGCGCCAGGCGTCGTGCTCGTAGATGGCTTCCAGCCGAAACGCCCGTTCGCCCGCTTGGTAGTAGTGGCGCTTGGGGCGCACTTTGGTGTCCTGCGACGTGAGGTACAGGAAGTCGGCGTCGGCCGCTTGCAGGATCGACACGGCCGTGGTCATGCTTTGCGGTGTCCCCGCGCCGTGCAGATCGCCGGCGCCAAACGTGTAGCCACCCAGTACGTCCCCATCGCGCGTTTCGTTCAGCGCGCCGCCGCCGAATGACACCTTTCCGCGTGGCACATCGCGAATCACTGTGGTCACCGTTTTGATGGGCTTGGCCATTTCGGCCATGATGTCCCACTCGATCGTGCGACCGGTCCGCGTGAACTTGACCGACACCGTGCCGGGGGATTTCTCCTGCCCACCCGCCCATACGAGCCCCGTACACGTCAGTTCGAGCGCGTCGGTGTTGCCGCTGGCCCGCATGAGCGCCCGATCGAGACTGTACGTGTTCTCTTCGGTGAAGAGCAGAAAGCTGAATCGGTGATCACCGAACACCACCGCAGGTTCGGGGAAATCGAAGCTGAACTTCATGAACGAATTGCCACGCGGCGGAATGAACACGTCGCTGGTGGAATACAACTCGACGATATCGCCGGGCGCGTGGACACTTCGAACATCGAGCGGCGCGGGAATCACCGGCGCCGGGGCGGGCGATTCACCGTTGATGAAGTCGAACGGCGCGAGGGCGCCGGCAACGCCTACAGTCTTGATCCAATCACGTCGCGAGAACGGCTTGGTCATCGAAGGGCAGGGAGAGGGGAGCCTCAAGTATCTCTCCTGCGCGAGGGTGTGTCGAGACCGCGGCGCGGCGATCAGCAGCATTCTGTGAATGCGTGGCGGCCATCCGGCCTCAGAGGGCGAGCGCCATGTACACGTCGGCCGAGTAGTAACGGATGGCGGCTGGCGGAGCGGTGTGCTGGAACCCCAGCGATTCGTACAGGTGGATCGCTGCGGGAAGCTGGCTATTGGAACTCAGCTCGACGCGGCTGGCGCCGGCATCACGGGCAAACTGGAGCACCGCTTCCGCGAGGAGTCTCGCGATACCGCGTCGGCGTGCCGCCGGAGCGACGGCCAGTTTCGCCAACTCGAAGGTCGATGACGACACATAGATGGCCGCACAGGTCCCAACAACGTCGTCACCATCGACGGCAAAGAAGACCTGGCCTCCCAATGACACGATGCAGCCCTCGGGGTCAAGCAAATACGCGACGTCGGCGTCTTCGAGCAACGCATACGATTCGAGCCAGTCGCGATTGAGCCGCTCAAACGCGGACCGATACTCGGGTCGATACGTGAGAATACGCACTAGGAGAGTAGGAAGTAGGCAGTCGGAAGTCGGAAGTACATTTACTGCAGTACCAAGTACTCTTTACTGACCACAGTAGGAAGTACTCCTTGCCGACCGCCGCAGTAAGTACTCAGTACTGAGTGGAAGTACTTGGTACTGAGTGGAAGTACTTGGTACTCAAGTAAACGTACTTCCCCCTTCCTACTGCCTACTTCCTACTGCTCTTCGATATATCGCCTCATATCGCGCTGCCGCGTGCGTCCACGAGTGGTCCTCACGCATGCCGCGCTCTCGGAGTATGGCCCAACTGGCCGGATCACGGTACGTGTGGAGCGCGCGGCCGATCGCGTCGGCGAAATCCCGCGCGTCGTACGGATGAAATCGAAAACCGTTGCCCTCATAGCCTTCGCGCACTGTGTCGTTCAAGCCGCCGGTGGCGCGTACGATCGGGACACTGCCGTATCGCAACGCAATCATCTGACCCAGACCGCATGGCTCGAAGCGTGACGGCATGAGGAATGCATCACTGCCGGCGTACACACGTTGCGCGAATGCGGCATCGAAACCAATGCGTACCGCGACCCGATCCGGGAAACGTTGTGCATGACGCCGGAACGCGTTTGCGATATTCGGCTGTCCCGACCCCAGTACCACCAATTGGGCGTCGGTCTCGCGCACCAATACCGGCACCACTTGATCGAGCAGATCAAGACCCTTTTGCTCCACCAGACGGGACACGATACCCAGCAACGGACGCTCGGCGGTCACCTCCAACCCAAAAGCGCGTTGCAGCGCGCTCTTGCACTCCGCCTTGCCCGACACATCGTTGGCGTCATACGGCTCGATGATGTGCGGGTCGGTGGCCGGATCGAACGCCAGGGTGTCAATACCGTTGAGCACACCAACCACCCGGTCGCGTCGACTGCGAAGCAGACTGTCCAGCCGCTCGCCGTACTCAGGTGTCATGATTTCCTCCGCATATGTGGGACTCACGGTGCTGATCACGTCGCTGAAGGCAATACCGCGCGCCATGCAGTTGAACGATCCCGCAATACCGGGTCCAATGGCATCTTCGATCATGCCCCGGTCGGCGAAACCGGTGAGCGGCAGGGAGCGTGTGCTGAACTGTCCCTGATACGCCAGGTTGTGAATGGTGAAGACCGTGGCGATGTGGCCGAAGGTGTAGGAGTAGACGGTCCGGATGTAATTGGCCAGCAGGGCCGTATGCCAGTCGTGACTGTGCACGACCTCTGGCTGCCATCCCTCCACTTCGCGCAGGTGCTGCATGAGCGCCAGAATACCGCGCGTGAACAGAATGAAGCGACGATCGTCGTCTTGTTCACCGTAGATGGTCTTGCGTTCGAACGCCGCTGGGATATCGAGCAGATACGTGGGCACCGTGTCGTCGGCCAAACGCCACACCCGCAACTCCTCCGATCCGTTCCCGACGGGCAGAAACGTGGCGGCAATAGGCCCGTCCATGGGCACGGCGCGCTCCCGCACTTCGCGGTAGCGGGGCATCACCACGCGCACATCATGGCCGGCGGCGCGGAGGGCGGCGGGGAGCGCACCGGCCACGTCGGCCAGTCCGCCCGTCTTGACCAAGGGGGCCACTTCGGCGGCGGCGAAAAGCACACGCATGGGCATACGGGCGGAAAGACGGCTATCGGTGGCGGTTGTCGCCGAGTCGACACATTGCCAATGTACGTCAGGCGGCACCCTTCCGCCGCACGCGACCGTTCAACATGATTCCGCTATGACACCCCAGCATCGCCACGGCACCCTCGCACGCACCGCCATGGCCTACGTGCTCGCCGGTGGGCGCGGCTCGCGCCTGTACGAGCTCACCGATCGCCGCGCCAAACCGGCAGTCTACTTCGGCGGCAAGACGCGCATCATCGATTTCGCGTTGTCGAATGCGCTCAATTCCGGCATTCGCCGCATTGGCGTGGCCACGCAGTACAAAGCGCACAGTCTCATCCGACATCTGCAACGCGGCTGGGATTTCTTCCGGCCCGAGCGTAATGAGAGCTTTGACATTCTGCCGGCCAGTCAACGCGTATCCGAAACGCAATGGTATGAAGGCACGGCCGATGCCGTGTTTCAGAACATTGACATCATTGAGGCGTATCACCCGGAGTTCATGGTGATTCTGGCCGGCGATCATGTCTACAAGATGGACTACGAGCTGATGCTGCAGCAGCACGTGGACCAGAACGCGGACGTGACGGTGGGCGTGCTGGAAGTGCCGCGTCTTGAGGCCACGGGCTTTGGCGTGATGCACGTGGACGTTGACGACCGCATAGTGTCGTTCCTTGAGAAGCCGTCCGATCCGCCGGGGATTCCCGGCAATCCCGACCTGGCACTCGCCAGTATGGGGATTTACGTCTTCAACACCACGTATCTGTTTGAGCTGCTGCGCCGCGATGCGGCCGATCCGTCGTCCAGTCGGGATTTCGGAAAGGATCTCATTCCGTACGTCGTGTCCAACGGCAAAGCCGTCGCGCATCGGTTCAGCACGTCGTGCGTGAAGGCGGCGTCGGAGGCTGAAGCGTACTGGCGCGACGCCGGCACCGTGGACGCCTACTGGGAAGCCAACATCGATCTCACCAGCGTTACGCCATCGCTCGATCTGTATGATCACAATTGGCCAATCTGGACCTACAGCGAGATCACCGCACCGGCCAAGTTCGTGCACAACGAAGACAGTCGGCGGGGTCTCGCGCTCAACTCACTCGTTTCCGGCGGCTGCATCGTGTCCGGTGCGCGCATCCACAAAACGCTGCTGTTCACCGGAGTGCAGGTGCATTCGTGGGCCTATCTTGACGGCGCGGTGGTGCAGCCGTACGTCGACATCGGACGCTCGGCGCGACTGCGCAATGTGGTGATCGACCGCGGGACACGCATTCCGGCGGGGTTGGTAGTTGGTGAAGACGCGGCCTTGGATGCCAAGCGGTTCCGGCGAACCGAGAAGGGCAGGGTGCTGATTACCCAGTCGATGATCGACAACCTGTTCAGATAGGCGATCCTGCGGTGGTCCCGATCATTTCGGTTGACACAACCGTTTGCCGCTACGGCGAATCGGGTCCGCGCCGCGAGAAGCGTCGGACCAGCCAGACGACCAACAAAATGGGGAGCACAACGAACACGATTGCCTTCAAAGCGAAAATCGTGATCAGGCCAACGGCGACCAGCATCAGGACAGGGATCCCCAGGATCGCCATCGATAGCAGCGGTCGCAGAGCAAAAAGACGCAAGAGCATGGTGAGCACGGGCAGAGTCCTCCAGTGGCAGGGTATTGGTAACCCTAACGGCCTGTCAGTTCGGCCGGTTTCGATTGTCGGCAGCCAGTCCCAATTCGTTGGCCGAAGGCCAAGGGTGCGTGCGAAAAAGCACGTGCGGTTTCCCATCGTATTGGAGGTCGCGTTCGAAGCGCATGCCGAGCTTGGTCAGCACGCGCTGCGAGCGGAGGTTCTGCGGCACGGTGAGCGCGACAACCGATGAGAGCTTGAGTGTCTGCTGCGCGTGATCGAGACAGGCGCGCGACACCTCCGCCGCCAGACCGAGTCCCCACCAGGCAGGATACAAACTATAGCCCACCTCCACTTCGT
>JANMRE010000192.1:0-3480 GCA_031370885.1 Gemmatimonadaceae bacterium
ACAGCGGCGGCGCGGTAAACGTGTCGGGCACGGGCCTGCTGCATCTGGCGTCCTCAGGGGGCAGCAATCCCACGACCGACTTGACCATCGCGGCGGGCGGCACGCTCACGCAGAGTGGCGGCACGGTGGATGTGCAGGACCTCACGACGATCGCCGGTGCGCCTGCGGGCACGTACAATCAGTCGGCAGGCACGTTCAATGTGTATCGCGATTTCAAGAGCAGCGGGACGTTCGCGGGAAGCGGCAGCGGCACCGTGGCGTTCAAGGGAGCCGGCACGGCGGCGGCGTGGCCGTCCACCACCGGAGCGACGCAGTTCTTCCATGTGCAGATCGACGCCGATCCGAACTTCGATGCGACGGCGGGTGTGAGTGTGAGTGTGGCCGGCAACTGGTCCCTCAGCACGCTGACCAACATGTCCTCGTTTGCGACCACCGTCACGTTCAATGGCACCGGCGCGCAGGCCCTCGGTGGGACGGCCATCATGACGTTTGCCAATGTGGTCGTGAACAAAGCCTCGGGGACGGCAACCCTTGGCCGAGACATGAACATCACGAATGGCAACCTGTCGGTGCAAACCGGCACGTTCGACCTGGCCGCGTTCACGATGAATCGCACCAGCAGCGGTGGCACGCTCACGGTTGCCAACGGCGCGACGCTCAAGATCGGCGGCGCCGGCACGCTGCCGACACTGTTTGCCACGCACGCGATTGGCAGCACGAGCACGGTGGAGTACGCGGGGTCGACGAACGTGGCCACGCTCAACAGCAGTCAGAATTACGGGTACCTGACGATCAGCGGCGCGAGTGTCGCGACGACCGGTGCGGTCTCCGTGGCGACGGCCTTGAGCGTGGTCGGTGGTGGCAGCCTGATCGCGTCGGCGGGCAGCACGATCACGATGAACAACGGCTCATCGATCAGCAACGCGGGCACGCTGACGTTTCGCGCGCTCACCATACCGGCGTCGGCGACGGTGACCACCGCGAGCAGTTTCAGCGTGAGCGGGGCGCTCACTACGGGGAGCAGTTCGGTCTTGAGTCCGAGCGCCGGCACGCTCACCCTGAACAATGGGGCGTCGATCAGCAACAGCGGCACGCTGACGTTCAGCGGCCTCGCAATTGCGGCGTCGGCAGCAGCTTCGGCGAGCGGTGATTTCGCGGTGGCCGGGACCTTCACCGTGAACGCCTCGGCCACCTTCACGCCCGCGGCGGCCGAGATCATCAGTGGCGCGGGCACGTTGACGGGTAGCGGCACGGTGCAAGTAACGCGTACGCTGGCCACGGCCGGCTTCACAAATCAGTACACGATCACCACCAAAACGCTCACCAACCTGACGGTCGAGTACGTGGGCGCAGCAGCGCAGGTGATCAGCGCCCTGACGTATGGTGGCCTCAAAATGAACAACGGCAGCGGCGTTACGATGGGCGGCAACGCGACCGTTGATGGCGTGCTCACGCTCACCAGCGGGATCATCACGACGGGCGCGAACACGCTGAGCAGCAGTACGACCGGCAGTGTGTCGCGCACCAGTGGCCACATCAACGGGAACCTTCAGAAGTACATCGCCGCTGGCGCCACGTCGAAAACATTTGAGATTGGCGATGCAACCAACTTCACCCCAATGGATGTGACGTTCGCCAACGTGATCATTGCGGGAAATCTGTCGGCGAGCAGCGCTGCCGGCGATCATCCGAATATCGGCACCGCCGCGATCAACGCCAGCAAGACGGTCAATCGATATTGGAGCCTGACCAACAGCGGCATCACGTTCACGACCTACAGCGCGACGTTCACCTTCGTGGCCGGCGACGTTGACGCCAGCGCCAACACAGCCTACGTCATTGTCGGCAAGTACAACGCCGGATGGACGTATCCCACGATGGGAACGCGGACCGCGACCACAACGCAAGTCACGGGCGCTAACGCATTCAGTGCGTTTCAAATCGGCGAGGCGCTCACCTATGCCATCTCCGGCACAGTCTTTGAAGACGTCAACTATGGCGGCGGCGCCGGCCGGAGTTTCGCGACCGCCTCTGGCGTCGGCCAAGCAGCAGCGCGCGTTGAGTTGTACGACAATAGCGGAGTGTTCGTGAGTTCGACCACGACACCAGCGGGCGGCGCGTACTCGTTCAGTGGTCTGACAATCGCCAACTACACCGTACGCGTGGTGAACGACTCGGTACGATCATCCCGCACCGGGTACACCACCGCGCTCAAAGCCGTCCAGACCTATCGCACCAACGCCAGCAGTGGCGCGGCGGTGGCCGTGACCGACTACGTGGGCGGCCAGAATCCGTCCATCGCCGACGCCGCGCCGGGCAGCGCGGGCGCCACGCTAAACACCTCGACCGGTGTGTTCAGCGTCGGGCCATCAGGTTCGGCGCAGTCCATCACCAGTGCAACGATCACCACGGGCGAGGTGACGGGCGTAGACTTCGGTTTCAACTTCAACACCATCGTCAACACGAACAACTCCGGCCAGGGCTCGCTGCGCCAGTTCATCAACAACGCCAATCTCCTGGGCGGGGATGCGAGTCTCGCGCAAGCAGGACGCGTGGCGGCGAAGGACAACGCAGTCTTCATGATTTCGAATGGGACCGCAGCGGCAGGACTGCGCTCGACGAATAACTTTTTCAGCAGCGGCGTGGCCACCATCACGCCGGCGTCGGCGTTGCCCACACTCATCACGCCGATGGTGATCGATGGGCGAACGCAACCAGGCTGGACGTCGGCGCCCATCATCGAACTGAATGGCGGCACGATCTTCTCGGCCACCGACGGACTCACGATCAAAGGCGGCAACAGCGTCATTCGCTCGCTTATCGTGAATGGATTCTGGCGTGATGGCATTGTCATCGATTCGCTGGGCGGCAACACCCTTGCCGGGAGCTACGTCGGCGTGCTCGCCGACGGCGCGACCGTCAACGCGAATTTCTCCCGCGGGGTCGTCGTGCGTACGGCATCCAACACCATCGGTGGCACGACCGCTGGCGACGGCAACGTGATATCCGGCAACACCGGGGGCGGTGTTGTGATCACCGGCTCGTCGGCCACGTCCAACGCCGTTACCGGAAACTATGTTGGCACCGACAAGAATGGCGCGCTGGCGCGCGGCAACAGCGGAAACGGCATCGCCATCGCCAGCGGAGCGAGCGGCAATACCATCGGCGGCACATCGCGTGCAGCGCGCAACGTCATTTCTGCGAATAGTACCGGCATCGCGCTATCCAACCCGGGCACCACGAACAATGCGATCCTCGGCAACGTTGTCGGCACTGACAGCTATGGCCTGGCCGACCTCGGCAACACGTCCATCGGGATCTCGGTCACTGCGAGCGCGTCCACCAACACGATCGGCGGCGCGAGCAACGGAGCCGGCAACATCATCTCCGGCAACAGCAGCTATGGCATCAGACTCGACGGGCCCAGCACGATCGGCAACGTGATCCAGGGCAACCTGATCGGCGTCGACTCCACAGGAT
>JANMRE010000425.1:0-12054 GCA_031370885.1 Gemmatimonadaceae bacterium
GTGGCGCGGTGCGGCCTCACACCCCCAACTACCCCCCCCACCCCACCCCCCCCCCCGCCCACCGCTCCACCCTCACCCCTTCAGTTGCTCGGTGGTTGCGGATCTGTCCGCTGATGTAGCTTTCCAAATCCGCGCCAATCCGCGCCCAATTTCACGCCCCCCCCAAGCTCATGGCTTCTTTCGACGTCATCATCCTCGGCGGTGGCCCCGCCGGTTACGTCTGCGCGCTTCGCTGTGCGCAGCTCGGCCTCCAGACCGCGGTTATCGAGCGCGAAGCGCTGGGCGGCACCTGCGTGCTGTGGGGTTGTATCCCCGCCAAGGCGCTGCTTGAGAGCGCCAACCTCGCCACGAAACTCGCGCACGCCGGCGAGCACGGCATCGCGATCGAAGGCATGACACTCGATTTCGGTCGCGCCATGAAGCGCTCGCGTGCCATCAGCAGCCAGAATTCCAAGGGCGTCGAATTTCTGTTCAAGAAAAACAAGATCACCTGGATCCGCGGTGACGGTGTGATTGAGAAAGGCAAGAAGGTCAGCGTCACCAGCGCCGACGGCAAGAAGGAAACGCATGAGGCGAAAAAGGCCGTCGTGATTGCTACCGGTTCACGCGTTCGCGGGCTTCCCCAGGCGGGACTCGAACTGGACAAGTTGGTCGTGCTGTCCAGCGATGAAGTGCTCATTGCCGACAAGGCACCGAAAAGCATGGTAGTCGTTGGCGGTGGTGCCGTTGGGTGTGAGTTTGCTGACGTTTTCAACGCGTTCGGCACGAAGGTCACGATCGTCGAGCTGTTGCCAACGATCCTGCCCATCGAGGATGCCGATTGCAGCGCCGAGCTCACGAAGGCGTTCAAGAAGCGAAAGATCGAGATCCTCACCGGCGCGAAAATTACCAGCGTCAAAGTCACTAAATCTGGTGCAACGCTGGTCGTTGAAGCGGGCGGCACCACACACACGCTGGACGTAGAGAAAGTCCTTGTTGCCACAGGCCGCGCGCCGAACGTCGAGAAAATCGGACTCGAGGGTTTGGGCATCGAGAAAAGCGATCGCGGTTTCGTGAAGATCAACGAGAAGTTCGAAACCAATGTCGCCGGCTACTACGCGATTGGTGATGTCGCGGGTAACCAGATGCTCGCCCACAAGGGGTCTCGCGAAGGACACGTGCTGGCAGACATGCTGGGTGGACAGCAGGCCCACCCGGTCAACTATGGCAACATCCCCAGTTGTACCTACTGTCATCCGGAAGTCGCGTCAGTCGGACTCACCGAGCAGCAATGCAAGGACCAAAAGCTCGACTACAAGGTTGGCAAGTTCCCCTTTTCGGCGAATGGCCGGGCGCGTACGTCAGGCGAGACCGACGGTTTCGTCAAGATTATCCGCGGCGCCAAGTACGGCGAAATCCTCGGCGCGCACATCATTGGTGCCCATGCCACCGAAATCATTCATGAACTGGTGGTCGCGCGCGAAAACGAGTTCACCGTCGAGGAAATCGATCTGGCTCTGCACGCCCACCCCACGCTCTCCGAAGCGATCGGAGAAGCCGTACTCGACTCGATGGGGAAAATGCTGCATGCGTGACGCCACGCAGTGAATGCCAACGCCTGAGCTATTGGCTGTTCACCACCTCGGTCTCGTAAACTACGACGTCGCCTGGGAGTTGCAGAAAGAGATCGCTGCCAGCCGAATCAGCGGAGCGCTGACGCACGATACGCTGTTGCTGGTCCAGCATCCGCCGGTGGTGACGCTGGGGCGCAGCACCAAACCCGCGCACTTGCTGACATCGCCAGAACTGCTCGCCGCATGCGGAATCCAGTTGCGCGACGTCGATCGCGGCGGCGACGTCACCATCCATGAGCCTGGCCAGTTGGTGGCGTACCCCATTCTTGATCTCAAGCGGCACCGGCAGGATCTGCACTGGTATCTGCGTCAGGTCGAGCAGGCCATCATTCACGCGCTCGACCTGATCGGTCTGAACGCAGAACGGCAACCCGGCCAGACCGGTGTTTGGCGCGAGGGCCGCAAGGTCGCGTCAATCGGTGTGCACGCGCGCGATTGGGTCACGTGGCACGGCGTGGCACTGAATGTTGAGAACGACCTGCACACATTCGACCACGTGATACCGTGCGGCATCAATCAGGTGACGATGACCACTGTGGCGAAAGAATGTGCAGCGGGCGGGACGGCGTACCCCGGCTGGGACGCGGTCTGCGATGCCGTGGTTGACGGGTTCGCGTCGGTGTTCGAACTCACGGCTCGCTCACAGCCAAATTCCCGCAGCGCGCTCCGCGAGACAAGCATCGCAACACCACGGGAACCCGGAAGCCTCTGACTGGCGTTTGACGCGATTACGGTTTGGGAAGTGTCTTCTGCGCCTTGTAGATGGAATCCAATCGACTGCTGTCGCGCATGGGATCAGGGATCTTCATGGCGGCCGCGAAGGGGCCATAAAACTTCCAGCCCCAGCCCACGAGCGAGTCGGACTCGATGATCACCGGCGTTTCGCGCGCCCGGGTGATGACATCGTCAAGAGAGCCCGGCTCTTCTCGGTACCAGACCACTTCGATCTGTCGCGCCTGGGTGATAAAAACCTGACGTCGAAAGCCGTTCACGACGCGAAGGCCATCGTCTGGCCTCACCGCGACAATCGGCCCGGTGCCCATGGTAGTCAGAATTGCATCGCGCTTGGCAGCCTTGGGGATGTTCTTCAACTTGCCGGCGCCAACATCGCCCGAGCACGCGGCGAGCACGACAAGGGTGGTTGCAATACCCAGTTGCCGTAACCGGTGCCAGGAAATGCCTACGGACGTCTTCAACGAAAAAGTGTGCATGACTTGAGAGTTTGAGTGAAACCGCACGTGAAGAATAATCGCGTCGCGCTATGGATCGAAGCGCTTCGTAGCTACCCCACGGAAAAGCAAACGGCCCCACCCGAAGGTGGGGCCGCTGCCTTATTCCCAGCGATAATCGATAACCAGCCTTACGGCAGTTCGAAGATCGCGGTAATCGTCCGCGGGCCGAAGCCAATCGGAATCGTGCACGTCACCACACCAGCAGTCGGGAACACCGGCGCACCAACCAGCGTGCAACCTGTGGGAGCCTGCTGCAGCGTGCTGCCGCCGGTCGGCGTGATGGTGAACGTCACCAAGGCACCGTTTGCAACGTTGCCTGAGTTACGCGTCACGAAGTTGCCACTCGACGACTTGGTGAGCGTAATCGGACTGACAACCGTGTTGGAGATGGTACCCGTGCCGTTGCCATAGATGCGCTGCGTCACGGTTGGGTTGGTTCCAGCGGCAACTGCGACTTCGGCCGGGCAGCCCACACCAAAGCTGCGCGTCACGATGCCGTCACCACTGATGTCTGCACCAACCGCACGATAGCAGCCACCGGTCGTGCCACCCTGCGTCACCGCACCGATGTTATGGTCGGCGAACGTCATGGTGTAGGTCCAGAACCGCGTGCTGCCCTGGTCGAACAGCGACGGGTTGGCCGGTGCTCCGGCCGACGTCATCGTGGCGATGTAGACCCAGTTGCCTGCGGCCGAATCCACCAGTGTCGTGGGAAGAGCGCCGCCACCAACAACACCTGTACCCGTGTGGTGAACGTCAGCTTCCCACTTGAACAGGTTCACCGTCGGGAACGGCGGCTGTGTCACGACTGTACCCGTCGTGGCACGAACCTGCACCTGACTTCCGCTCTGGCTGAATACCGACCAGGTAATCAGCAGATCAGCAGTCGCCGTGAGCGTGTTCAGATCCTTCACGTCCCAACGACTTCCATTCGACACGTTACCGGCGAAGAGCGGCTCGGTATAGGCGGCCTCAAAGCCTGGGAACGTGTTCGTGTGTCCGAGGTTGTTGAACGGCAGGTCAACCGCGGTGGTGTACGGTGCCGTGAAGAGCGCCGGAGTAGTAGTCGGGCCACGATGCGAAGCACGCACGTCGTAGGCATACAGACCCACGAGGTTCGGCTTGAAGCCCCCAAACGGGTTCGTTGCCAACGTCCAGGCAATCGGAGCGTCGGTCGGATCGACCGGCTCGATGCCACGAATCGACGGGATCGGCATCAGCATGCCGGCGTTCGAGAGAGCAGCACCCGGACCAAACGGTGTCGAGAGCAGCGTCGTCGTGAACACATCCCACGGATTCTGGAAGTTCGCAAAGCCCTGCAGACCACCACGCTCGCGACGGAACTTGACGCGTGCGGCGTTCGATGACACGAGACTGCCGATCGAGCCGTCACCCGAGAAATCAAAGGCCGGGTAGCGGAGGAACAGATCGGTATCAAAAGCCTCGACGTCATCCGTACCGGTCGGTCCGAACGACTGCGCAATGGCCGTTGCTGTGCCCGAAGCGCCCCACACCGCAGGAATCGTCGTGCCGGTGATTTGCGGCGACGTACGATCAATCACGGCACGCTGACGCGTGGCCGGGTTGCTCGCGAAGTCGGTCGTGTTCTGGGCGCGGTCAACCAGTGAGAGCTGATACTGGTAGTAACCCACCGGCACCAACGCGCTCGCCGTGAGCGAGAGGCCGCCAGTGTGGTTGGCCAACGGACCACGGCCATAGATGGTCACAGAGTCGCGACGATAGGTCGGGTCCTGCGATTCCACCGGGTTACCCACACCACCCGTGAAGTTCATCGTGCGCGTCGAGATGGTCGAAAGAACGGCCACGTTCGACGTAAGCGGCGTTGCGTTAGGCGCCCAACGGGTCACCGTACGCGTGCCGTGGTTCGCGATGTTGAAGCCTGAACGCGTGTCGCGATAACGGACGCCGAAGTTGAAGTCCGTCAAGTTCGCCGCAGGCGCCTGCGCTTGCGGAGTTGCTGCTGCCACGCCGGCGGGCTGGAAAATCGAATCACCAGTCGCCAGGTAGTGGTTAGGCATATCCGGGATTGGACCCGCACCGTCCCACGCCACCTGAACTTCCGGCGCGGTATTGTCGATGCCGAACACCGGAGAGGCCGCCACAGCAGGTGTTGTACCGGCCGCCGCAGTAAACAGGTTACCGATCAAGCCACGGTTACCGAGACGATCGGTTTCCGTTGCCTGTGCCACGTACGCGTTGTTCGTGAAGTCACACGGGTGTTCGCGATTCGGCGGCATCACCGCTGCCGGAATCTGTGCCACCGTTGCCGTCAGGCCTCCAATATCGGAGAACGTCTGGCCACCGGCGCACGGATTTGCCGACGCCGCACGGAAAATCGTGTTGCGCGTGGCCATAAGACCAACGGCAGGAGCGCCGTCCGACGCGGTGTACGGGAAGTACGAGGACGTTCCGTTGAACGCGTACGGGTCATTCACCCAACGCTCACCGTTGGGATGCGAGACCGTGAGCGTAAGCACGGGGGCCTGATAATCAACGCGAAGCGCGCTCGGCGCAGTAGCCGACGGCGAGTTACGGAACAACGTCGGGCGCGGGCCTCCGAACGGATCGGAACCGAGCGTCGGGTTGTAACCGTAGATCGTACGCGGTCCCGGGTTTTGCGAATTGTCCAGTGACGCCACAACGTGCGGATAATCCTCAAACCGGAAGTTGTCGCTCAGATCGTAAGCGCCGACAAGTCCGCCGCAGGCGATATGAGAGGCCGTGCTGCCAGCCGGTGCTGCGGTGCCTGCCGTGAACGTATACGGCAGCGCTGTCTTCGTCACACCAACCGGAACACCGCTCGCCGCATTGAAGCCCAAGCAGCGACCGAAGCCAGCGGTGAGCTGGATAATCGTCCGACCCGGCGTGTAAATAACCGGCCACGCCTGGAAGCTCGTGATGCCTGTTGGCTGGCCAATGTCGCTGACCGTCGGTCCGCCCCACCACGAACGGGCAGCGGCGTCAAGCGCGGTATTGGCCGGCTTGGTCATCGTCAGCGCGAAGCCGTCGATGTTGTTGAAATTGATGTTCTGCCGTGCGGCCGACGCATTCTGCAGTTCGCAGGTGTTGTTGGCCGTGATCGCAACCGGGCAGGATCCCGCGGTGGAGCCGGAAGGCAGGGTGGTCCACACTGACGCCGAAATGGCCTTCAGACCGTTCGGGAAGTGCACATCGCCCACGCCAGTCGCCGAGTTGAGCGTGAAGTCGTCGGTAAGCAGATACAAACGAACTTCCGTGCTGCCCGACGGCGCCTGCGAGAACGTCTGACGTGCAGCCGCACGACGGCCAGTGGCCGCCGGATCGACGTACACGACAACCGAGTCAACGCGCTGGCTGTTGGTCTGCAGATTCAGAACAACCTGGATCTGGTCCCTCGTGTTGGTCACGTCAACCGACTGATCGACCTGCGCATTCGCTGCAACACGGATACCGGCGATTGAGCCGAGCGCCGCACCACCGCTCAAGGGTCCGGTCGGGCCGGAGCCGAGCAGCGGCGTCGTGTTCCAGCCGGTATACGACGAGTCAATATCCGTGGTCTTGTACGGACCCTGAATGATCGACTGGATCGTCACGTTCGCCGTTGGCGAAACCGTAATTGTCACCAGCTGTGTCAGGGTAGTGGCCGCGAGCGTCGCTGTGCCAGCCGACGTGGCCGTCACCGTGATCTGCGCGTTACCCGGCGACACGGCCGTCACCAAACCACTACTCGTTACTTGCGCGACCGACGTGGCGTTCGACGAAAACGTCGGGGTCGGGACCGTAATGCCCGGCGCCGCCGTAACCACCGCCGAAATCTGGCGCGTTGTGCCAACGGCCATATCGATGTTCGTCGGCTGGACCGTCAGACCCGTCAACGACGGCGGAGCTGCCGTCACGTTGATCGTGACACCAGCAGTCAACTGCGTGGTGGTGAAGCCCGCGCCTGATCCGCTGGCCGTGACCGTGATGGTCGCGGTGCCCGGCGCCACAGCCGTCACAACGCCCGTCGTCGGATTGACGCCGGCGATGGCCGAGCTGCTGGTGCTGTACGCGTACACCACAACCACTGCAGCCGTCGGCTTGGTCACGTTCGGAACGATCGTAAGCGTCTGGCCAACACCGAGCGTCGCCGACGTGGGCGACGTAGTGAGATTGCCGATTGCCGCAGCTGCCGGAGCGACATTAATCGACGCAGCGGCCGCGCCGCCTGTCGACGCCAACGCCGTCACCGTCACGTTACCTGACGACACTGCCGTGACGCGGCAGGCACCCGTCTGCACCGCTGCCGTGGCAACGGCCGTGTTGCTCGACGTGCACGACGTGAGCGTTGGTGGAGTGGTCTTGCTGCCACCGGTGATCTGAACCGCAAAGTTCAGCGACTCACCGATGTTCATCGTTGCGTTAGGAGGCGTGATGGAAACAACCACCGGCGCTTCCGGCGCTACGGGCACCGTGACGTCATCACCGCAGGCACCCAGCGCAGTCAACGCGCCGAGGCTCAGTGCGATGAGCGTCTTCTTCCGAGAAAAGAGTTGCATTAATCCCCCTCTTACGAGGTCGTGGAGGTAACTGCTTGCGTCGGGACGGGTCATCCATCGCAAACAAACCAGTCGTGAAAAAACCGCGTCGAGTTGACACGATCTTCATCAAACATCTCACCGTGGACTGAACACGTTCCGGGGAGCGGCCGGTTGGCATTCACACCGTAGCGAGGGCTCGATGCCCGCACTGCCGTACAACACCATCAGGTACAACACCAACTGTCCTCACTGTGCGTCCTCTCGACGACACAGCCCCCCCGAGTCGCCCGGACACACCTCCGGAACGAACTCAGGCGGAAATCGCAATACGCAAACCTAGGGTGCATTCCCCAACCGGTCAAGCGGGAAGTTTCAGCACAACTCTTCCGGCACCATCACAGAGCGGTAACCTGAGCTCCTCCGCGACGAGCTGTCCCCGATGGAGGACGAGTCTCTCTTGAAAACCATGGGTCACGGTGAAGACGGCGGCGCTGAATGAAACGTCACAGGGCTGGCAATACGCGCCCTCAGACCGTTTCCGCGACCCACCCCCGAACATTCCCCGATTACCTTCAGACGATGGCCGACCTCACACGGATCCATCTCCCCACCCATCGGGAGATTCCTGCCCCCATTCCAGACTCCCTCGGGCCGGCGCTCAACGCCGCCCAGGCGCAAGCCGCCAGCCACGGCGACTCTCCCCTCCTTATTGTAGCCGGCGCCGGATCCGGGAAAACCCGCACCCTGATCCATCGGGTGGCTCACCTCATCAGCCGCGGTGTGCCGGCCAGTCGCATCCTCCTTCTGACCTTCACCAGACGCGCATCCCAGGAAATGCTCGATCGCTGTCAGCGGTTGGTGGGCTCGGCGTCGCTGCAAGTCCAGGGCGGCACCTTCCACGGTACGGCGCATCGACTGTTGCGCCGATTCGGACCTGCCGCCGGACTTCCTGCCGACTTCACAATCCTTGACCAAAGTGACGCCGCCGATCTCATGGGCCTCGCGCGCGCCGCGCTTGGGCACGCCGATTCCCAGAACGCCCCCCGGTCGGCACCGCGCTTCCCGCGCGCCGAAACCTTGCTGACGATTTACTCGCGGCACATCAATACCGATCGCCCCATCGCCGATCTCATTGGCGACCAGTGGCCGCATTTTCTCGCCTGGACCGGCGATATCGAGTCGCTCTTTCGAGACTATGTGCGTCGCAAAGCCGAACGCAACCTGCTGGACTACGACGACCTGCTGCTGTCGTGGGCGCTGCTGCTCGAACAGGCACCACCCATCGCCGAACAGATCCGACGGCTGTACGACCATGTCTTGGTGGATGAATATCAGGACACCAATCCACTGCAATCGCGCATCCTGCGCGCCCTCTGCACAAACGGACGAATCACCGTGGTCGGTGACGATGCGCAGAGCATCTACGCATTTCGCGGTGCGACCATTCGCAACATTCTCGATTTTCCGCACCAGTTTCCCGGCACCCAGATTGTCACGCTGGAGCGCAACTATCGCTCGGTCCCGTCAATTCTCGACACCACCAATGCGCTCATCTCGCGCAGTCGGGAGCGGTACTCAAAGCAGTTGTGGACCGAGCGGACCGGCGGCGAGCCACCCTGGCTGGTCACCGTGCGCGACGAACATGCGCAAACGCAATTCGTGGTGGACCGTATTCTCGAATTGCACGACGAGGGCATTCCGCTGCGTGAGATGGCGGTGTTGTTTCGTGCCGGCTATCTGTCGGCCGATCTGGAAATCGAATTGACCAACCGTCGCATTCCGTACGAGAAATGGGGCGGGCTCAAGTTTCTCGACGCGGCACACGTCAAGGACATCCTCGCATTTCTGCGTGTGTTGGAAAATCCGCTCGATGAAGTGAGTTGGTATCGTTTGCTCCGTCTGCTTCCAGGTGTCGGCGACGCGACGGCCCGCGCCGCGGTCGACATTTTGGAACAGCATGGGTGGGAACCGATGGCGATTGGCGGTGTACGCGCGCCGTCGCGCGCGCGTCCAGGGCTGCAGTCGCTGTCGGCCCTGCTGGATGGCATGCGCCGGGTGAACGTGCAGGCACCAGCCGAAGCGATCCGACTGGTGCGTCAACTGTATGATCCGATCCTGAACGCCACGTATGACGACGCGCGCCCGCGACTGGCCGATCTGGACCAATTGGAAGTGATCGCCGCCGGGTATCCCGATCGCTCCACGTTTCTGGCGGCATTGGCCCTCGAACCTCCGGCCAATACACAAGACCTGGCGGTCGGCGGCGACGACGAGTCCGACGTCCTCATCTTGTCCACGGCCCACTCGGCAAAAGGGAAGGAGTGGGACGCCGTGTTCGTGATCTGGGCGGCCGACGGGATTTTTCCCATGGCGCGAACCGCCGACAAGGAAGACGAAGTTGACGAGGAACGTCGTCTGCTCTACGTCGCGATGACACGCGCGCGTGATCAGTTGTACGTCACGTATCCGTTGCACAGCTATCCATCGCGCACCGGCGCCGACTTTGCCTTTGGACAACTGTCGCGCTTTCTCGATCCCGGCGTGCGCAGCACCATGCAGCGCGTGACGCTGGGCAGCGATGCAGCGCCAGCGCTGCCCGCGCCACGCAACGAACCGGCAATCGATCTCCGGTCGCTGCTGCGCGGACGATTCGGCAATTCATAGCCAAGGGACCCACGTGAAACGGGGACTCAATGGAGTCCCCGTTCTGTTGTGTTCAGACGACGCGCTCGGCGCGTGATAACACTGCCACGAAAGGACCGCGAATCAGACAATCTGCGTTGCGCGACGACGCGACGACGCCGCGACAAGTGCCGCGAGCCCTGTCGCAAGGAGCACGTACGTGGACGGCTCTGGTGTTGTTGTAACCGGCGTCAATTCGTCGGGTGCGTTGTCCGACCAGTTGAGATCTGAACCCTGCCCCTCGAAACCGGGATTCGATGTCGTGGGGATGAAGCTCCCCTCACCTCGATATTCCTGTCCCGAGTTGGAAACGGCGTACGCAAACCAATCGATGGACGTGGGTGCGGTGAGTGTGTAGCTCGCTGCTGCGAACCCGCTGAGCGACTGGCCGGGCATGACGCCAACGAAATTGTTCTTGCTCCAGAAGTTGTCGTACACCACGTCTGACGGCGTGTAGCTCCAGCTGCTGCCCGAGCTCCAACCGGCTGGTGTCGAAACCACCGCCGTGCCGTTGAGTTTGACGCCAAAGAAATACACGCCCATGTCGGCTGGCTCACCAACCATGTTGTTCACAAGCGTGAAGTTGAACAGCCAGTGATTGGCCGAACCGGTCACGGTGTAATCGACCCGTACTGGCTGCGCCTGGACCGACGCGGAACTCAGGAGAAGGGCTGTCAGTGCTGCAACGTATCGTGTGCGCATGGGGGGAACTCCGGACTGCAGAGGGTGAACTGCCGTGTATGAGTCACACTCCTCTTGTTCAATGTCCGTGCCAGACTCAGCCATTAGATGCATTTTCCAATGGCAGAGCTCGTTGCCACTCTAGCGAGCACTACCATACGATGGTTTTTAGTTCCGTGCTGCCGAGGCGAATTCTGCGATAGTGCGGCGTGAGCGCAACACTATTCGACTCTCCAATGCCACAGACGAGCCTGCTTCAATCGTTTTTTCCGACGCTTCCACGCGACCTTGATGACTTTGCCGACGGCGTACTTGGCAAGCGATTCCAACCAGCCTTCACATTGGGCAGTATTCGCCGCTATTACTGGTTTCACGCCCCTCTGCCTTCATCACAATGCGCCTCGCCTTTGCCTTGACGGTCGTGTTGGTCGCCGCGCCCGTTGCTGCGCAGGGTGTTCCCGCCACCCCGATGCCCTCGTCGGCCAACCCCGGGCCGACCAAACCCTCGCCGGTCAGACCGTCGCCGGCCAAACCGTCGCCGCGAATCGGGGTCAACCGGCAGGTGACGGACTCGTTCCGTTTGACCGCCCGCTTGCCGGTCGATCCTGCGGTGCGCGTGGGGACGCTGTCCAATGGCCTGCGCTTCTACGTGCGACGAAACGCCAAGCCTGAGCAGCGCGCCGAACTGCGACTGGTGGTCAATGCGGGGTCGATCCTTGAGGACAACGACCAGCGTGGGCTGGCGCATTTCCTCGAGCACATGGCGTTCAACGGCACGAAGAGTTTTGCGAGAAACGATATCGTCAAGTATCTCGAGTCGATTGGCGTGCGTTTCGGAGCCGACCTGAATGCCGAAACCGGCTTCGACGAAACGATCTACATCCTGCCCGTGCCAACCGACAGCGCGGGCATTCTCGAAAAGAGCTTCCGATTTCTCGGTGACGTCGCCACCGGTATTCTGTTCGACTCGCTTGATGTGGTGGCCGAACGTGGTGTGGTGCTGTCGGAATGGCGCAGCGGACTGGGCGCCGACGAACGCGTCCGTGATCTGCAGTTCCCCGTCATCTTTCGCGGATCTCGCTACGCGCAGCGACTTCCCATTGGATTGCCGAACGTCATCGAGCGCGCCAACCCGGCGCCCATCAAACGATTTTGGCGCGACTGGTATCGTCCCGACTTGATGGCCGTCATCGCCGTCGGCGATGCCGACCCGTTGAAGCTCGAGGCATTGATTCGACGCACCTTCGGCGCGATTCCCCGACGTGGCAACGTGCGCCCACGCACGGTGGCAAACGTCCCCAAGCATGATTCGACGCTCGTGTCGAT
>JANMRE010000247.1:0-14222 GCA_031370885.1 Gemmatimonadaceae bacterium
ATTCACCGCAAAGAGTCCCACAATGGTATTGGTGCGGAACGCGAGATCTTTTCCGCCGACAAACAAGAGTCCGGGCACCTGACGCGCTGCGGCCGACGCCAGCGCGGTGTAGTAAATGCCGCCCTTATTGACCACAAACGCCATCACACGCTCAGGTTTCCACGCCACAAACTCATAGTTGAACTGGCCGCCGGCGGACATGCCCCAGAGCAGCAGCGGCGCGATCGCGAGTTCGGGATGTCTGCTGTTCGTGGCCAGTAAACTCAGCGCATCGAGGAACGCCTGCCCCGAGCCTTTCGACACATTGACGTACTCTTCGATGAATCCCTGATCATGTGGTTTGTCGGTGAGCTGACTGGCCACCAGCGCCAGATGATGCTTCGTGGCAAATGCCTGCCACACCGTATCCAGCACCGCGTCACGGCCGTCGCCGTTGGAGCCTGGGGTGAGAACCGCGATTCCCTGCACCGGAGCCGTGCCGGCAGGAAGCCAGAGTCGGAAATTGGCCTTGTCAAAATTCGCACCCGACGGCATGGCCACGTCGTACGTCGCCGTGCTGGCGGGCTGAGCAGAAACTACGTGCGGTGAGAGTCCGTGCAGGCCCACGAATGCGATCGCTGTGCAAGAACAAAATGAATGACCGAACCGCATGAAAGGTTCCTGGTGTGAGAGACTCAAGGATGCGCCCTGAACGAATCGCGTGCAAGCGGTCGATTTTTCCGCCCGGCACAGTAGCTTCAACCGCAGTTAGCCACAACTGCAGTTGAGGTACCACCACTGCAGTTGGGGTACTACAACCGCAGTTGAAGTACCACAACCGCAGTTGCCCTTCCGCAGGTAAGACCATGCATGGCTTGATGCAGGACCATCCGTTACTCATCTCGGGCTTGATCACGCACGCCGCGCGTAATCACGGACGACGCGAAGTCGTGTCCCGACTTGGCGATGGTGCGATCCACCGTACCAACTACGCCACCGTCGAGCGCCGCGCCCGTGCGCTGGCGTACACGCTCGAATCGTTGGGTATACAGCCCGGTGATCGTATCGCCACCTTGGCGTGGAACGGCTATCGCCACCTGGAATGCTTTTACGGCGTCTCAGGCATGGGCGCAATCCTGCACACGGTGAATCCGCGTCTGTTTCGCGAACAGATCGCGTACATCATTCGCCACGCCGAGGATCGGGTGGTGATGTTCGACGCCGACCTCTTGCCGATTGTCGAGGGCATTGCCGACGAGATTGATGGTGTCGAGCAGTTCGTGGTGTTGTGCGAGCGATCGCAGTTGCCAATCTCGACGCGATTGTCGTTGGTCGCGTATGAGGATTGGATTGCCGGTGATGGCGAGCAGTATCAGTGGCCCACGTTCGACGAGCGACTGGCCTCCTCGTTGTGCTACACGTCGGGCACCACGGGGCATCCCAAGGGCGTGTTGTACAGCCATCGTTCAACGCTGTTGCACGCCTTGTCGGTGGTGCAGCCAGATTCGATGGCTCTGTCGAGCCACGAAACGGTGATGCCGATCGCGCCCATGTTCCATGCCAACGCGTGGTCGTTGCCATACTGCTGTCCCATGGTGGGCGCCAAGATGGTGCTGCCGGGCAATCGCATGGACGCCGCGAGTCTGTTCGAACTCATGTCGACCGAAGCCGTCACGTTCGCGGTGGGCGTACCGACCATCTGGACCATGATGCTTTCGCACTTGCAAGAGACCGGTGCCGACCTCCCGGCACTCACCCGCTGCGTGGTGGCGGGTACGGCCTTGCCACCGGCCATACGCGCCGCGTTACACCAGCGCCATGGCGTCACGGCGATACACGCTTGGGGAATGACCGAAACCAGCCCACTCGGCACCGTCAGTACGGAAACTGCAGAAGTGCGCCAACTACCGGAGCCAGAACGCGCAGAGCAACTGCTCAAGCAAGGGCGGGTAGGCCATGGCGTTGAGATCGAGGTACGCACATCGGACGGAACGGTGGCACCGAAGGACGGCGAAACGTTTGGTCCGCTGTGGGTGCGGGGCCCCTTCGTCGCGTCTGGTTACTTCAAGGCCGAAGGCGGCGCTGTGCTCGACGCGAACGGATGGTTTCCTACGGGCGATGTGGCCACCTGGGATGCCTACGGCTTCATGAAGATCACCGATCGTACCAAAGACGTCATCAAGTCCGGCGGCGAGTGGATCAGTTCCATTGACGTAGAGAACGCCGCCATGTCGCATCCGCAGGTAGCGCTGGCGGCGGCGATTGCGGCGTACCATCCGAAATGGGATGAGCGGCCAGTGTTGGTGATCGTGCCAATCGAAGGGCAAGCACCAACACGCGAAGCGATCTTGGCGTTTCTCGCACCGCGCATGGCCAAGTGGTGGCTGCCGGACGACGTTGTGTTTGCTCACGAGCTGCCGCTTACCGCAACCGGCAAGGTGTTGAAATCACGATTGCGCGAGCAATACTGGCATCATTTGCACGCGCAACCGAGTGAGAGCACGTCAGGTTGAGGAGGTACAGGCGAGATCGCACCGTTCGATCCCGCATCAGCAGCTCACTTCACGTCGGCCTGAGCCCGCTCCAGCCATTCCAGATCGCGCTGGGCCATATCGAGTGTGTAGTACGGAGCGCCGTCACTCCGTATTGCACCCAGAAAGTCAGCATGCATGGCGCGATAGCCGAAAGTATCGCGTAGATGAAGCCGCAGCCGCCGCCGAACGCCCGTGGTGTAGCTGGCGAACCCATGTGACTCGAAAGTGACCGAACCATCCGTCCCCTGCACGCGGGAACTGCGTGCGCCGCCCAGTGGTGCGCGAAGTTCCCAGGAATGCGCGAGTGTGCCGATCGCGCCGTTGGTGTATTGGAACACGGTCAACGAACTCTGATCGGGGCCAGTGGTACCGCCCGCGCGGAACCCCTGCACATCCTTCAGACCGAGACCGAGTCGCGCGGCGAAACTGATCCAATGCACGCCGGCTTCGAACAATGCGCCACCACCCGACATTGCCGGCTCCGCCCGCCATCCCTGAGCGGGCTGCCATCGCGTTGCATTCAGCGAGACAAAGCGCACCTCGCCGAGTGCTCCGCTCTCGATGAGAACTCGCAACTCCCGCGCCATCGGTTTGTAGACATAGTTCTCCGCAACGAACACCTGTCGACCTACTGCGGCCGCAGCGTCGCGCACAACATCGGCGTCCGTTGCTCTCAGAAACGCCGGTTTCTCCACGATGACATGCTTTCCGGCGCGCAAGGACCGCAGTGTAAGATCCGCATGCGTGGCCGTCGGCGTAGCAACCAGGACGACATGCACGTCGGGGTCCGCCAGACCCTGCTCATACGAGCCCCACGAACGTACACCGCCATACTTCAGGCGGAACTCGGCCGCACGCTCGGGTGTTCGGCTCGCATACGCGAGTTCAACGTCCGGCATGTGACGTAGCACGCGACTGTGAATGCGCGCGGCCAACCCGCAGCCCAGACACAATACTCGCAGTGGTGAATGTGGGGCGATCATGAACTTGCTCCCAATGCGCACCACACGAGCGCCACGCGGATCGCAAGGTAGGCCGGCACAAAATGTTGACGCCGGAGCAACATGCCAGGGTGCGTGACAGGTTTGCCGGCAAACTTCCCTCGCGGTCGCGAGGGGAAGAAGAAAGTCTTGTAGTTCTCGGACGCCGCGCGTTCATATCCGATCGCCGCGATGGCCGCCAATGGCACGCTCGAGGTGAGCGGAAACAGCACGAGCGCCGCCGCGGTCGTGAGCGACGGACTGCGAAAGAATTTCAGGGGTTCGAATCCTTCGATTGGCGCGTCCTTCCACGCACCACCGATGGCGATCACGAGCCCAACGAGAAAGCCCACGACACCGGACTGCAACCAGGTGCCTCCGCCACCGATCATCTGGTAGACCACGACGCCAGCCAGAGCGAGCGCGGTCACATACGCGAGTCCCGCGACGAGACGCACGACGCGACTCTGCACGGGGGTTCCACCGATCGCGAACTGCATGGGAATGGCATACTTCGCTTGATCCTCCACCCGTACGAATGTCTTCCACACTTCGACGACGGCGCGCTCCGCTGCATACGCAAGCCCAAACAACACCAGCATGGCGCCGGCCCCCGGCAGTTTGAGGTCGAGCAGGAGTTGTACCACGATGGCCGCTGCCGAAGCGATTACAATGCTTCGGGCAAAGCGAGGCCATCGGAATCCCTCGTGCGCCGCGTCCTTGTACATGCCCCAGATGGCGGCATCCGCTCCGGCCACAGCACCCACAAGGGCCGCGACGCCCAGCGTGATCAAGGTGTTTTTCATGAGAGTCTCGTTCAGACGTGCACAGGTAGTCGACGCCCACGCACGCGAGCCGATGGACGCGCATACGACGCGATATGCGCGCCGATCCGCAACGCGTTGGCCGCGATGGTGAGGCTCGGGTTCAGCCCGGCCGAACGTGGCAGCGCGCTGCCGTCAGTGACAAAGAGATTATCCAGTCCGCGATAACGTCCAAATGCATCCAATGGGGCACTCCGCTCATCAGGACCCATGCGCACTGTGCCCAATGCGTGCGAGAACGTGTTGATTGCGTACACCCATGTGCCGAACGCACCGGCTTCGCGCAGCACCGCCTTGGCGTGGTTGGTGAGCGCGCGATTCGCGGTGCGATCCCGTTCGCTGTACCGGTGTCGCACCTCGAGCCTGGGAAGTCCAAACCGATCGACCTGGCTCCGGTGGATGTGCACGCCGTTATCGCGATTGGGCTGGTCTTCCGCGATTGCCAGCAGACCCGAGGCACGAGACAGGAATGCGCCGACTGGCCCTCTCAAGACTGCCGGCAGCGCGGCGCGCACGAGGCCTGCGGGCAATGTCAATTGTTGCAAGCCTCCGAGCGGTCCTGGAGGCGCATCGTTGTCGGTCGCGCCCTGACAAAGATCGTTGATGGCCACCTGCTTGTCGAATACGTGCGTCGCGTTTGGAGGTCGCCTGAACAGCCCGAACACCACCGTGTTGCAGTGACGGGTAAGGTATCGTCCGACCGCTTCGATCGCGGGATTCACGCGTTCGAGTTTCGAGGCCAGCAGCAGATGCGGCGTAGCCAGCGTTCCCGCCGCCAGAATTACTGTGTGACCGTCAAACGTTCCGCGCTCGCCAGTGACACGATCCACATATGCCACACCGGTGACGCGCGACCCGTTACGCAGCACGCGTACGCACACGGTGTTGCGTTTCAGCGTCATACCTGCCGCGATGAGCGCCGGGATGATCGCGGTGGCAATATCGTGCTTCGCCTCGGCCGCGCAGGCGTATCCGTCGCAGGTGCCGCAGCGTATGCAGCGCGCCTGCTCCGCCTGCGGATCGAAGGCGATGGCCAGCGGGATGCGTGACGGGTGCATTCCGAGCCGGGTGGCTGCATTGGCAATGGCTTGCGAAGACGGTGCAAGCGCGCCGAGCGCATGGGTGAACGGTGCGCTGCGAGGCGGCTCCGTTAAATCGGTGTGATTTTCGCCGGCGACGCACAGCAGGCGTTCGACCTGCGCGTACGCCGGCTCGAGGTCCGCGTAACGGAATGGCCATGCCGCTCCGCTGTCTCCAACGATGTACGGGTTCGATTCGAAATCGGCTTCGCGAAAGCGGAACGATGCACCACCATAGAAAACCGACTGCCCGCCCACGCAGTTCACTGAGCCGATGGTTGACCTTCGCCAGCCGGCATTCACGCGATAGGGAGTCTCCCAGTTGAAATGCGTCGATACGGAGGCGGCGCCGAGTCGCCCCCAGTTGTCCGGACCGCGTGCCACCCACCCGCCGCGCTCCACCATCAGCACACGGTGGCCCTGATAGACGAGTGCGTGCGCGGCCATCGCGCCGCCAAAGCCGCTGCCAATGACAATCGCGTCCCACGTCATTTGCGGATCCCCGCGAGCGACACCGTGTCTCGTTTCCGCAGCAGATAGCGGGCCACGATCGCCGTGGCTTCCTCGTGCGGAAAGTGACCGACGCCGACCAGGCGAACCACTTCAAGTCGCGCACCCAACGGCCTCAGTGCGTCAAGTTCCGCGGGTCCGGGCTCGGAGGGATGCGGCGCGTCACCCAGTATGACCGTAACCGGCGCACGTACACGGGCGACGACGACACGGAGCGGGTCTCGCTCCTTCGAATCGCCGAGGCGAATCGCCATCGAGACGACGCGACCAATGTCGTTGAGCATCGGCTCGATGTACGCCTGCTGCGCTGCCTCGTCGAACCACTCACTGCGCACCGAATTCTCTCTGACGCCCTCGACCATACGTCGTCGAATGTATCCGCGCCCTCCGGGTATGCTCGCCAGCACGGGTACGAGGCTCAGCGATCGACCAAACACCCGTCCGCGGTTGCTCGCCAACGCGCCGGCGTCGAGGAGAAACAAGGCGTCCACGCGATCGGGAGCGAACGCCGCCATGCGAAGGGCAACTCCCGCGCCGTTCGAGTGACCAACCACACGCGCGTGTCGTACGTCCAGCGCGCCGAGCACGGCATCGACGCGCCGGGCGAGTGCTTCGTACGTCACGTCAGCGGAATCGATGGAGAGTCGATAGGGATCGATCGTGACGACGCGAGACCCCGCGCGACGCAGCGTGTCTTCGAGCGATCGGAATCCGGAAAGGCCACCAATGAGGCCGCTGACGAAGACCCAGGTGGCAGGGCCGGTTCCAGCGGAGCGCACCGCGCCACGCCACATGGGCTGCGACTCGGCTGGCAAACCGCTGGCGCTGAGTTGGATAACGAGCAGGCCCGTGATGATTCGCATGATGTCGTCCGGTTTGAGATGCTGGGCGGATTCGTGCCGTCCCAGCCTCAAACGCGGAAAACCGGTGCAAATCAGTCGGATGTGCTTCGCGGATTCGGCCGCGTCATGACAGAGGAGGTGTTGAAGCGCTACTGTCGGGGCTGCCAGCAACCCATAAAGGCCGTAGGAACACCGGGGAGTTGATGAAATCCAATTGGCAGAGAGCTTCGTAGGCACGCGGAGGATCTCTCCACGCCATTCACCTATTCGCCTCGAGGTCAGCATGAGTAACATCAGCACCGTCGCGGACGCCATGAGCACCGCGTTGAATAACAGCACCACCATGAGCAACACCGGCAGAATCCAGCAACTCTACGAAGCGTTTGGACGCGGCGATGTTGCCACGATCCTGACCCAAGTCACTGACGACGTGGATTGGGACAACTCCCGCGTCGCGTCAAAGATCTGCCCGTGGAACGGGAACTTCAGCGGCAAAGCCAATCTGCCTGGTTTCTTCAAGGCCGTTGGCGAAGAGCTGAAGTTCCGCGTGTTCGATGCGCACACCTTCATTGAATCCGGCAACCGTGTGGCGGTGCTCCTGCGCATCGAGAGCAATCTGGCGAAGAATGGCCACGCACTGGAGAACGATGTGGTGCACGTCTGGACGTTCGACGATCGTGGCCTGGTTGCCAGCTACCGCCACTTCAACGACACCGGGCTGGAGTTGCAGGCTTGGAACGCCTAGGGCTCTGGCGAATCGATGGCGCCACCCCGAACACCCAATCGTCGGTTTGGGGTGGCGTCTGCGAGATGTGCGAAACGGGACGCGAAGGCACAGCGTCACAGCCTTCGCGCCTGATCGCATCCGACTCACCGCCACTCACACTGCATTCATGACATGAACTCCCCCGCGCCGTCTCCCGCCACCGTGGGCACTCGCCTGCACGTCGCCGTTCTCATTTTCGATGACGTCGAAGTCCTCGACTTCGCCGGTCCATTCGAGGTGTTCTCCCGCGTGCGCTTGACGGCGGGTGTTGAATCCCGACGAAACGACGAGACAGCGCCCTTTCGGGTTTTCACGGTCGCAGAACGCGTCGACATCATCACCGCCACCGGCGGCCTGCAAGTAGTGCCGCAATTCGATTTCGCGCATGCTCCGCGCGTCGACTTGCTGGTCGTACCGGGAGGCTTCGGAACGCGCCGGCTGCTTGAGCATGCTCCCTTGCTTGAATGGATCACCGCGGTCGCGTCAAGCGCGCAGTTGGTGACGTCGGTTTGCACTGGCGCTTTGCTTTTGGCGCGTGCTGGACTGTTGCAGGGAAAGCGTGCGACCACGCACTGGGGCGCACTAGACGTGCTCGCATCGCTGGATCACACGATTCTGGTGGATCGGGAGCGCCGTGTCGTCGGCGACGGGCCCGTCACGTCGGCGGGAGTGTCGGCCGGTATCGACATGGCGTTATCGGTGGTCGAGTCACTTCATGGCAAGACCGTCGCCGACGAAACCGCCCACTACATCGAGTTTCGCCGGGCTCCCTGATGCTGCGTGCCGCGTGCTTGAACGCGAACGAACGCGCAGCGCGGTCGCCTGGTGATTCGGAGCGACCGCGCCCTATCGCCGATCGACACCCGAGCGGCTACGGCATCTTTTTCGGCACTGCCTTCGGTTTCCAAAATGAGTCGGCGTCCTTCCACTCTTTTGGCGCATAGCTCATTTCGACGCTCACCTTGAAGATATTCGTTTCCGACGACTGCTCGTACGCCTGAACGAGCAAGGCGTTCTTCATTGTCCAGTCGACACCGAGCGCCGCCAGATATGCCGGGTCAGTGTGGGTTTTGGTATTGTCGTCCAGTTCGGCAAGCGACTTTCTCGCGGCGAATACGAAGTACGTGCCCGAAGGCATGCCAAAGTTGACCTGATAAATGGCGTAACCATCTGCCAGCTTGGCTTTCTCATGCGCGGCTTTGATCGCAGTGCGAGACTCGACGAATTCAGCGCGATGGCCCGCTCGCACCAGAATGCGCTGAGCTGTCAGGAACCGCATCTCGGTCAATGGGCGTCCGGTCGAATAGCTGAGTTCCGGTAGCAACGTCATGACCATCTGACGCCCATCCTGCATGTACTCCGCCTCTGCTGGCGCGTAGCGGTCGGTCACTGCGGCGACTGAGGCGATCGCGTCGTTGGTAGCGTCTGTTTTCTGCATCGCATCAAGCGAGGCGTACGGAAGGGCAAACCAGACCTCACTGGGGCCGCTCATGGAGGTGAGTGCCAGCAGAGTTCCGGACCATTTCGTGCTTTCGAGCGCCCGGGACCACGCGGTCTCCAGCTTGGTGTGGGCAGCGTCCTTGCCCGGCTTGATGATCTCTCGGCCTATCCTGAGCACCGGAGCAGCGGCAGTCATTGCCTGGGAGCTGGCGGCGGTGGGGAACGCGAGCGCAGCGGTGAGTACGGCAAATCCGAAGCGATACCTCATACGAAACTCTCCTTCGAAAGGAGTGATGTTGCTCGCAAGCAGGATTTCACTTGAATCCCGACCATGCGTGCACAACGATACAGGTTTAGCGGCGACGCGCCAGCGGGTTTGCCCGACCTTGCGAACCTCAGGTCCACGTATCGATGATTGAGCATGAGACCAGAAACACGACCAGTCAGGAGCGCACGTGACACTGCTTGCTGGCACCATTCTCCTCCCGTCCTGCCCGTCATGCGTATCTGTCATGCCCTGAACGGTCTCCTTGTGGCGATCGCACTGTGTGCCGGGCCGTCACGCGCGCAGCACGCCCCCGCCGCCATCCGCGAATACGAGCGAACTTTCCCCACTTATCCATTCAGTGACCCAAATCCGATCGCGGTGGTGGGTCGCATCTATCCGTACTTCCGCTTCGACGGATTTTCCAAGACCGCCGAGCAACGTTCATGGAAGGTTGTTGAGCTGGAGAATGAATACGTCAAGGTGATGATCCTGCCGCAGGTGGGCGGCAAGATCTGGAGCGCGGTGGACAAGCGCACCAACCGTCCGTTCATCTATTTCAATCAGGCCGTCAAGTTCCGCGACATCGCCATGCGCGGACCGTGGACCAGCGGCGGCATCGAAGCCAACTATGGCATCATCGGCCACACGCCCAACGTCGCTACGCCGGTGGACTATGTGATGCGCACCAATGCCGACGGCAGTGTCAGCTGCATCATTGGTGCACTCGACCTGCTGACGCGCACGCCGTGGCGATTGGAGATACGGCTGGGTCGCGACGATGCCGCATTCAGCACCACGTCATTCTGGTACAACGCGTCACCGCTGGAACAACCGTATTACTCGTGGATGAATGTCGGCATTCCCGTCACGGGCAACCTGCAATACATCTACCCCGGCACCAGCCAGCTGGGTCATTCCGGCGAACACGGGACGTGGCCCATCAATGCCACAGGCCGCGACATCTCGTGGTACAACAACAACGATTTCGGTGGCTACAAGTCGTATCATGTATTCGGGCAAGCCACCGACTTTTTCGGCGCGTACTGGCACGACAAGGATTTTGGCATGGTGCGCTATGCACCGCGCGACGAAAAGGCCGGCAAGAAAATCTGGATCTGGGGTCTGTCTCGACAAGGCATGATCTGGGAGCAGCTGCTCACAGATACCGACGGTCAATATTCGGAAGTGCAGTCGGGTCGGTTGTTCAATCAATCGGCCGAGGGAAGCACGTTCACGCCGTTCAAACACCGTGGATTTGCACCGCATACGGCCGATCGGTGGACGGAGTACTGGTATCCGGTGGCGGGCACCAAGGGCATCGTGACGGCGAGTCGGGTTGGCGCGCTCAACGTGACGCCACTGGGCGACCGCGTGGTAATCGCGCTCTCTCCTGTTCAGCCCATCGCCGACACGCTGCGGGTGTTCAACGGATCGCGTCGCGTCTACAGTCGGTATGTCACACGACAGACCCTGGAACTGTTCGTCGACACGGTTTCTGTGAGCGATGTGCCGCGCGACAGTCTGCGCATCACCTTTGGCGGCCATCTGCTCACGTATCGGGCCGACCAGCGTGCCGACGCCCTGTCGCGACCGCTCAACGCGCCGACGACCTTCAACTGGAAATCTGCCTACGGCCTCTATACTCAGGGCAAGGAATGGTTGCGCCAGCGCGAGTACGCATCAGCGCGCGCGTACCTTGACAGTGCGCTGATGCGCGACCCGCACTATGTGCCGGCGCTGTCTGATCGCGCGATGCTGGCCCTCCGCGAGATCGACTACGATGGCGCGCGTCGGTACGCGATGACCGCACTCAGCGTTGACACCTACGACGGCGCCGCCAACTACTACTACGGGCTGGCCAATCGCCGACTTGGCAAACTGGCCGACGCGAAGGACGGCTTTGAGATTGCCGCCTCGTCGCCGGAGTTTCGCGGTGCGGCGTGGACGGAACTCGCGCGTCTGACGTCGGCCACAGGCAACGTCCTTGCGGCCGCGCAGTACGCGCTGAAGGCGCTCGTTGTCGACGCTGATAATCTTGACGCACTTGGCGTGGCGATTGTCGCCGAGCGTCATCGCGGTGATCGGAGCGCGCACGAACGTCTGCTGGGGCGACTTGAGGCGGCCGATCCCCTCAGTCACCAGGCGCGACTTGAGCGGCTGCTTGCGCAACGTGATCCGGCACTCGCAACCAAACTGGCAGCGGGCATTCGCGCCGAGTTGCCCGAGCAAGTGTTGTTCGACTTGGCCGCGTGGTATGTCGACGTTGGTGAACCCGACGTGGCGCGCCAGGTGCTGGAGGCCGCCGGCAACCAACCGGAAGCACTCTACTGGCGTGCGCAACTGCTCGCAGTGGCCGGCCAACCTGGTACCGCATTGGTGGAACGCGCCAATTCCCTCTCACCCACACTCGTATTTCCGTTCCGTGCGGAAATCGTGCCTGCGCTTCGCTCGGCGATCGCGTTGTCGGCACTCTGGAAGCCGCGCTACTATCTGGCGTTGGCACTCTGGAATGTCGGACAAACGCGTGAGGCCGACGCCTTGCTTGGTGGCCTCGGAACGCAACCAGACTTTGCGCCATTCTATGCCGCTCGGGCGTCGTTTCCAGGTCGAAAGGCCGCAGATGCACAGCGCGATCTCGAACGCGCCGCAGCGCTCGACACGTCGGAATGGCGGTACGGCAAACTGCTCACCGACCATCTGCTTGCTGCGGGCAACAGCGCGAGCGCCTCTCTGGTTGCCCGCCGTTACAACGCGCGCTTTCCTGCCAACTACATTCTCGGTCTCACGCTCGCCAAGGCGTTTGTGGCCGCGCGCCAGTTCCGCGACGCGGATAAGCTTCTCAGCACACTCGACATCCTGCCCTACGAAGGGGCGCGTGATGGACACGTGTTGTATCGGCAAACCAAGCTGGCCCTCGCCGTCGAGGCAATCACCGCCCGCCAGTGGGATGCGGCGCGCGCGCATATCGGGGCGGCGCGGCTCTGGCCCGAACGGCTGGGCGCCGGAAGGCCATACGACGCCGATCTTGACGAGCGCGTGGAAGACTCATTGCTGATGATCGTGAACAAACGCGCCGGACCGCAACCCTCGGCGTCGCGTCCGGCCTTGCAGCTTCGCGCCGATTCGCTTCGCTATGGTGTGGGCACGTGGGAAGCCGACTCACTCGGCAATCATCGCGCCGTGCTGCGTGTAACCATGGCCGCTGACGCTGTGTTTGCGCACATCCCCTGGCGACGACGCGACCTCACGCCCGAGTCGGTGAATCTGGTGGTGATTGCGGCGGCAACGCAGCAGCGGGTGCGTAACGTGACGCGGTTGGACATCAATCGCGAGTTTGGCGACATCGCTTTCCAGGCGACGGTGCCCGGCGCGTACTACGTGTACTACTTGCCGTACACGGGGACGTTCACCTCGAACTATCCCAAGATCACGTATCGCGTGCCCGAACACACCGCCACTGCGGAGTGGCTCACGCGTCACAACCTTGGCGGCGGCGGGAACACCTCGGGCGCTGGCGCGCTGCCGGTAGCGTCGATTGTCGGCTTTGACGCCGTCAACGAATTTTCGCGCTTCACACCCATGGAGTACCTTGCGGGCGCTGCCGAACGCGAAGCACTGCGCGCGCAGAATCCGTCCGCATCATTTCTGGCATTCGCGGAAGATCGGTCGCTGTCCATACGCATGCAGGAAGACATTCCGCAAGTGTGGGCCGCACGTGGCGCGTTCCAGCCATTTCTCGGTCAGGCCAGGCGCGGCGAGTACTACACATTCCAGATCGGCGTGTGGGCGCATCGCGCGTCGATAGATTCGCTGCGCTTCCGTTCCAGTGCATTCGCGCGGCGGGGCGGCGCGCAGACAATTCCGGCCACTGCGGTTACCGTATTCAACCTCGAAGGCACCGACTGGGCCGGACAGCGATTCGTGCGCGCGGTACGCGTGGACTCGGGGCGCGTGCAGGCGCTCTGGATTGGCGTGGACGTGCCAACGCGCGCCGTGCCCGGCGACTACGACGGACGGATCACGCTGTCCAGCCGAGGCAATGTCGACCGCACCATTCCGGTGACGATTCGTGTGACGGCCAGTGTGGCCGTGAATCACGGTGATGATTCTCCGGCTGATCTCACGCGTTTGCGATGGCTCAATTCGCAAAAGGCCGCTGACGACAGTATCGTGGCGCCGTACACGCCGATGCGTCTTGTTGGCAACACCGTATCCCTTCTGGGGCGATCGCTCACATTCGGCAGTGATGGAATGCCCACGAGCATCCGCTCGTTCTTCTCCCCCAACAACACGGCGATTGGTACCACGTCCCGCGAGATTTTGAGTGCGCCCGTGCGACTGGTGGTGCGCGACTCGGCAAATCGTGATGTCGTTTGGAGTGGCGCCGCGCCAGTGGTCACGAAACGCGCTGTCGGTGCGGTGGCGTGGGAGACGAGCACGTCGTCTGGCGCGCTGCGACTCCAGTCGCGAGCCACATTGGAGTTTGACGGAACCGCGGAGTACACGATCGCTCTCAGAGCGCTCACCCGTACGACGCTCAACAACGTTCGGTTCGAGCTCCCGCTGCGTGCCGACGCTGCGAAGTACATGATGGGCCTGGGACAGAAGGGCGGATTCCGTCCCGAGGATTTCCATTGGAGCTGGGATGTCACAAGGAAAAATCAGGACGCGGCGTGGATTGGCGAGGTGAACGCCGGTGTGCAGTTCACACTCAAGGACCAGCACTACGTACGCCCGCTCAACACCAACTTCTATCTCTCCAAGCCGCTGGTCGCGCCGACGTCGTGGGCCAACAATGGCAAGGGGGGCTGTGACATTGTTCGCGAGGGCGACCGCGTGCTGGCCTCATGCTATAGCGGACAACACGTCATCGAGGCCGGTGACTCGCTGCGCTTCGATTTTCGCTTGATGATCACCCCATTCAAACCGCTGGATACCAAGGGTCAGTGGGGTACGAGATTCTTCCACGCGTTTGTGCCGGTGGATTCGGTGAAGAAGCG
>JANMRE010000260.1:0-14735 GCA_031370885.1 Gemmatimonadaceae bacterium
CCGGGTTGCATGCGCGCTGTCGATAGGTGCCTGTGTCGCGGCCAATCGCGTCAACTGACGCCGTACCGATTCCAACGTGTCGGCCCGCGCAGACACCTCAAGCGTATCGGCAGGCGAAATCGTGACGGCGCCAATGCCCGCCGCGACCTCCGCCGGCGCGCGGCGGGCCAGCGCGCCATGCGCATCCAGGGTGATGCCACCAACGTGGATGGTCGCGGAATCGACATGGAGTCGATCACGGTCGAGCGCCACACCGGCGAGCAGGTCAAACGCCGGTCGACTCTCGGCTTCGAGTTGTCGCAGCACTACATCGGCGTGCGCCTCGTCAACCGGGCTCACCACAGCGCTGTCGCGCCGACCCGCCGCCGTGACGCGCACCGTACCGGTGAGTGCGGTCGCCGGGACATCCGTGCGCCCGGTCCAACGGCGCGCATCGAACGACTCCACGTTCCCACTGGCCGCTACACGCCACGCGCCCGGCTGGATCGAGGCCGTTCCGTCGAGTGCGACGCGACTTGAGCTGTCGGCAGACAACGTGGCGCGCCACGTGATCGTGTCGAGCGTGCCCGACGCGACGACGCGACCGGCGAGCGTGGATTGGATCTTGATTGTGGTATCCAGGCGCGAGAGCGCGCGCATGGAGAGCGGGTCGAGCACCAACGCCAGATCGAGCGTTGGCACCTTCAATCCGTATCCGACGCGAGCGTCGCCGGTAACCGACGACACGTTGCCGGCCCCGTCGGTCCAGGTAAGCGCCATCCCCTTCACGTCCGCAACGCGCAAATCCGCCGCGACGATACGTCCGTTTCCCGTCACGATGCCATCGGCCGCCGGCATGGTGGGAGCCAGCGCGCGCGCGCTGCGCAGATCGACGCGCAACGCCTGCACGCCGACGTTGCGCGCCGCAGGTTCCACCCCCATGGTGACCAAACCCGAGGCACGCACTGACGAAACGGCACCAGCTACTGCCGCATCGTCGAATCGCGCGTCCAACCGATCGATCATGAATCGTTTGAGCGGACCGCCCGCGGCTGCAACCAGTCGCCCCGTGATGGCGCCCTTCACGGTGTTCGGCACGGAGCCGTAACTCAGGCGCCGCAACAGCGCGGCGTCGATGGGTGCGAACGACAGATCCACGCGCTCCATCAGGATGTCGGCCGGCCGCACGATCACGTTCAGTCGGCCAGTGATGCGCGAGTTCATCGACCTGACGTCGAGATCGCTGAGTGCGTACTCGGCATCGTCTGCGCTCGCCAATGTGCGCATGCGCACCGCCGCCGATCCCCCGCCGACTGTCGGCAGCACATCCCAGATCCACGTCAGGTCGGACAGCCCGGCCTGCGTTTTAATGTTGACGTCAAAGCGAACCGCTCCGGGTTGATGCCACCACACGCGACCCGCCGCACTGCCGGTGGAGGCGGGAAGCGACAGCTGCGGCATGTCGAGTCGCAGCGAGTCTGGCGTCCACCACAGTCGTCCCGCGGCGGCGGTGATGCGCACCGGAGGATCCGACACCCTGCCGCGCAACGAATCCACCAAAAGACTGGACGGTTCGCCGCTGGGGTTCATGATGATGCCGTTGTGCGCAACCAGACGCTCGATCGAGATCCGACGACGCTCGATCAACCCGTTCGGCGTACGGATGATATCGTGAAGACTGTCGCGCACGGCGATCACGCTGTCACGCGTGGCACCGGTGAACATGACGTTCGGTGCCCACGGGCCCATGGTCGTGATCGAGCCGTTCGACAGCCGCAGCGTGTCAATGCGGATGTCGTCGCCGAAGCCCGGTGCTCCTTTCGGCGTGGTGGATTTCGGTCCGGAAATGATATAGGCGAAATTCCATGGACCGGTGAAGTCCTTTTGCAGATTGACCTGCACGTCTTGCACCTGCAGCGATCGCAGGTGCACACGTCGATCGATCAGCGCGGCCATGCTCAACACGCCGTCCAAATGGGCCACGTGAATAACCGGCACGCCAGCCGAATCCACGATCGATACGCTGTCGGCGCGCACGCGTCCCGTCCAACCGATATCGCGCAGCACACCCACGCGCAGATGTCCGCGTCCGCCAAAGGCGCCATCGATCGTGGTCACAAGCCTCGCCAACACCCAACGACGTCCACCCAGTGTGGCAGTGGCCCAGAAGAATGCGATCGACACGCCGGCCACCAGCGCGCCGAGCACGCCCGCCGCCCACCAGAATCGACGTTGCCTGGCCGACATCAGAACGCCTGTCCCAGTCCGAAATGAAACACCAAACGCGACAGCACACCGCGTCCAGTGGGTGGGCGATAGGTCTCAGGACAGTCGAAGATGCTGCCCGGATTTTGTGGATCGCTGGAAATGGTATTGCCGGGACTCGCGCAGACGATGGTGCCACTCGCCCCGTTCACGCCACGGCTCAAGAAGAGTGCCCGACCAGCGCGTGGCGGATACGGCTGATAGCCCACGTCGATCCGAAATGGACCGAGCGCGGTGAGGAGACGCAGGCCAAGTCCTGGTGTGGCGCGCAGGTTGGCCGACTTGAATGGTTCGGAGACACCCTCCCACACGTTTCCGACGTCAACAAAGACCGCATACTGCAACTGCTCGGCCAGCCACCGGAAGCCGTGTCGATATTCAAGATTTGCCACCAGCAATGCGGTTCCGCCTCGTGGCACCGCCCGGTCGTACCCGGCGCCATCTCTGGTATGTATGACTGTCACGCCGTCAATGGTGTCCGTATTGACCTTGGAGACGACATACACCAGCGGGCCCAGCAGGTTCTGCTGGAAACCGCGCACGGTGCCCTGGCCGCCCGCAAACAATCGTTCCTGCTGCGGGATGAGTGGTGACCCATCCACCAGTTGCGCACCGGGCGCGAAGGCCCTCGCCAGTTGCACACGCGTGGCAAGAATGCCACCGAATGCGCGCCAGTAGCTCGACGCTTCGCCCGACGTCCGATAGAATCGTAACGACGAGTCGGCGCGCGCGAACGTCTGGCCGGCGCGCGCCTCGCCGCGCACCCGGAATCCCCGCGTCGGATCGATCGGGTTGTTGCTTCGGTCGTGGGCCACCGTCGCACTCAGGATGCCCACACCGCGACCAAACACCGATTGATCATACTCTTCCTTGCGACACTGCCCGAATCGCGAGCACGACTCGGCCGGATCGATCTTTGTTCGTCCGTTTTCATACTGGAGTCCGCCGGTCCCCGTGGTGCGTGGCGTGAACTGGCGAGAGAGTTCGGTCAGGGCGCCAATGCCGATTTCGCGTACGTACGCATAGGGCTCGCTGCGTCGTTCCGTGTAGATAGTCATGGTTGGCGACAGCGGAGAACCAAACAGGCGCGTGCTGGCAACCGTGACGCCCAGATAGTGGTTCAGCACCGTGAACTGCGTGTCCGCCTTCAAGGCCGGCGTACACAGATTCGGGGCGAAGTCGGCGGGCGCCCCAACACCAATGCGCGACGCGCGCGCCGTGAGTTCGAGACGGCGGCCGATGCCGAGAAACCGTCGATCGACGAATCGGGCTTGCGTGCGCAGACACTCGAGCGTCGCCCACCCCGCGCCGACCCGCGCATTGCGTGTGCGGGCCTGAGCGACGGTGATACGCAAATCGATCAGCGAATCGCCCGCCAACACGGACGCCGGTGGCGTTGCCGTGTCGATCAAGACCAACCGGAACACGTCCGAGCGATAGAGATCGCGTTGCGCGCTCAGAATGTCGGAGGTGCGATACCGGTTGCCCGGCCGCAGTGCGGTCAGCTTTCGCACGTCGCCGGAATCGATCGTCTGGCGCATGTCAGGGAGTTGCTGCACATCCACCGCGACCGCATGAATCGACACGATACGTCCGGGCACAAACGTCAGCGCCAATCGCACGCGCGACGTCGCAGTGTCAACGCGCACGGTGAGGGTTGGTCGGCCGGCGCGCAGGTACCCCGATTCGCGCAGTCGTGCCACGACCGACGTGATGGTGGTATCGAGCCGAATGCGATCGAAGCGCTGACCCTCGAGTGTCCGCAGCGGACTTTCGAATGCGCGCTGACCGGCCGCAGGGGGCGGCAATCCGTCGATACGCAGGGAGTCGAGGATGGCGGCGATGCCCGGACTGATGTCGAACAGCACGCGCACCCCGCGTGACGTGACCGTTGTGCGGGCGGCCACCGATGCCTGAAACCATCCGGCCTGTCGATGCAGCACAGCAACCCGCAACGCATCGAGTGTCAGGCTGAGCGAATCGCTGCAGAAGCGAGACTTCAGGTGCAGTCGCTGCCACACGGTCGGTGCGCGGGTGGCAATGGTGGCGGCCAGGGTCGCACCGTCATACAGTGGGCTGCCGACAAACCGCACGCCAAGCACGCGTTGATCGTCGTCGCAGCGGGCAGCGGGCTGCGCCAACACGACGTTCGGCGCACCGCCGACCGCGAGAAGCGAGGCCAGCATGATCGCCCACAGGCGCATTGTCACAAAGGCACGAACAGGGTCAGTCATGGAACACTCAATCTGACCCAATGCCGGTCCCATCGCCAACCACGTCAGTCAGTCCAAGGCTCACGTAGGGTTGGTCGTCGTCTGGTGTGTTCTTTGCTAGAATTCACCATTGGTTCACCTGTGCCTGTGACGATGAACGAAGGCCTCGCATCGCGCGTTCGACGACAATGCGTTTGACCACCTGCTGCCCCCCGGAGTTTGACGTATGGTGCCCTTGGCCGACATTGCGTGTGCGGTGCTGATTTCCTGGAACGCGATGACGGCGACCGGCGGGACACTTTCCAATCCGCGAACCCGTGCTACCTCGCCCATCACGCGACTGACCTACGCCGCCGATACGGTTCGCCAGCCGCGCGCCAAGTCGTTCGCGTACAGCGACGGCTACGACCGGCGATTGACCTGGCATCGTCGCCTGTCCTGGGGAATGCTTCCGTTGTTCGCGGCGTCCTACCTCTCCGGTGACCAACTCTTTCAGAAGGGCTCGTCGGCTCCAGAGTGGGCGCGCCGTATCCACGGGCCAGCGGCCACTGGCAGCGCTGTCCTGTTTGGGGCCAACGCCCTCACGGGGTCGCTCAATCTGTGGGAAGGGCGCAAAAACCCCAGCGGACGCACGCGCCGAATCGTGCACAGCATGCTGTTCACCTCGGCCAGTGCGGGCTTCGTATACGCAGGAACAAAACTCGCCAATGACGCAGAGCAATCGCAGGTCAAGCGACGGCAGCACCGCAACGTGGCCATCGCGTCGATGGGCGTTTCCACATTCAGCTGGTTGATCATGCTGGTCGGCAATTGACCCCCTTCCTTTCCGACATGTTCGAGTCGCTCGCCGCGCTGGTCCAACCGTGGGCCGACCTGTATTCCAACAACACGACACTGTCCACGGCGGTCATTGCCGTGCACATGTTGGCCTTGTTTGTCGGCGGAGGGATGGCCATCGGGGCGGATCGCGCCATCCTGCGCGCCGCGCCAGGCACCGCTGAAGCCGTGCGGGCGGTTGTGGCTGATCTGGCCACAATGCACTCGGTGATCATCGCCGCATTGGCCGTGACGTTTCTGAGCGGGGCTGCGCTGTTTACCGCAGATGTTGCAACGTTTTCCGTCTCGAAGGTGTATTGGATCAAGATGGGACTGGTGGTCGTGCTGCTGGCAAACGGTTTGCGCATGCGCAGCGCGGAACGCGCCGTGCTGCACCCACTCGCGAACATGCCCATTCACACCACCGAGATGCCGGTTGTTTTTCCGAAGCGGGAATGGCGCGACGTGCGCAGTTCGGCGGCCGTCAGCATGACCCTCTGGTTAACGATTGTCCTGCTTGGCGTCATCCTCACCAATGCCTGACCATCGTTATCGCCGCTACACCCTTCATATGCGCAACGTCCACATGTCTGAATCCAACGGGGCATCGCCCTGCGGCGGCGATTGCTCCGGTCGACGAGCCTTTCTGCGCGATGCATTCAGCGCAGCCGCCATACTCACCGGACTGTCGGCGCTGGCGCCGTTGTCGCGACTGGCCGCCCTCGAAGTGAGTCCGACAGGCACGCTGCGTTATCCGATCCCCGCTGCCGACAGCGTGTCCATCGATACGGCGAACGAAGTTATTGTGTGCCGTGCCAAGGGCGACGTCTTTGCATTCTCACTGGCGTGCCCGCACCAGCACACCGCGCTGCGGGCGATGCCCGGTGGCAAGGGGTTCCAGTGTCCTCGCCATAAATCGAAGTACCAACCCGACGGGACGTTCATCAATGGCAAGGCCACACGAAACATGGATCGCTTGCCAATAACCCGCGATGGGAATGACATTGTGGTCGATCCCAATATTGCGTACGAAAGCGACACGGAGCCCATGAAATGGGCGCAGGCAGTCGTCAAGGCATGACCCGCGCGACCAACCGCTCGCTGCCCTGCCTCGATCGTCGCGCCTTCCTCGCACAAAGCACTGTTGTGGCAATTGGCACGGTGCTCATGACGGCATGTGGTGATGGGCTCCTGGGTTCACCCACGGGTCCGGGAACCGTTCGGCTCACCATCACTGTGGCCGACTACGCAGCCCTTGCGGTCGTGGGCGGCATTGTGCGACTGAACGGCACCGGTACACCCATCGCGGTCGTGCGTTCCGACGCGGCATCGTATCGCGCCTTCTCGCTGGTGTGTCCGCATGCCGGCACAACCGTCGGCATCAACGGCGCGAGCTTCCGCTGTCCGAATCATGGAGCGATGTTCGCGTCCACCGGTGCATGGACCGGTGGACAGCGCACGTCGTCACTGTTCGAATTCACCGTTGTCACCGATGCCGCTAACGGGACGCTGACGATTTCCTCATAGCACGCGCTCGCATGCACCCTGAACACTTTGCCTCTTGCCGTGTGCCTCGCCTCGTCGTTATCGCAAGCGCATTCGTTACCGTCACACTCGGGGCGCAGTCACCACTCGCGCCCGCTGGTGACGTAGCGCGTATCGCCAGGCTAGCCTCGGTGCAGTCGGCGTTTACGACACTCGAACGGGACAACGCGTGGACCCTCGATCAGCAAATTGCGCTCTGTGAGATCCCGGCCCCACCGTTCAAGGAAGCCGCCCGTGCCGCCGCATTTCGTGACCGTTTGATCGCCCTCGGCGTGGAGCACGTGCGCATCGATCGCGAAGGCAATGTGATTGGTGAGATTCGCGGTGTCGGCACCGGTCCCACCGTGCTGCTGAGCGGTCACCTCGACACGGTATTTCCCGAAGGCACCGACGTACGGGTGAAGCGCGACGGCACCAAGCTCACGGGACCCGGCATCGGCGACGACTGTCGAGGACTCGCCGTGACGCTGGCCGCGGTTCGGCAAGTGATCAGTGCAAAGATTCCGATTATCGGTCGCCTGCTGGTGGTCGGTACCGTCGGTGAAGAAGGACCGGGAAATCTGCGCGGCGTCCGGGCGATTTTCGCCAGTGCGCTCCGGGACTCCATTGATGTCTTTCTGTCGGTGGATGGCACGGGCTTCGGGATCACCAATGGCGGCGTGGGGAGCAATCGCTATCGGGTGAGTTACGTGGGACCTGGCGGTCATTCCTACGGCGCGTTCGGCATGCCCAATCCGATTCACGCGATGGGACGGGCAATTGCCAAGGTCGCCGACCTGCAAGCCTCGGCCAGTCCGAAGGTCACCTTCAACGTTGGCGTGGTGTCCGGCGGGACCTCGGTCAATTCCATCCCAGACCGAGGGGTCATGGAAATTGACCTGCGCAGCGAATCCGCCGCCGCCCTCGCCGCGATTGATGCGAGATTGCAGGTCGCGTTGCGTAAAGCGCTCGTGGAAGAGCGCGCGCGATGGCCGCGATCGAAGGTCGGGCTCGCGATGACCATTGACACCATCGGGATTCGCCCCGCAGGACGTACGCCAGACAGCTCAGCGGTCGTGCGCACCGCGCGGGCCGCGGCGTTAGTCATGAAAATCGATGCACCGCTCACCACATCGAGCACCGATGCGAATCTGGCCATGAATCTGCGGATACCGGCCATCACGCTTGATGGCGGCGGAGTCGGACGCGGGGCGCACGCGCTTGAAGAGTCATACGACGACGGCGCGGACGGATTCAAGGGACCGCAGTGGGTGCTGCTGATTGTCCTCGGCCTGTTGGGCGTCCGATAGCGTTCACACCGTGCGGAACAGCGACCCCACCTCGCTGGCTCGCACGGGGCCAGGTGCGCGCGTGATTCCGGCCAGGTACGCCGCCTCACCGATCAACTGTTCCGGCGTGTCGCCAGCGGCTCGACGTTCGCGCAGTGCGCGGTCGTGAGTGGCTTTGCTCAGCTTGGCACCGCCCGGATGCACGAGCAATGGGTGATGCAGCACCGTCGGCTGTAGCTCGCGTCCCAGCAGTTGGGCGAGTCGCCACTGACGCGCCGTACTGGCCAGCAAGTCCTCGCCGCGAATCACCACGTCCACGCCATGCGCCATGTCATCCACGGTGACGGCGAACTGATACGTCCAATAACCGCGCGCATCACGCACCAACAGGTCGCCACACTGTTGGGACGGATCGTGCGTGGTGACGCCGAGGCGCAGGTCGTCAAACGACACGTCGCCAACGGGCAATTGCACGCGACGAGCCAGCGTTCGATGCGGATCGACCTCGCGGTGGCGACACGTTCCGGGATAGCGCGGCTCCTCACCCATCTCGTGCGGTACGACTGCGGCGATGGTGCGACGGGTGCACTCGCAGGGAAACACCACGCCAACATTTTCCAGTGAGCCCAGCGCGTTGAGGTAGCGGTTGTCGTTGTCGGACTGTCGGAACGGATGTCCGGTTCGATGGGTGCGAAACGAGTCAATCGGAGCGACGTCGGCCTCGAATCCCAGCCATTCGAGATCATCAAGGATCGCTGTTTCGTATTCACCGCGACAGCGCAACCGATCATGGTCTTCAGTGCGCAGCACGACCTCGCCTCCATAACCGCGGGCGATACCCCACACGTACAATGCGTTCACCAGATGTCCGAGGTGCAGATATCCCGTGGGGGCTGGTGCAAATCGTGTGCGCCAGAGTCCGACGGGCAGTCGGTGCGCGAGATGCGCGCGCCACGTTGTGTCGCGAACGGGATCACGAACGTCGGCTCCCCGCAGACTACTTCCAGCTCAGAATATCGGCGTTTTCACCCTCGCCGCCGGCGCGGCCATCGGCGCCGTACGAGAGCAGATCATAGCTTTGTGGATTCACGCGGCCAGGCGAGAGGTACACATAGTCACGCCCCCACGGATCCATCGGCACTGCCTTTCGAAGATACGGCGATTTCCAATTGGCCGGAGGGTCAACGGCCGGTCGCTGCCAGAGGGCGCTCAGCCCCTGCAGCGTGCTGGGATAACTGCCATTGTCGAGTCGATAGAGGTCCAGTGCCGTCCCGAATGTCTCGATTTGCGTGCGGGCCGTCGCCATCCGCGCGCCACCCACATTGCGGAACAGGTTGGGCGCTACCAGCGTGGCCAGGATCGCGATGACCACGATCACCACCAGCACCTCAATCAGCGTGAACGCGTCGCGATTGCAGTACCGGCGCGAAACCAGTTGGCTCACCCGCGTGTGCGAATGGAGTCCGCTTGGAACAGGCTTCCATCCACCCAACCGGTAATCTCCGGTGACTTCACTTGCCGCCATCGCGATCGGCCGACGCCAAGCATGGCCCTCTCGGACGGCTTGATGATGCCCACCACATCACCTGCCCGACTTGCATCACGACGCACATTGACCCACGTCGTTGCCACGGCGGGAACCCACTGGACGGAGTCCGCCGTCGCCAGTGCACCGTCTGCTGACGCGATTATCAACGTATCGGCAATCGACTCCGGTGACTGCGCCACCGAGGGAGCGGGAGCGGGCACCGTTGGTGGCGACAAGTCAACGGAATACGTTGGCTTTGCGTCAAACGCCTTGGGCTTGGACGCGTTCGTGAACGCAATGGACAATACGTCAGCGACCCGGTCGCGCATGGCCCAACTGCCAACCGCGACGAGCGTCATGGCGGCGATACCGGTTGCGGATCGCAACGCCATCGGCGATCGCCAGAGAGACGGCCGACGATCACCGCACCAGTGACAGCTCCGATCGCGTCGATGCATGATGCCACATCCCGAGCACCGAGAGAGGGCGACGCGTGCGCCGCGCCCGTCGTGCAGGTGAAATGGCGCCGCACAGCTCGGACATGTTGAAGCCGCCGAGAGCGCTTTCGCGCCGCACCCTTCACACCGTAGATAGCCCATATGCGCCGACCGGATGGTTTGAGATCTGACTGAGGTATCACAAATCCAAAAACTCCACAAACGTTCGAACTATTACGAGGCCAACATGATACATCGCCTCACAATGCGAAAGGGATCATGCCAGCAGTGTGACGGACATCTCGTGGAAAAATCACAATTATTCACACTCAAGATGTGGATAACATGATTTCAAAAATCCTGCAGTCTTGCGATTCATGTCCCACTAGCAGACGCGCAAGGCACCGAATTGGTCTCGATTGGATTGTGCGACGGGCATACCTTACATGCTCCTGTCTCGATGCGTCCCTTCCCGTGAAGTACCGTTCCAACTCCAGTGATCACACTCATCACCGGCAGCGTCCTAATGCTGCTTGGCCATCAGGCAGGCCCCGCCCCCGTCGTGGACTCCATCCACGGCCACCGGCCAGTCGTCAACGCCGCTCCGGGCGGCCAACGCGCCGGTCCGGTTTTCGATGGGCGGCGAGGCCAATTGACCGTCGCCACGCCCCGTCGCGACGAAGCCGGCACCGTGGACGGGCAGCTCAACGAAGTCGAGTGGAACAGTGCCGCCGTGTTGACCGGGTTTTCGCAGTTCTTTCCCTCAGATGGGATTGCGGCCCAGGACAGCACGGAGGTGTTGGTTTGGTATTCAGCGACCGCGCTCCATGTGGGCGTTCGCGCGTTCGCACCCGCCGGTTCAGTGCGTGCCACGTTGGCCGACCGTGATCGGATATCCCAGGACGACAACGTCCAGTTGTTCCTCGGTACGTACAGCGACAGTCGGCAAGCGCTGGTATTCGCGGTCAATCCACTCGGTGTGCAAAGCGACGGCGTGTTGACCGAAACCGGCGCCGCCTCCGGTGGTGGATTCTTCGGAGGTACGGCGCGATCGCGCGAGAACGCTGACCTGGCACCCGACTACGTGTGGCAGTCGAAAGGGCATCTCACCGACTATGGGTTCGAAGTCGAATTGGCCATTCCGTTCAAGAGTCTGCGCTATCGCGCCGGCGCCGAACAGCAATGGCAGTTGCACGTGATTCGCACCGTGCAAGCGACTGGGCATGAGGAAAGCTGGGCTCCGGCGTTGCGAGCCAACGCCAGTTTTCTGGCGCAATCCGGAAAGCTGTCGGGGCTTCGCGATTTGCGTCGCGGACTGACGGTCGATCTGATTCCCACGATTACGGCGAGTGCTGTGGGGGCATCAAGTCCGACGTCGACCGGTTGGGGTTATGCCCAGTCGCGTCCTGAAGTGGGTGGCAGTGCCCGCTGGGGCATCACCAGCAATCTCACGTTGGCTGGGACGGCCAATCCCGATTTCTCGCAGGTGGAGGCCGACGCGACCCAGTTTCAATACGACCCCCGACGCGCTGTCTTTTTCCCCGAACGTCGTCCGTTTTTTCTGGAGAGTCAGGAACAGTTCACGACGCCCAGTCAGCTGATCTACACGCGGCGCATCAGCCAGCCGGTGGCGGCCACCAAGCTCACCGGTAAACACCAGGGTTTCGATATCGGCGTGCTGTCGGCGGTTGACAGCCGAGAGGCGTCGAGCAGCGGTGATCGTCTGCCGATCTTCAACATCGTGCGCGTGCAGCGCGATTTGGGCGCCACCAGTCGCGTGGGATTCGCCTACACCGACAAGATTGACGGCGCAAACTGGAACCGCGTACTCGGCATCGATGGTCGCGTCGTGCGCGGCATCGTGTCCACGCAATGGCAACTGGCCGGCAGTGCGACGCGGCGTGGCGCGCAAACGATTCGTGCGCCGCTGTGGAACCTCTCGACCACGCGAAACGGGAATCACTACTACTCGCGATACGCGACCAGTGCGATCAGTGACGACTTCGATGCGCAAAGCGGCTTCATCTCGCGGGCCGGCGTGGCCAATCTCGCCACGACGCAGCGCTACACCTGGTTGGGCGCGAAGGGTGCACGCCTCGAGGTGTTTGCCCCCGAGCTTTTCCTCGATGGCACCTGGCGGTATGACGATCTGGTGAATCGTCGCCCCGCGCAAGACGTGAAGTTTCACGTGCGTTTGAATACGCGCCTCCGGGGCGGGTGGCAAGTTGGGGGGCAGGCGCTCATTGAGGAGTTCAGCTACGATCGTGACCTCTATGAGAATTACTTTCTGTTCACGCCGCGCAATGGTGGCGTGGACACCGTCGGCTATCGCGGCACGGAGAACCTGCCCAACCTTGATTGGGTTCTCTCGGTCGCGACGCCGGAGTTTCGCAAGTTCTCGTTCAACGCGTTTGGCATTCTCGGACAGGATGAAAACTTTCCCGAGTGGAGTTTGGCCATCATTTCCAGTGTCCAAGGCACGCTGAACGTACGCCCCACGGAACAACTCCGACTGTCGGGTACGCTCGCCTACGACACGTTCGACCGAAAAACCGACGGCACGCGTGTGCAAACGCGAGGAGTGCAGCGGCTGCGCATGGAATATCAGGTGACGCGTCAGGTCTTTGTGCGGTTGATAGGGGAGTATTCGCGAACGGAGCAGGACTCGTTGCGGGACGACTCCCGAACCAATCTGCCGGTGTACCTCCTCTCGGCCAACGGGTCGTACGCGCGCGCTGCCGCGTTTGAGCGCACCCGGGCCCGGGTAGATTTCCTGTTCTCGTACCTGCCCTCACCCGGGACCGTGTTCTACATCGGGTATGGTAATGCGCTTCAGGCAAACCGGCCTGCTGGACCCGAGCGTTTGCAGCGCACCCGTGATGTGTTTTTTCTCAAGCTGAGCTATCTCTTCCGGATGCAGTAGATGCCCTCATGAACAGTCAGTCGGCTCGCGTGATTTTCGGTGCGCTGTGCGGGCTCGCGACGGCGACTCCAACCGATGGGCTGCACGCGCAAGGCTCTACTGGAACAGATAGTGTCCGACTGCGGGCCACCCCGTTGGCCGCAGTGGTCACGAAGGCCGAAGCTTTGGCCATCAAACTCGACGAGGTGGGATTCACGTATCGTCGTACGCATTCGGGGGCGCCGGCGTCGCAGTTTCTCACGCGCCTGGAGATCGAGAAGCGCGCGATCACCGATCTGAGTCAGTTGTTGCGCCGAATGAAGGGGCGCAGCTGGGGCTGCGGCGAGGGCGTCCTGTTCGTGGACGGCGTCTTGCTGGCCACCCCGATTCCGGAGAAGGAGGTCGATACGGTGCGGTACTTGCCAATGGAAAGCCGAGGCAAGGGCCCGCCACCCGTGGTCGCGGTGCCAATGCCCAAGGCCAATCCGCTCGACCAGATCGCCGTCAACACCGTTGACGCCATTGAGGTGTACACCGGTCCGTCGGAAATCCCGCTGGAGTTCAAAGCGGCGTTTCGACAGGCCCGCTGTGTCGTTGCCATCTGGACGCGCTGAGTGGCGCCGAGACACCCCGTGGGTGTGGACTTCCACCCTACGCCGTGACATCCTCATGAATGACGGACAGGTTCGTACCTAACCCCAACATCACGGTCCCCGCGTGACAAAACTGTCAACCCGTGTTTTTTCGGTGTTGCTGACGGTGGCATGGCTGACCGGTTGTAGCGGCGACAGTGCCACGCCCGCATCAGTCGTCAAGGTGCCAGACGGCACCTTTGCGCGCATCCAGCGCGACATTCTCAACCCGTCATGTGCGTCGTGCCACACCAGCGGATCGAGCTCTGCGCGGCAGTCGCAGCTGGTTCTCACCGCCGACTCGGCATATGCACAGCTGATCGGCGTGCCGTCGGTGCAACAGATCGCCCGCGCCGACGGAATCCCCCGTGTGAAGGCGTTTCGTGCGGACAGCTCGCTGCTCTTTCACAAACTGGCATGGGTGCCGGGCCATCACAGTCGAGACTACGGCCAGTTGATGCCGTCGGGCACTACACAGGGTCTCACGGCCGGTCAACTGGAGTATGTGCGGCGCTGGATCGAAGCCGGCGCGCCACGCACCGGTCACGTGGTGGATACCGCCGTGCTCCTCGATGCGCGTTTGCAAACGGCAACGTTCACCCCGCTCGCGGCCCCATCGTCCACTGCGGGGTTGCAACTGCGGGTGGACAGTTTCGCCGTCTCGCCGACGTCCGAACGCGAGCTGTTCGTGTATCGGCGCGTCGCGAATCCAGTCGATCTGTACGTGACGCGCATCGAGTCGCGGATGCGTCCCGGCAGTCATCATCTGCTGCTGTATCAGTTTGACGAGACCAAAACCGCATTTCCGTGCAATCTGCGCCCGACACCGGACGCGGTGCGTGACATCCGGAACGCCGATGGGTCGATGAACATCATCAACATGCTGCCGATGGCCTGTCATGTGTTCTTCGCGGGTGCCATGACACCCGACTTTGACTATCGCTTTCCTCCCGGCGTAGCCCTCAAGTTGCCGGCCAACACGTCGCTCGACTTCAATGTGCACTATGTGAATCGGTCACCGGTGAATTTGCCCGGTCAGGCGTTCGCCAATCTGTATACGGCCGATCGCGCGCAGGTGACCACGGTAGCGCGCTCGCTCAATCTGGCGAACACTGAATTCACGTTGCCGCCCGGGCAACGCACCACGGTG
>JANMRE010000361.1:0-7697 GCA_031370885.1 Gemmatimonadaceae bacterium
CGACTGTAGCGCAATGTCGTGGGATCGGTGTCGACCGCCAACCGGAAGCGTTCCATGGCCTGCAGGTAGTCCTTCTCGCCCGTGGGTGGCTCGATCTTGTGGATGTAACTGTCGATGAAATCCCTCGCCTTGTCGCGCGAAAAACTGTTGAACATCGACAACTGAATCTTCTGTTGGCCGTCAGAGAGCAAGGCGCGATGGGCGATCGGCTCGTATCGTCGCCACGTTGCCATCCCCACCTCGTCGGCGGCCATGGCTATGAGCAGCAGGTCGCCGGTTTTCGTCGCGGCATCAAGCGCATTCGAGACTTGGCCGCTCGATGCAAATCGCATCGACGCCACCCCTGACGAGAGATTGAACTGCCCCAACGTCAGCCAGTAGCGCGCGCTGTCCGGCGAAAACTGCGTCGCCAGTCGCAACGCCGAATCGGCGCCCCGCAGCAACCGAATGGCGCGCTGGTCGTTCATGTAACTCGCGTTGCGTTTCGATTTCGCCATGCTCCAGTTCAGCAGGCCAAACCGGAACCAGGCCGCGCCATCGTCCTTGCGGGCGCGCAGGGCGGAGTCGAGCAGCGCGTATGCGCGCGACGTGTCGCCGCTGGCGGCGATGGAATCCGCGATCAGTGCAACGGATCCGGTGGGGTTTTGGGCCACCACCTGGTCCGGCGCGGCAACCGTCAACGCGACCATAACGAGGAACAGCGTTGATGCCCTGCCAGTCGCGCGCCGAGCCCCGGAACACACTGTGATCAGCATGGTCGAGTGAGACGTCAGAACAACCTGGGTTGTTCAGACGCACCCGCCGGCGGCACGAAACCGAAGTGCCGATAGGCGTGCGCCGTGGCGACCCGACCGCGCGCTGTGCGCTGCAGAAATCCGTTCTGCACGAGAAACGGTTCGTACACTTCCTCGATGGTGCCTGCATCCTCGCCAATCGCTGCCGCGATAGTGCCCAGTCCCACAGGACCCCCATCAAACTTCTCAATGATCGCCCGCAGCAATCGACTGTCCATATCATCAAGACCGAAGTGATCGACATCGAGGAGCGCGAGGGCGGCTTGGGCCACCGCCAACGTGATGCGACCGTCGGCGCGAACCTGTGCGTAGTCGCGCACGCGCCGCAACCAGCGGTTGGCGACCCGCGGTGTCCCACGCGAGCGTTTGGCAATCTCGTGGGCACCCGCCGCATCGATTTCCACGCGCAGCACCTCGGCCGTGCGTCGCACGATGATCTCGAGTTCGTCGATGGGATAGAACCCCAATTGATGCATGATTCCGAAGCGCGCGCGCAGCGGCGCCGTGAGCATACCCAGCCGCGTCGTCGCTCCCACCAGCGTAAACCGTTCGATGTTCATCCTGATGGTTTGCGCCTTTGGACCGTCAGACAGGTGAATATCGATGACGTAGTCTTCCATCGCCGGGTAAAGAAACTCCTCGATCGCCGGGCGCAGCCGGTGGATCTCATCAATGAACAGCACGTCACCTTCGCGAAGGTTGGTCAGCGGTCCAACCAGGTCGGCACCCTTCTCAAGCGCCGGGCCCGACGTCATCGCGACATTCACCCCGAGTTCGCGAGCGATGAGATCGGCCAACGTCGTCTTGCCGAGCCCCGGTGGCCCGAAAAAGAGAATGTGGTCCAATGGTTCGCGCCGAGCCTTCGCGGCATCGATAGCGATGGCGAGGCTTTCCTTGACCTTGTTCTGCCCAATGAACTCGGCGAGTCGCTGCGGACGCAGGGACAGCTCGACGACGCTCTCGTCAGGCATCTCTTCCGGCGTGGTAATCTCGACGCGGCTCATGAGCGGGTATCGGGCGAGGGCATAACGGGAATGGGAATATACGAACCGACCGGCACCGCGTTGGGTGCGTCGGGTATCATCGTGCGCTTCCCCCAGCGTTTGCCCGGAATCCGCGTATCTTTGAAAGGATTTCGTCCTGTCCCTTTCGTCAGCCGAGCTGCCCGTGCCCCGTCGTCTTCTGTCTGTCGCTACCCTCTGGGGCATCGTCGTGCTTGTTGGCGTGACCGTCGCCGCGATGCCCTTCCCCCGAACGCCTGGGTCGGCCCTCGCCGTGCCCGCCGCGGTTGGTTCGACTGAAGAGGCGATCAATATCGATTGGCGTGTGCTGGCCGGATTGGACTACGTCAATGGCAAAGCTACCGACACGTTGAAGAAACTGGACGGGAAACTGGTGCGCATCCCGGGATTCGTTGTGCCGTTGGACGATTTTCAGGATGAGGGCGCGGAGTTCCTGTTGGTGCCGTACTACGGCGCCTGTGTTCACACGCCGCCTCCGCCGCCCAATCAGATTGTTATGGTCGGCATGACCGGTCGGAAGTCGGTGAAGCTCAATCTGTTCGATGCCGTATGGATGTCCGGGCGTCTCAAGATTTCATCGGTTGAAAGCCCCTACGGCACTGTGGGCTACCAGTTGGAAGGGATGAAGGTCGAGCCCTACTCGTCGAAATGATGGGTGCGCCGGCCGGTGGGCCGGCCGTTGATCTGTCGGCCCTGCGGTTCGCGTATCGCGCTGGCCGGGACGTGTTGGCGATCGAGCGGTTGATCATCGATCGCGGCGAAACCGTGTTCCTGCATGGCCCGAGTGGTAGCGGCAAAACCACGCTCCTCGGGATTTTGGCTGGTGTCCTTCAGGCAACGAGTGGCCACGTCAACGTGCTGGGCGCCGACTTCACGGCGCTGTCCAGTGGAGCGCGTGACGCGTTTCGGGCGCGCCATCTCGGCTATGTGTTTCAGATGTTCAATCTGATCCCGTATCTGTCGGTGCGGGAGAACATCCTGCTGCCCATTCGACTCGACGCGCATCGACGCGCGAAACTAGGCGCAGTCACGTTTGATGCTGCGGTGCGGGACATCGCCGGCCAACTCGATATTCGGGACCTGCTGGATGCGCCCATCGCCGAACTGAGTGTGGGGCAGCAACAGCGCGTTGCCGCCGCGCGCGCATTAATCGGACACCCCGAGGTCATCATTGCCGATGAACCAACGTCGTCGCTGGATACCGATCGTCGGGAGCAGTTTCTGCGGTTGCTTTTTGCCTCCTGTGCGGCGGCCGGGGCGACGCTGGTGTTCGTGAGCCACGATCACACGCTGATGCCGCTGTTTTCGCGTACGGTGGAGCTGACGGAGATCAACCGCGCCGCGACAAGGCCGACTCGTGATTGATATCGCGAGGGAGCACACATGCTGATCGCGCGTCTTGCACTGCGTTCGCTGCGCAGTCGGCTGCTGACCACATTACTCACCGTGGCGTCGATCGCGCTCAGCGTGACGCTGCTGGTGGGAATCGAACATGTGCGCGCCGGCGTTCGTGAGAGTTTCGCTGGAACGATTCGTGGTGTTGACTTGATTGTCGGCGCGCGCGGGGGGTCGTTGCAAGTGCTGCTGAGCGCTGTGTTCGGCATCGGCAGCCCAGCGGGCTCCGTAAAGTTCGCGACGTTTGAGCGCTGGCAGCGGCATCCGGCGGTGAAGTGGGCCGTACCGTACTCGTTGGGCGACAGTCATCGCGGTTTTCGCGTGGTGGGAACGACCGCGGAGTTCTATCAGCGGTATCGGTTTCGGCAGAATGACAGCATCAGGTTCGCGCAGGGGCGCGCGGCGCAAAACGACGCTGAAGTGGTGATCGGCAGCGACGTCGCAGACCGCCTCCGGTACGCCATCGGTGCGCCGATTGTCGTGGTGCACGGTTTGGTGGATATCGGGACCAGCAGCCACGAAACGCATCCGTTTCATGTCGCAGGCGTGCTCGCGCGCACGTTTACGCCCATCGATCGCACGGTGTATGTCACACTCGAGGGAATCGAGGCCATGCACGATGACGGCAGAACGGCCAACCAACCACAGCTGCTGACCGCATTCTTTGTTGGCACCAAGAACCGTTTCGAAGCCCTCATGGTGCAGCGCGAGATGAACAGCGATCTCAACGAGCCGCTCACCGCGGTCATTCCCGGTGTGGCACTTGGCGAGCTTTGGAAAAATATCGGCAGCGCCGAAGTTGGCCTGCAGGTTGTCGCGATCTTCGCTGTCGCGATCGGTTTAACGGGCATGCTTGTCGCGTTGTATTCATCGCTGGAAGCCCGTCGTCGCGAGATGGCGATCTTTCGGGCTATCGGGGCCGGACCGCGCACCATTGTTTCGCTGTTGGTGTTCGAATCGACCGTGCTGTCGTTGCTCGGTTGCCTGATTGGTGTGGCGGTTGTTTACGCCCTGCTGATCCTCGGGCAGCAGCCCATCGAACAGCGATTCGGCCTGCACCTCGCCATTCGACCGCTCGGTTCACCCGAGTGGACGTACCTCGCGATTGTCCTGGTGGCCGGTGTGCTGATCGGCTTCGTGCCGGCGATCAAGGCGTATCGCACGTCGCTGGTGGATGGGCTCAGTCCACGCGCGTAGGCGATCGCGCGCGGCGACAGCGAACGCTACTTCATGGTCAGTCTGGCCAGTGCCGCCCTGACCACCACCGACACATCGGCACCCGTACCCGCCTCCATCACCGCGCGTACGGCCTTATCGGCATCGATCGCTGCATACCCCAGCGACACCAGCGCGCGGACGGCATCGTCCGCCAAGGGACTCTGCCGTGCTGCACCCGCCGCACCCGCCGCGCCCGGTGCGTTCCCGACAGCGTCGATCTTGTCCGCAAGATCGAGAATGAGCTGTTCCGCTTTCTTGCGCCCCACGCGCGGAACGCGCATGAGTGTCGTAATGTCCTTCTCGCGCAACGCGCGCACCACACGCTCGGCGGTTAGCGACGACAAAATTCCGAGGGCCAGCGACGGCCCAACGCCCTTGGCCACAAGTAACCGCTGGAACACGCTGCGTTCGTAGGCCGTGTCGAATCCATACAACTGCCAGGCGTCCTCACGTATCGAGAGATGCGTGAACAGCGTAACCGACTTGCCCAGCGTTGGCAGCGATTCGAACACGGACAGCGGGATGTGGCACTCGTACGCCACGCCGCCGGCGGTCATGATCTCCACGCGATCCAGATCGCGGACGACAAGCGAGCCAGTGAGCTGAGAGATCATGTGCGAAGACGGGAGACCGGCGACGGAAGACGGGAGACGTCCATGAGCGGCTTCGAAAAGACTGGAGACAGACAGGCACAGAGGGCGGCGGCAACGCCATCGGCAGCGTCGGCAGGCTGAGGAGCCGCCTTCAATCGCAACAGCTTTGCGACCATGAACTGCACTTGTGCTTTCGTGGCGGCACCGGTGCCGGTGATCGTTTTCTTGATCTCGGCGGGCGGGAACTCGCGAATGGTCAGCGCTGCTTCCTGCGCTGCCAGCAGGATGACGCCGCGGGCGTGACCCAGCACGATGGTTGTTCGCACGTTGCGGGCGTAAAAAACATCTTCCACCGCGACGGTGTCGGGCTGGTGACGCCCGATGAGTTCCGTGATGCCCGCATGAATGTTGTGAAGGCGCGATGGCAGCGGATCCCTGGCGTTGGTGCGGATGACGCCGCATTCGATCAGCGTGGTGGTGCGGCCATCGAACGCGATCACTCCATAACCCGTGATGGCGGTGCCCGGATCGATACCGAGCACACGCCGGGGTCGCGCCGCGACGGCGGCCGACGCCTCCGGCCGAGCGGCGACGCGCGTCATGGTGCTTACGCCTGCGCCATAGCGTCTTCGTCCATCTCGAAGTTGGCGTCGACCTTTTGCACGTCATCGAGCTCTTCCAGTGATTCGAGGAGCTTCAGCAACTGCTCAGCGGCCGCGCCGTCCACCTTCATCGTGCTCTTCGGAACCCAGGCGAGTTCGGCGTCGGCCACGGCGTACTTTCTGGTCTCCAGTGCTTCCTTCGTGACATGCAAAAATGCGGGCGGTGCGGTGATGACGAACACGTCGTCGTCTCGCACGACGTCATCGGCCCCTGCCTCGAGCGCCGTCTCGATCAGCGCGTCTTCGTTCACGCCTTCGGCCTGCACGGTCATCTGGCCCTTGCGATCGAACAGGTAGGCCACCGAGTTGCTCGAGCCCATGTTGCCATTGTTGCGAGACAGCTTGTGCCGCACGTCGGCCACTGTGCGCGTCGGGTTGTCCGTGACGGCGGCGATCATGATCGCCACACCGCCGGGACCGTAGGCTTCGTACAACACCTCGACGTAGTCAACCCCTTCGAGTTCGCCGGTTCCCTTCTTGATGGCGCGCTCGATGTTGTCCTTCGGCATGGACACGGCCTTGGCATTGTCGATGGCCGTACGCAATCGCGGATTGCCGCCCGGATCACCGCCGCCGAGCTTGGCGGCCATGGTGACTTCGCGAATCAGTCGCGTAAACAACACCCCGCGCTTCTTGTCGGTGGCGGCCTTCGCGTTCCTGATGTTTTTCCATTTACTGTGGCCAGCCATGCGAAGTCCTTGTTCGGGTTCAGTCGGGTAATATGGCGAAAGCAGACGGGAGACTGAAGACGGGAGACGGAAGACATCCAGCCATCAGGCGTCTCCCGTCTCCCGTCTCCTGTCTTCCGTCTCACACGAGTGACCAACAATCCCGACCGATCTACGTCTCCACCACATCCTCAAACCGCAACCACTTGGCGTAGAAGAACAGATCCACGTACGCCAGCGCACCATCGCGATTCTTGAGCAGGCGCAATTCCGTGGCACCGGCCACGCCCATGTCGGCGTCGTACAAATCCTCGCGATAGAGACCCAGAACTACGTCGGCGTGTGTGCCCACCGCGCCGCAGGCACCGAAGTCGCTCAACCGCGGACGCCGGTCGTGTCGTAGACGATCGAGTGCCGGCAAATGCGCCAGACACACCAAGGCGGCATTGCGGACGTGCGCCAATCGTTTGAGGGCAATCACCGCACCAGCCAGCGCTTCATCGCGTGGCTGGAAGCGCGAATAGTCACGCGCCAGCGTGGCTTCGAGCCCATCGACGATTACCACCGCCGGCGACGGCGATGTGTCGGCGGCGCGCTCGATCGCGTCCATGCCACCCTCGCCGAGTGTCTCGATAATGGGCGAACGGTCGCGCACCACCACCGCGGCCGCCGCCAGTCGGACGCGCTCCGTGTCGTCGATGACACCCAGACGAAGCGCTTCCAACGAGACGCGCGCGCTCATGGCCAGCGCCCGCTCGTAGGCGCGCTCCGATTGCATCTCGCTGGTAAGTAACAGCGTCAACGGCTGAATCCGCAGCGACATCGCCATGGCGAGCGCCGACGTCCCCACGCCGTCGTCGCCACCCATCACAATCAGGTCGCCACGTCGAAACCCACCGCCAAGAGCCCGATCGACTGACGGGAATCCCGTAGAAATGATGGCGGGATGGACGTCGCCCTCGCGCAGTCGGTCGACACGCGCAACCACGCGCGAGAGCGGAGAGATATCGTGGTGTGACACGGGACGCTGACGTTCAGTGCGGGTCGGCAGCCGTCAACCGGCCAGCAGCCGACTGAGGCGCTCGAGCTCCTGCAATGCGGCGACGTCGAGATGCGGTGTCGCCGCCGCGATCAGTCCGCGAAGTGCACCGGCCACCTGCAGTGGCGAATTCGCCGTGGCGTCGATACAGCGCGCCAACGGGCCACGCGCCACGGCGGGCAGCGCCAGCGAGGCCAACCAGACCTTCGCCGACGCTGCTCGCGCCACTCGGTCAGGAGCCGACATCGGATCGGGACTGCGCAATCCGTGCGCGAGTCTGGCAATGAGGAGCGACGCAAGCGCCAC
>JANMRE010000366.1:0-5252 GCA_031370885.1 Gemmatimonadaceae bacterium
TACCTCGATGTCGCGCTGGCGCTGTCGTCGCGGCCGTACCTGTCGGCGTTGCAGCACTATCGTGCCGCACTGCTTCGTCGCAATACCGTGTTGCGTCAGGCGCAGCGCGACGGTGGCGGGCGCGCATCCAGCTACACCGAACAGGTGAGCGTGTGGGAGCCGGCGCTTGCTGAACAGGGCGCGCTGGTCACGGCCATGCGGCAACAGTTTGTGCGCGGACACGCCGAACGTTTTTCGCAACTGGCAGCGTTTATCGGCGAGCGGCTACCGGTAACGATGCGTTACAGCGTATCGGGCAACGTCGCGAACAATCCGACCAGTGACGACAGCGACAATCGATCGGCGTCGGTACTGGCTGCGAACTATCGCGACGCGTTCACGCGAGCACTGGCGCACCAACGTCCCCAGGAGATGCGGCGAGGCATGACGCTGGTGGGTCCGCATCGCGACGAGTTGGCCTTGCTGCTGGACGGACGGGACCTGCGCACGTTTGGGTCGGCAGGTCAGCAGCGCAGCGCGGCGATTGCCCTGCGCCTGTTGGAACTTGCCACGTTGCGTGATGCCGTTGGCGGGACACCGTTGCTGCTGCTGGATGACCCGTTCGCGGAATTGGACGTCAGTCGCGCTGGGCAGGTGTTGGCGTTGCTCGAAGAGACTGGTGTGGATCAGGTGCTGTTGGCTGTTCCCCGTGTTGAAGACATTCCGGCCGCATTCACTCGGCTCGAGCGTCGCACGATGTGCGACGGCGTGCTGCAATGACCGGCGTCGCGAAGTGAGTGAGGGCAAGAAACGCGCGCCGGCGGCGCTGAGCGACGTGCTGGCGGCAGTGCTGCAGAAAGCCGGCCTCACCGACCGCGTGGCGCAGGCCGGTGTGATTCCCGAGTGGCCACGACTGGTTGGCGGACAGATCGCATCGGTCACGGAGCCAATCGGCCTGCAGCAGGACGGCACGCTGATCGTGATGGTGACCACGCACGCATGGATGCAGGAACTGACCATGCTCGAGCCCGAGTTACTGAAGTCATTGAACCGCGATGCCACGCGTCCGCCGGTGACCAAACTGCGTTGGATTCCGCGGCGAGTATAGGGTTGGCGCAACGGTGACGCGGGCGGCCGCGAATCGGCTGTGGATCGATTATGGTAAACCGTTGCGGCAGAACGACTTACAATTGGGTGAACAGCTTGCTTGCGGGTGTGTTTTGGGGTATATTTCGGGGTTGTGATTGCGACGCAGTTTCTGGTTTGTCCGTCTGCGAGTCGCTTCCGGTTTCTCCGCACGAATTCCCCGCCCATGGCCACGCCCGACGCCAACAATAATCAGCAGCCTGCCAACGGCTACGATGCCGATAGCATCACGGCACTCAAAGGACTCGAGGCGGTACGTCTGCGTCCCGGCATGTACATCGGGTCGACGTCCTCGCGCGGTCTGCACCATCTCGTGTACGAAGTCGTCGACAACTCGATCGACGAAGCGCTGGCAGGATTTGCGTCGCGCATCAGCGTCACCATCCATCTCGATGATTCCATCACCGTGGAGGACGATGGGCGCGGCATTCCGGTGGACATGAACAAAGCCGAAGGGATGCCCGGCGTCGAAATGGCGATGACCATGCTGCACGCCGGTGGCAAGTTCGACAAGAACTCCTACAAGGTGTCCGGCGGATTGCACGGCGTGGGCGTGTCGGTAGTGAACGCGTTGTCGCTCGAACTCAAGGTGTGGGTCAAGCGCGACGGCAAGCTGCACTACATGGACTTCCGCCGCGGCATCACCAGCACGAAGCTCAAGCAGCTCGGCAACGTGGCCGCGAAGGAAACCGGCACCAAGGTCTGGTTCAAGCCCGATGCGGAGATTTTCTCGGAGACCACGCGCTACGAGTGGGCCACGCTGGCCAGTCGGCTGCGGGAGCTGTCGTTTCTCAACAAGGGTATCCAGATCACGCTGCGCGACGAGCGCGTGGGTGAGCAGCGCGACGAGGTATTCTTCGCGCGCGGCGGCTTGCGCGAGTTTGTGACATTCCTGAACAGTCACAAGAAGTCGCTGCATCAGGACGTCGTATACATCGACACCGACAAGGACGATATCGGCATCGAGATGGCGCTGCAGTACAACGACAGCTACGCCGACACGGTGTTCTCCTTCGTCAACAACATCAACACGCACGAAGGCGGCACCCACCTCACGGGCTTCAAGAGCGCGCTCACGTCGGTCATCAACAAGTACATCGAGAAGTCCAGCAACCTGTCCAAAAAGGACAAGGAAGTGCGGCTTTCCGGTGACGACGTGCGCGAAGGACTCACGGCGGTGTTGTCCGTCAAGGTGCGCGAACCGCAGTTTGAAGGGCAAACCAAGACGAAGCTTGGCAATTCGGAAGTTGAAGGCGCCGTCCGCAGCGTGATGAACGAACTGCTCACGCAATACCTCGACGAACATCCGAAAACGGCCAACACCATCATCGACAAGGCCATGTCGGCGCAGCGGGCGCGCGAGGCCGCACGCAAAGCCCGCGACCTGACGCGCAAGAAGTCAGCGCTTGATGTGGCCAACCTGCCGGGTAAACTGGCTGATTGTTCGCTGTCCGATCCGGCGCTCTGCGAGATCTATCTCGTGGAAGGCGACTCGGCAGGTGGTTCGGCAAAGCAGGGGCGCAAGCGTGACTTCCAGGCAATTTTACCACTGCGTGGCAAGATCATTAACGTTGAAAAGGCGCGTATCGACAAGGTGCTGTCCAACGAGGAAATCCGGACCATCATCACCGCGATTGGTGCCGGCATCCGTGAAGACTTCGATCTGCAAAAGGCGCGCTACCACAAAATCATCATCATGACCGACGCCGACGTTGACGGCGCGCATATTCGAACGCTCCTGCTCACGTTCTTCTTTCGCCAGATGCCCGAGCTCATCAACGCGGGCTTCATGTATATCGCGCAGCCGCCGCTGTACCGCGTGGCCAAGGGCAAGGACGAATTCTACGCGTACACCGAGAAGGAACGTGACGGGTATGCCGAGCGGCTGGGTGGCGAGGGGAGGTCCAACATCAATATCCAGCGTTACAAAGGTCTGGGCGAGATGAATCCCGACCAGCTCTGGAAAACCACCATGGATCCGGAAACGCGCACAATGTTTCGCGTCACGATGGACGACGCGGTGCTCGCCGACCAAACGTTTCAGACGCTGATGGGCGACGAGGTCGAGCCACGGCGGCTGTTCATCGAGGCGAATGCGCGATTCGTCCGCAACCTTGATATTTGAAGATGGGTGTTTGGAGACGGGAGACGGAAGACAGGAGACGGGAGACTTGCAATCGGACAGCTTCAACCTGCTGCCGGGACGTCTCCCTTCTTCCTTCTCCCGTCTCCCGTCTTAACGCGCGAATGGATTTGAAAACTTGGCGCTGGCGACGAACCCCCCATCCGTCAACGTCCCCAGAAACGCCACCAATTGCGCGCGCTGCGTGGTGCTCAGATTGAGGCGCTGCGGCTGCCCTCCCGGCGCACGCAGTCGGTTGTCCAGATTCGGGTTGTTCTGGACACCCGTATTGTAGAAGTCCACCACCTGTTCGAGCGAGCGGAAACGTCCGTCGTGCATGTAGGGCGGACGGGCGGCAACGTTCTTGAGCGACGGCGCCTTGAAGCGTCCACTGCCGGCACCGACGTCGGTGATTGTCGCGTCAAGTCCGGTGTTGTGGATGTCATCGCTGACAAACGCACTGGTGGCGTGACAACGGGCACATGCGCCCTGACCGTTGAAGACTGCCTGGCCGGCAAGTTCGTCGGCACTGAATACGGACGCGAAGTTGGGCGTTGCGCCGCCACCAAACGCCTGATCGAATCGAGACGTGCCGGACACCAGCGATCGCACGAACTGCGCGAGGGCGCGGGACACACGATCGGTGGTGATCTCGGTGGTGCCGAACGCGGCCTGAAACAGCGGTGGATAGTACGACGAAACGGACAGCTTGGTGAGCATGTTCGGTAGCGTCATACCCATCTCCGTGGCGTCTTGTATGGGCTGCAGCACCTGTGCTTCAAGCGTGGCCGCGCGTTCATCCCAAAAGAAGCGACCGCGCTGATAAAATCGCGCATTGGCGAGTCCCATGCTGTGACGTCCCGTGAGCCCGCCCGCAAAGCCACGACTCAGCCGTGCCGTGTCGCCAAATGCGAACTGCTGCTGGTGACACGACGCGCATGACACCTGATCGTTTGCCGACAGGCGTCGGTCGTAAAACAGCACGCGGCCAAGGGTGGCACCGGCGTTCGTGGTAGCATTGCCAACCGGTGTATTGTCGGTGGCCAGTACCACGCCGCCGGCTCCACCCGGCACCGCGTAATGCACCGGCAGCGGCGACGCGGCATCGGAATAGAGAAACGTGGTGAGTGGCAGCACGGGCGGCACGAGGTCGCCGCCGAACATCACGATTGGAAACGCGTTGGATGCCACGTTCCCGCTCGCGTCAGTGGCCACGATGGTGGCCGTCACCACCCCCGTCTGCGATGGCGTACCGTTGATGCGTCCCTGCACGGCAGATAGCCCATTGGCCGATGGCGCAAATGTCACGGTATAGGTCATCGCCGCACCACTGCCGCTGTTGAACGTGGTGCCGCCTTTGGTCGCGTCATACGCAAACGTCTGGCCCACCGTGGTGCCCTGCGGTGTATTGGCCGACGCGAGAACAATTGGTGCCGCACTCTGCACCACGATCGCGAACGTGAGAGTGGCGCTGCGACCGCTCGCATCGGTGGCCGTGATGGTTACGGTAATAGTGCCGGGCGCGAGTGGCGTGCCGGTAATGAGCCCCGCCGTGGCCGCCAATCCACTGGCAGCCGGCGCAAATATCACCGCATACGTGAGCCCCGTGTTGCGCGGATCACTAAAGGTCGTATTGCCGCGCGTGAGATCGAAACTGTAGGCCACGCCGGCAATCGCCGTTTGGGTGGCTATCGGCGTGACCACGGCCACCGGACTGGTGTTCGCCGTGACAGGTGCGGCGCTGTTGGCCTCGCCAGAGCAGGCCGCCACCGCGAACAGCAGGGCGCCAGTGAGGACCTGTCGGAGTTGGATGAAGGCAAGCATGACCGGCAGACACCTGAGTCGGTGCACGTCCCTACGTCACAAAAACGCGGCGACCGTTCGGCCACCGCGCCTCGTACTGAGCAGCGGCAATGCGTACTGCCTACTCAGTAAAACGTACTACCGACTTCCTACTGCCGACTTCCTACGGAGTCAGCCGCTCGCCCTTCGCTTCCCGCCCCAT
>JANMRE010000398.1:0-3582 GCA_031370885.1 Gemmatimonadaceae bacterium
CGCGCTCCTGACTTCTGCAGCGCTGGAACCTACACCCAAGTCCCCCCGTGTCCGTTTCCCGTCTCGCGCTTCTCGCCCTGCCCGTCGCCCTCGCCGCCCGTCCGTTGGCGGCGCCGAAGCCATATGTGATCGACAAGGCGCACAGCGAGATCAACTTCATTGCCGATTCGCGACTGCTCAGCGCGCACGGGTACTTCGAAAAATGGGACGCCAGCATCCTGCTTGACACGGCCAACGTGAATGCGTCTTCGGTTTCGATCACGATCGAAGCCAACAGCATCAACACTCGGCTCACGATGCGCGACAACCACATCCGAAGTGACGCGTTCCTCGATGTGGCCAGATTTCCAACCATCACGTTCAAGTCGGTCGACATCAAGCGCACGACACCCAAACTGTTCGACATCGTTGGCGATCTCACCATGCGTGGCGTGACCAAACGCATCAGTGTGCCGGCGTTCATGGTGTTCCACGACAAGGGTGCCGGTCGATTTCGCGGCCAGTTTACGGTGCTGCGCAAAGTGTATGGCGTGTCGTTCGATCCGCCGATCAACCCAGTGGAGAACGAAGTGCAGGTGCAGTGGGACTTCTCGATCAAAGAACCGACGCCGACACCGCCGAACTAACGCCGGCAATCAGGGCCGCTGCCTGCGCGAGTACATGCGGCGGCTGCACGAGCGACACCCGGAAATGGCCGCGACCGGCGTCGCCAAACGCGATGCCCGGTGTAACGACGACACCCGGACCGTTCATCAATGCGTCAACCCAGTCCCAGTCGTCGAAACCGGTTGGCACATCCAGCCACAAGTACATGGTGGCTGACGGCAAGGCCACCGGCCAGCCATGCGCACGAAACGCTGCCACCAGGGCATCGCGACGCGCCCGATACTCGGCAACGACTGGCGGCACAATGTCGGCGTAATGCGTGAAAGCGGCGGCGCCGGCGCGTTGGGCCAGGGTGGACACACCATACCCGATATTCGCGCGATACTGATCGAGCGTGGCAATGGCCGCCGCGTTGCCGGCAACGAACGCAATGCGAACGCCAGCCATGTTGAAACTCTTCGAGCACGTATGCAACTCGACCGCCACCTCGCGGGCTCCCGGCACCTGCAACACGCTGGGTACCACGTGCCCGTCAAACGACAATTCGCTGTACGCCAGATCGCTCACCAGCAGTAACGCGTGCCGCTGCGCGAATGCCACCAGGCGCCCGTACTCCGCCAACGTGACGCTGGCAGTGGTGGGGTTGCTGGGATAGTTCACAATCAGCATCCGGGCGCGCGCGAGCATTTCTGGTGCAATCGCGTCGAGATCCAACCGGCCGTCGTCCAGCAACGACACACACACCGGCTGGGCGCCCGCCAGTTGTGGCGCGCGCGCATACACCGGGTAGTAGATCGCCGGTATGAGCACCACCTCGCCGGGATTCGCCTGCGACAGCACCAGCTCGGCCAGTCCCTCCTTCGATCCGGCCAATGCCAGCAGTTCGCGCGAGGGATCCACCGCGACATCAAACCGGTGCATGAGATAGTTCGCAATCGCTTCAGCAAACGCCGGATGCACCGAAAAATGCGGATATCCGCTGAGCGCCGATTCTGCCGCCGCTCGCTGAATGGCCTCTATCACCACCGGTGCCATAGGCTGATCCGGGCTCCCGATGCCCAGATCAACCAGCGAGCGCCCCTGCGCGCGCGCCGCGCGTCGACGCGCATCGAGTTCCCAGAAGACGTACTGCGGAATGGCGGCGAGATAACGTGAAGACATCGAGTTCAGAGGGGTGCTCGGTACGGTGCATCGGAATGGTCGAAAACTAGCACCTCCCGCCCGCCCCCCCAGACGTCTCCCGTCTCCCTTCCCCCGTCTCCCGTCTCAAACCACGGTCGCCATCCGAATCCACCGATCAGAGTAGACCCACCGGATCCCTGTCCACCACCAATCGCAGCTCCGCGCGCTGTGGCACCGGACACCGTTCGGCGATGTAGCGCGCAAGACGCGTCATTGCCCCCGAGCGCGTGGACTTGACCAGCAGGTGCCAGCGCCAGCGATCCTTGATGCGATCGATAGGACACGGCGCCGGTCCCACCAACACGACATCGCTCAACGCGGCGCGCGCCACCAATGCGCTGATCCAGTGGGTCGCCGCGATCATCGCGTCGGCCGTGGCGGTTTGATCAACTCCGCTCACCACGATGTTCGCCAGCGAAACGTACGGCGGATAGACCGGTATTCGTCGGTTCCCCAGCTCCTCACGCACGAAGGACAGAAAATCGTGCGTCAACGCGTGCCGCACGGCGTGGTGCGTGGGCAGCCGCGTTTGAATGATCACTTCACCACCCTTGGTGCCCCGACCGGCGCGTCCGGCCACTTGGCTGAGCAGCTGAAATGTGCGTTCGGCGGCACGGAAGTCGGGCATGTTCAGTCCCGTGTCGGCGTCGATCACTCCAACCAGTGTGACGTTCGGGAAGTCGAGACCTTTGGCAATCATCTGTGTGCCCAGCAGAATATCGATGTCGCCGCGGCCAACCCGATCGAGAATCGCGGTATGCGCCCATTTGCCACTGGTCGTATCCACATCCATACGCGCCAGGCGGGCATCCGGGAAACGGTCGGCAACCAGCCGTTCCACCTGCTGCGTACCAAGACCTCGTCGCTGCAACGCGTCACTGCCACAGGTTGGACAACGCGCCGGCACGATCGCCTGATGCTGACAATAGTGTCAGATCAGCGACTCGGGCACACGGTGATACGTGAGCGAGATGCTGCAATGCGGGCACGCCTGCACATCGCCGCAGGCGTGGCACTGCACGTACGCGGCGTACCCTCGACGATTGAGCAACAGCAGACTCTGTTCCCCACGCCGCAGGCGCGCTTCGATCGCCGCGCTCAGCAACGGACTGAGCACGCCAAGCGCGGGATCGAACGGTGATTGCGGTCCTTTTGCCGCAACCGCCGCGCGCATCACAGTCCGCAAATCGACCACCTGCACCGACGGCAATTGCGCACCCGCCGCGCGATCGGGGAGTGTCAGGCGTATCGCCTGCCCTCGCTCCGTTCGCTGCCAACTCTCCAGACTCGGCGTCGCGCTGCCCAGCACGACCACGGCGCCCTCGGCGCGCGCGCGTACGATGGCCGCTTCGCGCGCGTGGTACCGCGGAGTTTCCGATTGTTTGTAGCTCGACTCGTGCTCCTCGTCCACGATCACGACGCCCACCTGCGACAGCGGGGCAAACAATGCCGATCGGGCGCCCACGGCAATACGACGTTCCCCACGCCGCAATGCCTGCCAGGCATCGTGTCGCTCACCGTCACTGAGTCCGGAGTGCAGCACCGCCACCGCATCGCCAAAGGCGCCGCGAAATCGGTCGACAGTCTGTGCGGTGAGGGCGATTTCCGGCACCAACACAATCGCGGTTTTTCCTGGTTGCGCGAGCACCGCGCGCAACACCTCGATGTACCCGCGGGGCGTGCCGCTGCCGGGGATGCCATGCAGCAGAAACGTCTGCCCCGGTGCACCGGCAAGAATGGCCTGCACGGCCTCGCGGTGCGCCGTCGACGGCGATTCCGGTGGCGCCACACCGG
>JANMRE010000466.1:0-2346 GCA_031370885.1 Gemmatimonadaceae bacterium
GGAAATCGAGGCGCAGCTGGTGGCGGACAACATTGCCGCGCAGCTCTCGCAGCGTATTTCGTTCCGTCGCGCGATGAAGCGCGCGGTGCAGAGCGCGATGCGCATGGGCGCGCTGGGAATCAAGGTGAAGGCAGGTGGTCGTCTGGGCGGCGCGGAAATCGCGCGCGTGGAAGGCTACCATGAGGGTCGTGTGCCCCTGCACACGTTGCGCGCGGACATCGATTACGCCACCAGCACGGCGAAGACCACGTACGGAACCATTGGCGTGAAAGTGTGGATCTTCAAGGGCGAGATCGTGGAAGACCGTCGCGGCAAGACCTATTCGACCGGCGCCTGAGGAGACTGAACGATGCTGAGTCCGAAGCGGGTCAAATTCCGCAAGATGTTCAAGGGCCGGATGACAGGGCTCGCGTACCGCGGTTCGGAACTGTCCTTCGGGACGTACGGATTGCAGGCGCTGGAGCCGGGTTGGGTCACGAGCCGACAGATCGAAGCGTGCCGCGTGGCGATGACGCGTCATATCAAGCGCGGTGGCAAGGTATGGATCCGCGTGTTCCCGGATAAACCCATCACGAAGAAGCCGGCCGAAACCCGCATGGGAAAGGGCAAGGGATCGCCTGAAATGTGGGTAGCGGTGGTGAAGCCGGGGCGGGTGATGTTTGAAATCGAGGGTGTGTCGAAGGAACTCGCCGAGAAGGCGATGGGACTGGCGGCCGCCAAGTTGGGTGTGAAGACCAAGTTTGTCGCGCGCGAGGAGGCGGTGACCCATGAAGGCTGAAGAGATCCGCAGTCTCGATGACAGTGAGCTGACGGCGCGTATTGCGGAGTTCGAGGAGGAGCGTTTCCGCCTCAAGTTTCGCAGCGCGTCGGAAGCGTTGGAGGAGCCGTTGCGCCTGCGGAGCATCCGCAAGGACATCGCGCGGTTGCAGACGGTGCGGCGCGAACGGGCGTTGGGGATTACGCGTTCGACCGCAGTCGCACCGAAGGCGGCCGTAAAGGCGCCAGGGAAGAAGGCGGCCGCCAGTAAGGCGGCAGCGAAGAAGGCCACCAAGGCCAGCGGCCGCTAACCGGAGGACCGAGTCCACATGGCAGACATACAGAACGCGACGGGCGCCTCGCAACAGGGCGCCGCTCTCGACCGCACCGCGCGGAAATTGCGTATCGGGTTGGTTGTGAGCGACAAGATGGAGAAGACGGTGGTAGTGCGCATCGACCGGCGCATGCCGCATCCGCAGTATGGGAAGATGGTGACGCGGACGCGTCGCCTGAAAGCGCACGACGAGGAGAACTCGGCGAAGGTGGGCGACACCGTGCGCATCATGGAGACCCGGCCGCTGTCGAAGGACAAGCGGTGGCGTGTGGTCGAAATCGTTGAGCGCGCGCGCTAAGGGAACCGAGCCATGATTCAACAGGAATCCATCGTGAAGGTTGCGGACAACAGTGGTGCCAAGCGCGCCCTGGTGATCCGTGTGCTGGGCGGCACGCGCCGCCGTTATGCGGGCCTGGGTGACCGGGTGGTCGTGGCGGTGAAAGACGCACTCCCGAACGGCACCGTGAAGAAGTCCGAGGTCGCGAAGGCCGTAGTGGTGCGCACGGTGAAGGAAACGCGACGCAAGGATGGCAGCTACATCCGCTTCGACGAAAACGCCGTGGTCATCATTGATGACAAGGGCGAGCCGAAAGCGACCCGTATCTTCGGTCCCGTGGCGCGCGAGCTCCGCGAGAAGCGGTACATGAAGATTGTTTCGCTGGCGCCCGAGGTGCTGTGAGATGCGGAAAAACGTCTACTACAAAACGGATCGCGGACAGCGACTGGGCGCGGGGCGGCATGCGCTGAAGGCGTCGCGCGAAGTGATCCATGTGACGAAGGGTGATACCGTGCGCGTGATGCGGGGCGACGACAGGGGCAAGGAAGGCAAAGTGCTGATGGTGTACCCCAAGACGGGCCGCATCAAGGTGGACGGTATCAATATCGTGAAGAAGCACCGCAAGGCGCGTCGACCGGAAGAGACCAGCGGCATCATCGAGATGGCCGCACCCTTTCATGCGTCGAACGTCATGCTGCTCGATTCCAAGTCCGGCAAGCCGACGCGTGTTCGCACGCGCATCGACAAAGACGGGACGAAGGAGCGGGTCGGCGTGAAAAGCGGTGAAGTCATTTCCCGCGCACGCTGAGCCCCGGAGCTACGACAATGGCAAGCAAGGACATGAAAGCCGGCGGCAAAGCTGGCGGCAAGAAGGATGCGGCGTCGAAGGGCGCTGCGAAGGGTGGCGCGGGGTCGACGGGTGGTGCGGGTGCCATGGGTGGCAAGTGCTCGAAGAGCTCCAAGGCCAGCCAGCCGCGCC
>JANMRE010000470.1:0-10471 GCA_031370885.1 Gemmatimonadaceae bacterium
GAGTGTGTGGAGCACATCGATATCATGCGGTGGGGGCATGCCATGGCGCGACCGGTGCCGGGTATGCTGTCTCGGGTCGACGCGATGCGGCGCTGGTCACCTGCTCCCGGCGTGTACTGCGCACATGCCGATCTCAGCAGCCTGAGCCTGTTCGAGGAAGCGCAGTGGCACGGCGTGGCCGCGGCGGAGCAGGCCGCCCGGCGACTGGGACAGAGCACATAGCCGTTCGCGTTCGCCGAGCAGTCCGGCGATCGCTTCGGAACGATTTGATACGCGCGAGCGCTGCCTGAGAGCTCCGTCATTTTCGTAAACTCTTCCGGGACTTGGCTTTCACCCTTCGGTGAGCAATGGCCCGCTGCTTGAATGTCCGATTGACGTCCACCACATTCGCTCCACGTTTTCCCGGGGGTCGTCATGACGTTGCAAAAAACAGTTGCGCTGTTCCTTGTTGCTTGCGCCGTGCCCGCTGCTGCCATCGCGCAGCCGATAGCGCCTTATCGCTGGTTCGACGAGTTGGGGCCGCTACCGTATCCCTCGGTAATTGTGTCGCCGAACCAGCGATTCGTAGTGATCGACACCGATAGTGGCATGACGATTCACAATCGCGACACCAAGGCACGCTGGTCGCTCGGCATATCTGGTGGACAGGCGGTGTGGTCGCCGCAAGGTGATCGGATTGCGTTTGTCAGTAGGGAGGGAGGGCAATTGGCTCAAGTCTGGAGCATGCCGATGAATGCGACTTCGGGAAAGCCGACGGGAGCCGCCCAGCGAATCACTGTCAACTCGGGTGAACGTCCCGACTTTTCCCCGGATGGCAAGTCCGTGGTGTTCGTTCGCGGCGGTGATCTCGTTGTCGTCCCTGTCACTGGTGGTGAAGAACGCGCACTCGTCCGCGGCGAGCAGCAAAATCCGGTCTCTTGGCCGTGCTTCAGCCCGGACAGCAAGTGGGTGTACTTCAATCGGATGGAGGGCACGGACGGACTCTGGGTACGCCGCGTACCGGCCGTTGGAGGAGCGTCGTCACGCGTGATGAAGGCGCCAATCTTGTTAGGCATCTCACCAAGCGGAAAGTACATGGCGTACTATCACGGCGTCACGCCCGCTGCCGATGATGGAGCCACCATTGGCTTCGCGACGATCGACGGCGTGGAGTTTGCAAAGCTACGACTTCCGGAAGTCACGTACCTTGGACGTTGGAATCGCGACGATCATTTCATCTTTGAAAACTCCGATATTCCCGGGGGCCTCAACCGCGTGACGATCGCCGATCGCTCCCTTCGGGAGATCTCGCCACCATCCACGTACGACCGGAACCCCGCGCTTTCGCCGGATGGACGCTACCTCGCGGTCCAGCGGTGGATTGACGATGACCACCGCCTCATGCTGCTCGATCCGAGCGGAACGGTCATTCGCACGCTGACGACCATAGGGCGCTTCGCTGGAGGGCAGGTATGGTCGCCAGACAGCAAGTATCTCGCCTTCGTCAACGCCGTCCGGCAACTCGAAGTCGTCGATGTCGCCACCGGCCGCGCGCGTGTGCTGTACGATGCGGGCACTGGGCGCCGTGTCTCGGGGGGAAGTCTCGCCTGGCGTTCGAACAGCAAGTCGATCGGATTCATTTCACTACGCCACGAGAGTTGGCAAGTGCGGGAAGCCTCGATCGACAGTGGTTCCACGCTTCTGCGCGAGGTCTCGGGACCGGAAATCTCATGGATGTTGAGGGGCAAGAAGCTGAGTATCCACTTCCTCGACGACCAACACCTTCTGCTGGTGCGTCCGGGCAAGATCAGCGTCATGCCGAACAGCGGCGGGGCGGAGAGGACGATCTTTGAGGGTGAGCATGGTGCGTTCGCGAATAACAACCCGTTCACGACCTCCGCGATCGGGCTGGCGATCGCACCCGACGCGACGCAGATCGCAGTCACGATGAAAACAAAGATTGGCGCACAGAGTGTCGCGGTCCTCTCGACCAGCGGCGGGGCGCCGCGTTTGCTTGGGTTCGAGAAGCCGTGCGGCGTTCGCCCTTTCGGATGGCATCCCGACGGTCGTCACGTGCTCGTGTGGAATGCCGACTGCAAGACCTGGCGATTTGACGCTTCCCTGGTGCCGACGGACGGCGGCACCGCGATATCCCTGACCGCAGTGGACAAGGCCGCTCGCGACATCGACGTGCTCACCATCTCACCGGATGGTCGCTATGTGATCTTCGATTCGGATCGCGCCTGGTTGGCGCGCATCGGCGATATCGACGTCGGAGCCTTGGCGGCGAAGGCGACCAAGCGTTGATGCCACTCCGCGGACGCGTCCTGCTCATTGACGACGACGCAGAAATTCGCGTCTCGGTCGGCGAAGCCATCGCCGACTGGGGCGCGGACTTGTCGCTGGCGGCCAGCGCCGAAGAGGCGCTGACAACGTCCGCGGGCACCACGCCCGATGTCGTCATCACCGACGTACGCATGGGCGGCATGAGTGGACTCGATCTCCTGCGCGTGCTGCGCGAACGCATGCCGAGTGCCGATGTGGTGCTCATGACCGCGTTCGACGACATGGCCACCGTCGTAAGCGCCATGAAGGACGGCGCCGTCGAGTTCCTGGTAAAGCCCCTCGACATGCATCAACTGCGTGCTCTGCTCGAGCGATTGTTCGAGGACAGACGCACGCGCCGAGCGTCACTCGTTCCATCACGCGAGCTGGTCGCGTGGGATCAGATGGTGGGGCGCGACGCGCGCATGATCGAGATCTACAAACGCATGGGTCAGGCGGCCGCGAGTCGCGCCACGGTGCTGGTGCGCGGGGAGAGCGGCACCGGCAAGGAACTGATCGCCCGCGGTGTGCACTTCAACTCTTCGACCGCATCAGAGCCATTTGTTCCTGTCAATTGCACAGCGCTGCCGAGTACGCTGCTCGAGTCGGAGTTGTTCGGTCACACCCGTGGAGCGTTTACCGGTGCCGTGGCTGCTCGGCGCGGATGCTTTGCGGTCGCCGGTCGGGGGACGGTGTTCCTCGATGAAATCGGTGACACCACGCTCGAGTTCCAGAGCAAGCTGTTGCGCGTGTTGCAAACGCATGAATTTCAGGCCGTGGGCGCCGAGCGCACGGAAAAGACCGAAGCCCGCGTGATCGCAGCGACCCATCGCGATCTTGAGGCGCTGGTGAAAGCGGGACTGTTCCGGGAAGACTTGTACTATCGCCTGCGCGTCGTCGAAATCGTGATCCCGCCGTTGCGCGAGCGAGTGGCGGACATTCCGCTGCTGGTCGAACATCTCATCCATTTGTCGGCGCGCGCGGTCGAAGTGGCACCACCGGTGATGTCTGATGAAGCGCTGGTGATCCTCATGGCCCATCGCTGGCCCGGGAATGTGCGAGAACTCGAAAACTGCCTCACGCGGGCGACGGTCCTCGCGTCGGGCGGTGTCCTTCGACCCGAACATCTCGACCTTGCATCACCGCGCGTGGCGGACGAAGCACCGCTTGGCCCGTTGAGCGATGTCGAGCGCGAGTACCTTGCGCGCGTGTTGCGCGCGACGGGAGGACAGAAGACCCGCGCGGCGGAGATTCTTGGTGTGTCCCGACCGCGGCTGAACCGACTGCTGCACCGATATGGCATGGAATGAACGCCCGATGAGCACCACGTGATCCGACGCAAGTTGTTTCTCGTCGTGCTGCTTGGCGCGATCGTGCCCTTGGCGATCTTGGCGCTCTGGTTAACGCAGCGTGCCGAGCGCGCGGGGTTGGAACTGCTGCGCGCTGATCTGCAGCAGTCTGTGCATCGGGTGTCGCGATCGGTGGCTGACCGATGGCGGTACCGTCAGGGCGACCTGCTCCTGTTGGCCAACAATGAAGTGGTGCGCGCGGCGATGACTTCCGCCCCTGACTCTGGGGCACTGACGCCGACTCCACCGTACCTCGTGCAGCTGTTCGCGTCTCTCGACCTGGGGATTCGACGTGTCACATATCGCGATTCGCGCAGTCGCGTGCGCTGGTCGCTTGGCGCTGAAAGCGCGATGGTGGCATCTGCGGGCGATCGCGCGAACATAGTGGCGAGTCCCGTCGTCAATGTGTCATTCCCGATTCCGTCGGATACGACGGCCGGAGTGCTTGGCGAGATGCGGGCGGAGATCCATCTGAACGCCTTGTTGCCGGACACGACGGCGACGGGCGAACGTGTGCTGGCGATGTACGATCGCCGTTCCGGCAGTGCACTGACGCGTACAGACTTGCCGCCGATTGCCCTGACGCAGGATGACTATGATGACCGGGGCGATCGCTGGATCGTTGTACGGGACACGGTGCCTGGGCTGCCCGTGACGCTGGCACTCGCGTCGCCCAGCCAGGCCTATGTGGCGCCTTTTCGGAGCGCCGCGCGAGCGGGCCTGGTGACGGTCGTGGTAATTGTTCTCGTCGTCGCGTGGCTGACCATTTTTCTGACAGCGCGAATCACGCGCAGTCTCCTGCAACTGTCGACCGCGGCCGAGCGCATTCGCGGCGGCGATCTGGAGCAACGCGTTCACATCACGTCGACGGACGAGATCGGTCGTGTCGGTGAGGCGTTCAATGCGATGGCGGACAACCTGCAGCAGACGCTCGCGGAACTCGCGCGGCGCGAGTCGTTGGCGGCCGTCGGCAAGTACGCGGCATCAGTGTCGCATGAAGTACGCAATGCCCTGACGCCGATTCGCTTCGACCTGCAGCGCGCGGCGGAGACGCACGACGACGAGTCGCAGCGATCTCGCCTGCTCGAGCGCGCGATCCGCAACACCGATCGACTGGATCAGATCGTGTCGAATTCGCTTCGGCTTGCTCGTACGGGCAGTCTGGAGCGCACCGCGTTCGATGTCTGCGGGATGCTGCGCGTAGCGCTGCAGTTGACGATGCGCGAGTTCGACCGGCGAGGGCGCGTCGTTCGTCTCGAGGCTGAAGAGGGACGGGTCGGGACATACGTGGGGAACGCTGCGGCGTTGCAGCAGCTGTTCCAGAATCTCCTGTTGAACGCGGCGGAGGCCGATGGAGACGCCGTGATCGCAGTCGACGAGACGGATGTGGACCTGGTAGTGACGATTACCGACAGCGGCGGTGGGCTGCCGGTGGACGGGTGGTCTCAGGACGTACCCCTGCTGATATCATCGAAGCCCGAGGGCACTGGTCTGGGATTGTCGATTGCGCGTGACATTGCTGCGGCGCACGGTGGCGCCATCGGCTTTGCGCGCGGAGTGGAGGGAACCGTGGTGACGGTGACGTTGCCGCGTGGCGCCGATTGATGCGCTTTTGGCACGCCGTCCCTCGATCGCGTAACAGAACTCGCGAGGCGCGTGGAACACGGCGTTACACCACGACGGTTGACGGCGCCAGCCGTCAGGTCACAAGTGCCTCCGCCGCAGCCACTTGGCTGACAGCGTGACGATTGGCCCGCTATGTGCCTCAGCAACGGGTGTCCTCGCCGCTGTCAGCGACTACCGTTCCCACGAGAGAGGCTTCCATGCAACGCATTCTGCTTGTCACCGCGATCCCGATAGCGCTCCAACACGCGCTTCTCCTCCCGCTGGTTGCGCAGGCCCCGCGGCCCGCGGCGCGCGAACTCCTCAAGACTGGCGCCGAGTGGGTCAGCGGAGTGGCCGAGCCAGCCAGTGGTCGATTCCTCGTTTATTCGGACGACCACGAGATCAAGATCTACAATCGCAAGACCCAGAAGACGACAAGTGTGGCCGTGAAGGTGCACGTGGCGACTCTCGGCGGAACGCTGTCGATCTCACGATCCGGCGGGCGCTTGATCTTCCCCGCGGACGACGACGCCAAGGGTACGACGTACATCTGGTCGCTTGATCTTGATACGCTCACAGGCACGCCGCTCGGCGCTGCACGTCGGGTGAGTGTCGTTCCGGCGCGCATGTCCAGCATCTCCCCGGATGGGCGCTGGATCGCGCTCACGTCCAATGACAGCAATGCCGTCGGCTGGGGAGCGGGAGACAGACTTCTCGTCATACCCAGTGCCGGCGGCGAGGAGCGCGTGCTTGATAGCGGTCCACGGGTCAGGACCCCCCGATGGAGCCCCGACGGCCAGTCGATCTTTTACGCACGCGGCCTCGCGCTTCGGCGGATCAACATCACCGTCGGCACGTCCGACTCGCTCGGCCTTGCCACAATCGTCCTTGGCGTGTCGCCTGACAGCAAGCATCTCGCGTTCTACTCGGAAGAACGCGGCGTGCAGATCTCGGACCTTCGAGGCGCCGTGGTTCGCGCATTCGACGGCTTCGAAGGTTTCGACAGGCCGCGCCCGTACGGGTGGGCGCAGAGCGGCGGCATCCGCATCCTGGGCTATCATCAGCCGAGTCCTGCGATGCTGAAGACCGTATCGCTTGCCGACGGCAGCAACGCACCGTACGGAGTATCGGAGCCCTTCCCGGTTGGCGCGCGTCTGTCCCCGGACGGATCACGGCTCGCGATGACTACCGAAATAGCCGGGCGAAGGCAGTTCGTCGTGCACGACATGAAGTCCAGGCAACGGCGCGTCCTGCCGACAGAGCGCGAGCCACAGGGTCCATGGAAGTGGTCACCGGATGGCCTGCACATCGCGTTTCTCAACAACAGCGCAACCACCAATCGCATCGACCTGAATGTCATCCATGTGGAAACCGGCAAGGTCTTGCGGTTCACCGAGCTCTTCACGACAAACGAAGCTGGGCATCGAAGTTTCCTACGGGCCGACTGGCACTACGGATGGCATTCGGATAGCAGATCCATCGACTATGTGGGCGACGCAATACCGGGACGCCCGGCAGTGGACGTTCGTCGCGTGACGCTGTCCGGCGTGCGGTCGGTCGTCCGCGCGCTGCCTACGTCGGATGGCGCGGACCACTTCCTGTTCGTGAGCGACTCACTGCTGCTCATCGCGCGCAGGAACGAGACGGGGCTCCTGGCCGTGCCGTTGCCGGGAGGCGAGCCCCGCACATTGGTTGCGTCCGAGCCGTTCAGTGTCTTCAACCTGTCGTATCGCCACAATCCTGTCTCGCCCGATGGCAAGTGGGTTGCCATTGGCACCGCGCGCAACACGGCGAAGAAACCGCAATGGGCGATCGTATCACTGGATGGCAAGGAGTTTCGACTGCTGGGATCTGTGATGCAGTGCGATGTGTGGGCGGGACAGTGGTTGCCGGATAGCCGCGGCTTCATCGGTGAAGGCGCGTCCACTTGCGATCCCTGGAATCCGGAGCTGTTCGTGGTTCCAATCGATGGCGGACCCGCGCGCCGGATCGCCCTCCCGGCCAATCAGGAGCGGGGCAATGGCGGAGTGTTCCAGCTCACGCCAGACGGCAAGCGCGTGCTCTTTGCCGCCGACGAAGTCAAGATAGGCCGCATTGTGGAGTTCGACTTCGGGCCAATCCTTGGTGCTTCCAAGGCATCAGGCGCTGGCAAACGCTGACGCGCGCCTGCACGTTCTTGCATGACCGAAACACGGCGAATCCTTGTCGTTGACGACGACATCGCGATCCGCACCTCGCTCGCCGAAGCCATTTCAGAATGGGGCGTGGAGGTGCGGGTCGCGGCTGACGTGACGCAGGCGCTGGCCAGTATCGCCGAGCGCGTCCCCGACCTCGTGCTCTCCGACGTTCGGATGCCCGGCGCCAGCGGGCTGGAACTGCTGCGACTGCTGCGCGAGCGGGCGCCGGCGACTGACGTGGTGTTGATGACGGCGTACGACGACATGAACACCGTGGTCGCCGCCATGCGCGAAGGCGCGATCGACTTCATCATGAAGCCGATCGCGCTTGGCGCGTTGCGTCATCTCGTGGAGCGCGTTTTCGACGATCGAAAGGCGCGGCACAGTGCCACTCGCCACGGTGACGAAGCCGCGACGTATGCGATGGACGTTCTCGTGGGCCGCGACCCGCGCATGATCGAGGCGTTCAAGCACGTCGGGCAGGCCGCCGCCGGTCGCGCGAACGTACTGATTCGCGGCGAGAGCGGCACGGGCAAGGAACTGATCGCCCGTGCCGTGCACTTCAACTCTCGCGACGCGACGGAGTCGTTCGTTCCCGTCAACTGCGCTGCATTGCCAACGACGCTGCTCGAGAGCGAACTGTTCGGTCACACGCGCGGGGCGTTCACTGGCGCGGTTGGCGCGCGACGGGGTCGTTTCGCGCTGGCGGGAAGAGGCACGGTATTCCTCGACGAAATCGGCGACACGTCGCTTGAGTTTCAGAGCAAACTGCTGCGCGTGTTGCAGGAGCACGAGTACCACCCGCTCGGCGCCGACGAGGCCGAACGCACCGAGGCACGCGTGATTGCTGCGACGCACCAGAACCTGGAGCAACTGGTGGCCAGCGGACGCTTTCGCGAGGACCTGTACTATCGCCTGCGCGTCGTGGAGATCGTGCTTCCGCCACTGCGCGAGCGAGTCGGCGATATCCCATCGTTGGCGCAGCATCTTGTACGCCGGGCTGCGGTGTCGGGTGGCTATGCCGAACCGGTCCTCCATCGTGAGACCATGGCGCTGCTGCTCTCGCACCCTTGGCCGGGCAATGTGCGCGAGTTGGAGAACTGCCTCACGCGGGCGACCGTCGTGGCGGCCGGCAACGTCATTCGACCAGAGCATCTGTCGCTCGCACGATCATTTCCTGCGAGCGAAGGGACGCTGCCGTCGCTGGATGAACTCGAGCGCGCGCACGTCGCTCGGGTACTTGCATTCACGGAAGGCCAGAAGAACCGCGCCGCCGAGATCCTTGGCGTTTCGCGACCGCGACTGAATCGCCTGTTGCGCCAGCACGGCATCGAGTGACGACCCCTCGAGTATTTCGCTCGCTGCGTGTCCGGATTCTCGCGACGGTGCTGCTCTGCGCAGTGGCGCCGCTGGCCGGCGTCGGTATCTGGCTTACGCAAACCGCGGCCAGATCCGGCGCCCTGCTGCTGCAGGCGCAACTTGATTCGACGGCCGATCGGGCAGTCGTTGCCGCCAGCGAACGATGGAGGCATCGACAGTCCGATGTCTCGCTGCTGGCCGGCAACGAGCCCGTGCGGTTGGCGCTCGGTGCGGTCCCGGAGGTTGTCGAGGCGCCGGCGTATCTGCAGCGCGCGTTCGCCACCATGACGGACGTCGTCGGCGCCGAGGTTCGTGATGCGCGCGGACATCTGCGATGGACGTTCGGGCAAGTGCCCGCATCGCGCTCCTCGGCCGGCGGCGATGTCAGAGCTGGTGCGCCCGGTGCCTCGCCCCAACTCTCGCTGCGAGCGCCCATCCGAAATGAAGGCACCGGTGTGGTGCTCGGTGAGGTCTTGGCGTTCGTCCGCATTGATGGGCTGGTTCCCGCACTGTCACGCTCACAAGCGCCCGATGCCGACTTTATCGCCGTGCACGATCGCGCAACCGGCGCCTGGATCCGTCCGACGTCGCTGGCGCCGGCGATGCTCGACGCGCGCCAGTTCGTGTGGGAGGGTCACCAATGGCTCGCCGTCCGCCGATCGCTCGCTGCGCCCCCGATCGACATTGTGGCCACGGCCACGCTCGATCCATTCATCGCACCGTTCGCGCGCACCGCTGCAATGGGCGCTGCTGCGCTCGCGGCCGTGGCGATCAGCGTCATCGTGCTCACCGTGCTGGTGACGACGCGTTTGACCGGCTCCCTCGCCAAGCTCGCCGAGGCTGCGGATGCAGTCGCTCGCGGTGACCTCGACGCGCGCGTCGATGCTGGCGTCGATGCGCGCGCGCTGGATGAAGTGGGTCGCGTCGCACGCACCTTCAACACGATGACGGCGAGCATTCGCCTGATGATGTTCGAGCGGTCGCAACGAGAGGCAGTAGTCGCCATGGGCGAACTGGCGGCGACGCTCGCCCATCAGGTGAGAAGCCCGGCGACGGCGATGCGCATCGACGTGCAGCGGGCACACGACAGGATGCCGGCCGCATCGCCCGAGCGGGCGCTGCTGGCCCGTGCCTTGGAACAGATGGACCGACTTGAGCGCGCCGTCGCCGGCTCGCTCAGGCTGGCGCGCGTTGGCGGAGGGGAGTTTGCCCTCACGGATGTCCGCGAACCCTTGCGACGCACGCTGGTCGGGCTGCGTGACGAGTGCGCGCGTCTGGGCGCCACGGTGGACGACGACGGCATCGGCGCCTCGCCGTTGTTCGTGGAATGCGATGCGCCGTCGCTTGAGCAGTTGGTCGCCAACGTGATCGTCAACGCGGCGCAGGCAGCGCGTCCGCACGGACACATCTGGGTGACGGCACATGCGCACTCCGGGCAGCGTGCGGTGATCATCATTCGAGACGATGGTCCGGGGATGACGACGGACGTGCTGGCTCGCGCGGGCGAGCCGTTATTCTCTACCAGGCCGGAGGGGACCGGATTGGGCCTCGCCATCGCTCAACGAATTGCTGCCGCGCATCGCGGGTCGCTCACGATCGAGAGCACGCCCGACGCCGGAACGACGGTGCGCCTGGAGCTGCCGCTCGTTCGTGTATGAGCGATGAGCTCCGACAAGG
>JANMRE010000497.1:0-2088 GCA_031370885.1 Gemmatimonadaceae bacterium
GCGGGTGTGGCCAGCAACTCCAAGGAGTACGAGCGCGAGTTATTGCCGTACGGCGACCCGCGCAAGCTGCCGCCCACATACAATTCACGCACCCAGGGCATATTCGAGTACTGGATCGAGGATGGCACATCGTCAAACTGCGCGAGCTGTCGGCCAGCTATTCCCTCAACACGCCGGCGGTGCGACGCGTGTTCAGAGACGGCATCGACCTGACGGTGTCCGGGCGCAACCTGGCCGTGTGGACCAGGTATTCCGGTTACGATCCCGAAATCAATCTGTTCGGTACGAATGCCGGCGGGCTGGGATCCGGGCAAACGACGTCCGCCGATCGCGGCTTCGATTTCGGGGGCTATCCGATTCCACGGGTGTGGTCGGTCAGCGCCCGGTTCACCTACTGATCGCGGAGATTATCTCATGCGCATGATCAAGCAATGCGCGGTGGTGTTCACCGCGGCGTCACTCACGGCGGTGGGGGCCTGCAGTCTCGATCTGCAGAATCCCAACTCGCCCACCGAAGCGCAAGTCACGACCAGTGCGGACGGCGTGATTGCCCTGGCCACCGGATTGCAGTCGCGATTTGCCACCTCGTACTTCAACTATGCGTACGCGGCGGGTTTGGTCACCGATGAGTTTTCGGCCACCAGCGCGGCGCTGATTTCCATCTCCGACGCGGAGCAGGGGTCGGTGCCCTCGGGGACGGGCATTGCCGACAACGTGTTCAATTCGGTGTACCGCACGGTGCGCACGGCAGACGATCTGCTTAACGGGGCCGACGCCCTGTCGTCGCAGTTCGATGCCGGTACGCGCGCCGGGCTGCGCGCGCTGGCCCTGACGCTCAAAGCGGAAGCCTTGGGGGAAGCGCTTCAGACCTATCAGAAAATTCCGATCGCGACGTTCGGCGTCACCGCTCCAACGTATGTGTCGCGCGCCGTGGCATTGCCGTACGTCCGCAGTCTGCTTGACTCGGCGGCCACGATTATCGGTGCGGCCGCGCCAAGTACGTTCTTCACGAACAGCATTCTGACACCGGGCGTCAACCTGTCCAATGTCATTCAGCTGTATCGGGCGCGATATGCCCGCCTGGCGAATGACGATGCCACGGCGTTGGCAGCGGCCAATCTGGTAGCGCGAACAGGAACCACGGCCATTTCGGCGCTCACGTTTCCGGCGCCCACGTCCAATCCGTACGCCGCGGTAACTGGCGGCACCAATGGCATCGCACCCCGTCGCAACTGGCGATTGAGCATGACGGCAGGCGATCAACGATTCGCCTACTTTGTCACGCCATCGACGGCGCTGGTGGGTCGAATTGGCGCACCGCTGGATAATTGGAACCGCTACGCGAGCACGCAGACGCCCCTGCCGTTGTATTTCCCCGACGAGGCATTGCTCATCAAGGCCGAGTCGCTGGCGCGCACGAACCAGTTGGCGGCAGCGCAGGCGGTGGTTGACTCGGTGCGAACCGATTGCACCGGCGGTCGCGGACTGGACGACCCGAAGGCGTGTTTGGCGCCGTTGGCGGGAGTGCTCACGCAAGCGCAACTGCTGGACGAGATCTACCTGCAACGTCGCTACGAGTTGTTCAGCAGTGGATTGCGATGGGAAGATGCGCGACGACGCGGTGCGATTCGTGGCCCCGCGTCGTCGCCAAATATTCCGCTGGATGGTCAGCGGTGCTGGTTGCCGTACTCGGTGGGCGATCGCAATGCCAACTCGAATGCCACCTTTGCGGTGCTGCCCGATCCGGCGGAGCCGACGTCCTTTCCCGCCACCTGCGCGACGCCGTGAGGACGCAACGGATGACACATTCCATGCCAACATCGGAGACATCCCGTATGTCGCTTTGCCTCTCGCGTCGCTTGACCATGGCGGTACTCGGCGGTGCCGCGATGTTGTCGGCGGCGTGCGGGACCAAGGACGCGCCGGATCCGCTGTCTCCCTCCGGTGCGCAGGGCCGGATTCGATTCGTCAATCTGATCACCGATACGACGCGGGGGCGCGTCAATGCGATTCTCGAGTTGCTGCCGTTCGGCGTGAATCTCACCTACACGCAGAGCACACCGGCCTCGTTGCCGGCGCCGGCAACGG
>JANMRE010000550.1:0-2966 GCA_031370885.1 Gemmatimonadaceae bacterium
TTCTGGCGCCGCCACCGGCCACCACAACATCTCGCACCGGTTCCGGCTGGCCTTTGGCGGGTTGATCGGCGATGCGGGGCGGCGTGTACTCCGTGGCCGTGGCACCGTGGTGTTCGTCGCGGGTGCTGAGTGTGCGACACCTCGCCATGAACGCGGTGATGTACTCCGGCGTGAACCACTCCCGTCCTGTGCTTTTGGGCGGCGCGAGTCGAAAGAACGGCTCGTTGAGCATCTCGTCGACCACCGAAGTGATTGGCATGCCAGCGTGCGCCATCGCTCCATCGCGATCATACGGCAGCTCCGGACGCAACGCGCGCGTGACGGCATCGATAATCACCACGCCGGGCCCGGTATCGAACGCGCGAACTGCGCCCACGTCGCCCGGCGCCACACTGGACAACGGGGGCACAACAGACACGTTGCCGATCCCGCCGAGGTTCTGGAGTGCACGCCACTCCGTTTCATGCGCGAACAGTCGCGCGTCGGCCATCGGTACCAACGGAGCACCCTGTCCACCGGCCGCCACATCGCGTGCGCGGAAATCGGCAATCACGGCACATCCCGTACGTTCGGCAATGCGGGATGCGTCACCGATTTGCCAGGTACTGTGCCCTGGTTCATGCCACAGCGTCTGCCCATGCGATGCAATCGCGGCCACGTCCGCGTGAGACACGCCTGCCTGAGCCAAAGCCACAATTGCCGCATCGGCTAGCCAGTCGCCGAGGTCGGCATTCAAACGGCAAAACTCACGGGCGTTGCCAAACCGCATTGCCGCTTCCAACCGGACACGTTCATCCGCGTCGTACGACCGTTGGGAGAACGCCAGCAGCGTTGGCGCGATTCGTCCGTTTGGCGCATCGACAAACCGAACAACGGCGGCCGAAATTCCATCAAGCGATGTCCCCGACATAAGCCCCACCAGCACCGCACCAACCTGTGGGTCGATCGTCCCACGCATCATTCGGACACCGGCGGTGGCGCGTGAGGCAGCACATGTCGAATCACGCCATCCGACAACGCGAGTCGCGCTGCGGCCGCTGGCGCGTCGATGCCCAGGGCGTGCATCACGATGGCCAGTTTTACTCCGCCTCCGGCACGCAACAGGAGGTCGCGCGCGTCGTCACGGGAGACCCCCGAAACCTCCATGACGATGCGTTCGGCACGATCGGAAAGCTTTGCGTTCGTGGCCCGCAAATCGACCATCAGATTGCCGTAGCTCTTGCCGACACGAATCATGGCGCCGGTGGTGATCATGTTGCACACCATCTTCGTGGCCGTGCCAGCCTTCAGTCGCGTGGAGCCGGTGATCGCTTCCGGTCCAACGATGGGAAGGATCATGATGTCGGCAACGGCCCGCATCGACGCCGGTGGCTCGCTGCAGGCAATGAGCGCCGTGGTGGCACCCAGTGTTTGCGACCGCGACAGCGCACCGCGCACGAACGGTGTAGTGCCCGACGCGGCAATCCCCACCACCACGTCGCCTGCGGAAACACGGTTGGCATTCATCACGGCCGCTCCCGCATCGGGATCATCTTCGGCACCCTCGACCGGCGTGCGCAGCGCGATGTCACCACCGGCAATGAGTCCGACAACCATGGCCGGATCGGTACCAAACGTGGGCGGGCACTCGCTCGCATCAAGCACGCCCAGTCGGCCAGACGTTCCCGCGCCAACGTACAACAGCCGATGACCGGCACGAAAGGCCCGTTCGACGGCACCGATCGTGCGCGCCACCGCGTCACGTTGCGTCGCTACCGCGTCGGCCACTCCGCGATCCTCGGCGTTCATGAGGTCGACAATCGTTTCCGGCGACGCGAGATCGATATCGACGGTGCGCGGATTGCGACGTTCGGTGACGCGTGGATCCAGCGTCTGTGCAGACACGAGTGGAATTGAGGAAAACTGTCGCCAGTGTGGCACCGCGACTAGCTTCCACGATACCGGCGCACTCTGATGCCGTAACTTACGAGTCCGAATGCGCGAACCGCAAGCCGCATCGATAGTTGACGCACGGCGTCATGTGCTGATGTTTTCCTCTCGTCGTCGCGTGGCATTGTTTGCTCTGGCGATGCTTGTCATGAGCGCGATGTCCCCTGCCCGCGCGCACGCGCAAATTCGACGACCGGTCGAAAAGGGACCCGACTTCGGATGGTGGCTGTCGGCAGGGGCCGGGGCGGCTATCGTCACTGATATCACCGATGGCGCGTCCCGGAGCAGTTGGCGCTTTGGCAATGACCCGCTGGTGCACTATCGAGCCTCGGTCGAGAAGGCTCTCGATGAATTCACCACGCTCGGAATCGCGGCAGGCTATGGCGTGGTTGATGTTGCGCTCACCTCCATCGGCACGGGCGCCAACGCCAAACTCCCCGCCGCCTGTCAGGTGAGTTGTGCCGCAACCACCGAACTGTGGACGGGCATGGCGCAGTTTCGCTCCGGTGGAGGCTCAGGGTTCCACACGCTTTTCGAAGCGAGCGGCGGCGGAACGGCGTTTCGTAACTTCACCACGAAGGCCGACGCGATTGCCATCCCGGGAATCAAGAGCAGCGTCGACCTGTCGGGCAGCTTGGGTGCCGGTTTTGGCTATCCGCTATCGCGCAGCATGGTGATCTCACTGGTGCAGGACTTCGGCATTGGATTTCATGCGAAGACTGATCTGCCACAGGGCGCTGGCCGGAGCTGGCGCGTGCGCACCACGCGGGCGGCCTTGCGCTACAAGTTCGGCGGTCGCTGATCTACTTTCAGACGGGAGACGGGAGACGGGAGACGGGAGACGGGAGACGGGAGACGGGAGACGGGAGAAGGAAGACGTCCAGCCGACTGGATATCTTCCGTCTCCCGTCTCCCTTCTCCCGTCTTAGAACACTTTTAGACGCCTACTCGCCAACCTTGACTGTCACCGGCGAATCCAGCTTCACCGTAATGGTGCCGCCGCTGTTCAGACAGGTGTCGAAATCGGCCGTGGCCGC
>JANMRE010000573.1:0-2537 GCA_031370885.1 Gemmatimonadaceae bacterium
CTGCTGCAGGCCGATTGGCTCCGTGACCGATGCGATCTGTCCGCCAACCAGTCGTGGCCACTCGGGAATCACACCGGCCTGCGCCACGCGGTCGGTGAGGCCGGCTTTCTGCAGCACGGCCGCCAGCACGTCGCTCAGCGCCGCCGGTGCGCGTTTCTTGCCCTCACTCACTTCGCGACGCCGGTCATTGCAGCACGCCGTCGCACATGGTGCGACGCTCGAGCCGCGTGAATGCAGCCGGAATGTCTTCAACACGCGGAACCGCCAACAGCACCTGATCTACACCAGTCTCTTCCAGCAACGCCAACACCTGCCCAGCGCGGCTGACGTCTAATTCCGCGAACGGGTCATCCAGCAGCAGCAACGGTGTCCCGCCAACGGCGTCACGCAACGTGGCGAGTTCCAGCAGGCGCAGGGCAATCGCCGCGCTGCGCTGTTGACCCGCCGACCCAAACGTGCGCAGCTCCCGTCCGTCCAGCAGCAAGGCCAATTCGTCGCGATGCGGACCCACCAGCGTCATGCCTCGCCGCATCTCCTGGGGACGTTGGTGCGCCAGCGCCCGCGTGAACGCGTCGCGATAGTCCGCAGCGAGCGCCACCGCCGATCGATTGTCGGTGTCGTCACTTGTCGGATGGTTCGCGACGTTGCCCGATACGCTGTAGCGCATCGTGACCGGGAGCCGCTCGCCAATAAACGCTGCCAACTGCGAGAAGCGTTCGGCGTGTCCGCGCACGAACTGCTGACGCATGGCCGTGACCAGCGCGCCCTGTTCAGCAAGCGCCGGCTCCCACACGCTCACCTGTTCGGTGTAGCCGGATGCGCGCCCGCCGCCGCCACCGTCGCGCTGCGCCTGACGCAACACGGTATTGCGACGAAGCAGTGCGGCACGATAGTGCTGCAACGCCGACAGGTACGGCCGCGACGACAGCGCCAGCGCGACATCGAGGTAGCGCCGACGTTCGCCGGGGCTTCCCGCCACCAGCGAGACATCGGCCGGTGAGAACCCCACGGAAGGCAACGCGCCAAGCGCCGCCGTGAGACGCGCTTGCTCTACGCCGTCGAGCGTTGCCTTCTTGCGTCGAGTGGCGCGCTCGTAGCCCGCGCTTACGTTTCGCGCGAACGCGGGAGGCGTCAACTCGGCGCGCACATGCAGCGCCGACGCGCCAAAACGAATCACGTCCACATCGCGCGCACCGCGCATCGAACGCAGCAACGACAGGTACGCGGCCGCCTCCAGCAGATTGGTTTTGCCATGCCCGTTCTGCCCCACAATCACGATGCCGCCGGACGGAACCGCGATATCGAGATGTGCGAAGTTGCGGAAGTCGCGCGCGACGAGTCGGGTCAGCATGACAGACTGCAGGCGATGCGACGCCCTCAGTGACCAGTGAACACGGGGGCGCGCTTTTCGAGAAATGCGCGCATGCCTTCGCGCATGTCAGTGGTGCTCGATAACAGCCCGAAATGATCGGACTCGATGGCGCAGCCCTCGTCCAGCGGCAGCGACAGTCCGCGATCAACCACTGCAATGCAACCGGCCAGCGCCAGCGGCGCATTGGCCACCATGGCACGCAGCAACGCGGTGGCGGTTTCGATGAGCGCGTCTGGCGCAACCACCTGATCCACGAGTCCTAAACGAAACGCCTCGGCCGCGCCGATCATTTCACCGGTCAGCAACAGTCGCAGCGCGGCGCCGCGGCCAATCAGGCGCGGCAGTCGCTGGGTGCCGCCATAGCCGGGCAGGATACCCAGTTTCACTTCGGGCTGACCCAGCTTGGCCAGTTCGCTGGCAATGCGCACGTGGCACGCCATGGCCAGTTCACAACCGCCGCCGAGTGTGAAGCCATTTAGCGCGGCCACCACCGGCTTCGGGCTGGTTTCAAAGCGTCGAAAGATTTGCTGGCCGGCGCGCGCCCGACGCGCGGCCGCGAGTGGCGTCTGTCCTGCGAGTTCAGAAATATCGGCACCGGCGATAAACGCGCGTCCTGCGCCGGTGAGCATAATCCCCGCAACATCGTCTCGTTCACGGGCCTCATCGATGGCCGTCCCGAGCTCGTGGATCGTCGCGTCGTTGAGCGCGTTGAGCTTGTCGGGGCGATTGACCGTGATGGTTGCGATACGGTCCGCCACAGCAAACGTCAGGAACTGGTAGGACATCGGGGGGACTGGTAAATGTGGCACCGCGCATGCACGATCCCGATCACGGGATTCCGGTCACGAGAGGCGGGAGGTGCGAAATGTAGCTAGTTTCTCGCCGTGATTCCGCTATCTGTCGTTGCCTGGTCGCCCGATCGGCGGGCTTTGCGCTATCTCGATCAGCGTGCCCTTCCGGCACGCGAAATCGTGTGCGACGTCTGTACGCTCGACGCCGTGGTCGACGCCATTCGAACGCTGGCCATTCGGGGTGCACCGGCTATCGGTGTTGGGGCGGCGATCGGTTTGGTGGTGGCCCTGGAGCATGAGGCCGGCGGCGACGCGTCCAGTATGCGCACCTTGCTTCCGGGATTCGCATCGCAACTTGCGTTGGCTCGACCCAC
>JANMRE010000636.1:0-5045 GCA_031370885.1 Gemmatimonadaceae bacterium
CGACTGCTGTGACCAGGCACCGGCCGATGCCATGCCCAACGCGGCCAACGCAAACGTCGAGTCTTGCGCGAGCGCATCGGTGAATCGCTCAATCGCCTGTGCCATTTCGCCGCGTCGGAGCGCGGCGCGACCATCAAGATACGCGCGGACCGCCGGTAACGACGTACTGGTGAGGTCAGCGAGGCGACGACTCGGCTCGCCGACGATGCCCGCCAACAGTTGCGACGTGACCCGGTCAATCAGCATGAACAAGCTGTCGGGTGAGCCTTCGACGCGGACGTCGGGCAGGCGACCGCCGTTCGCATCCAGAATGCGGGCCACGATGGTGACGCGCCCACGCGTGCCGACAATCTCACCGAGCACCATCCGACCGCTGCCGAGACCGGCCGCCAATTTCGTCGCTTCGCGTGTCGACGGCTCGCCGCCGTTGTTCACAGCGCGACGCCATGCCGCCAACACGGTGCGCGAGTCGACGGGTCGTGTTCCTTTCACCGAACCAAGTTGCGTGGTGAGGAGATCCACCATGCCTTCGCGCAGGAACGCGAAACTCGAATCGCCGGACACGCGGAACGGCAGCACTGCGATCACGGCGGGGTCGGTGACCGTGCGGGTGCGCCCCTGCCACAGCAGCGCGATGGTCACAACAGCGACCAACACCGCCGCCACCATCGCCACGCGTCGTGAACGAAGGCCACTCAGCTTTGGCGCTGGCAGTGCGTCCGGTGCCGTGAGCGCGTCGGCAAACGCGGTGGCGGTCGCGAACCGATCGGCTGGTGCCTTGGCGAGTGCGCACGCCAACACGCGCTCCACCGTTGGCGTGGCCGTGGCGCGGAGTACAGTCACCTGTGGCACCGGCGCCGCCAGATGTTGTCGCAGCACGCTCTCGGCGGTCGGGCCACCGTAGGGCGGCTGACCCGCGATCATCTCATAGAGCAGGCACCCAAGACTGTAGATGTCGCTCCGCCCGTCAACATCGGCCTCGCTCGACACCTGCTCGGGACTCATGTACGCTGGTGTGCCGATCGCCATTCCGGTCAGCGTCAAACGCGACCCGCCCGCCGCGTCGAGTGCCCGCGCGATTCCGAAGTCGGCTACGATCGACTCGCCGCCACTGAGTAGAATATTTTCCGGTTTGATATCCCGGTGCACCACGCCGTGCTGATGCGCGTACGCCAACGCCAAGGCAATTTCACGCGCGATACGCAGTGCGTCGGTCAGCGGGAGTTGTTTTTCGCGGTTCAGACGATCGCGCAACGACTCCCCCGCAACCAGCGGCATCACGAAGTACAGCAAGCCATCGGCGCTGCCGGAATCGAACAGCGGTACAATACGAGGGTGTTGGAGTCCGGCGGCGATCTCGATTTCGCGCAGAAAACGGTCGGAACCGATCGATTGCGACAGCTCCGAGTGCAGGACCTTGATTGCGACCACCCGGTTGTGCTTCAAGTCAGTGGCGCGATACACTGTGGCCATGCCGCCCGCACCCAGAGCATCGGTTACAGCGTAGCGATCCGCGAGCGCAACCCGCAGGCGGTCTTCGTCTGTCACCATGAAGTCGTCAGCGTTTCAGACACTGGTCAAGCACATTCTGTACGATCCGCTGAAGATTGACGTCGACCACCAACGAACCGCCGAAGTTGAGCGAAGCCGCCGCGAACACGACGCCGCCCGCGTCGGTATCGAAGCAGAGCATCTGGCCGCTCTGTGAGCCTTTTCCCACCGCAAGCAGCGCCTCCGCCGCGTACGCGTTGGGTGGTGTTCCGGCGCCGCGCTGGTCCACTTCCCATCCATCCACGTCATACGTCGTGATCACACTGCTCCCGGCGGTGGGCGGATCGACGTCGACACTCGTCGCGCCAATCTGGTCGCCTTTGTGCAGCGTCACGCCGTCAAGCACGGGATTCGACCCTTGCTGACCCGGCTCCTGCTGCAGGAGATACGGTTGTCCTTCCACATGGGCCTGAACGCAATTCTGAAATCCGACGCCCAACAGCGCGTGCTCGGGTCGGTTGACATACGGCGTTCGCATCAGGCAGTACAGTCGCAACTGCTCGTTGCTGCAGTTGGACGGAAACCGACTGCGGTCGAGCCCTGGAAAGATTCCCATATGCTGGCCGTCTTCACTCGGCATGACCTCCTCGTAGATACCGTTGCCACCAAGGTACACAATACTGCCACCCTGGTCCCGGTACGCTTTCACATGATCGTACATCGCGCGCGTCCAATATTCCGGATGCGTGTTGAGGATCAGCGCCTTGTATCGCGTTGCGGCGCCGTCGCCGATACCGGCGATACCCGCATGCAAATCCTGATCGGTGTACATGTCATAGCCGTATGTCGCGCCCAGATCTTCGAGCCAGCCCAGCACCCAGAGCTCGGCGCGAAGCAGATGACACGAATTCGTGAGCACCGAGGGGCCGTAAGGGAAGAGAACCGACGTCGTCGACTCGGCCGGCTCGACGTCCGGCGTGAGCCCCGGGTGCGGCCGCAGGAACGGAAGCGTTTCCGGCACCGGAAACGTGTGCGTGTACTTCCCATAGCCGCCCCAACTGTTGTAGGCGTTCCACGTGTTCGTGTTCGCGATCACCGCAAACGGGCGTTGTCGTGCCGCGGCTCTCACCACAAACGACACGTAGAAGTCGCGCCCGAGCGAGTCGGTGCAGCGCGCCGCATAAATACCCGGGCGCCAGTGGCCTGGATCATCGGGCGGAAGGTCGGGGATCGTGAGGCTGAATCCTTCGGTCCATCCGGCGCCGTGTGTCAGCAAGTTGTCCGGTAGCACACCGCGCGCCGCCGTAAGCGTTTTTCCGGCAAACGAGGTCGGCATAATGTCGTCGTACACGGCTTCCTTGCCATCCTGCATCCGGCGCAGGCGTCGAAATTCCACTGAATAGCAGGCCGGATTTTGCACGCCCATTGGCACACCATCGGGTGGCATGCTCAATCGCGTCGCGACTTTGACGTTCACCGTATCGCCTGGTTTGTACGAGAGCGGCCAGCAGTACCCCTCGATGTCCGCGGCGAGTCCACCCCACGGGTACAATCCGCTTCCGATCACATGTTCCGAGCGACGCGGCTCAAGCTGCACGTTGCCGGTGGGCCCTACCGTGAACGGTCGCACCTCGAGCGCGCCTTCAGCACTGATGGCGTAGATACCTCGCGCACCGGCAGCGAAGACTGCCTGATATCGCGACCAGGCACGCGCCAGCGTCACCCATCCACCCTTACTTGGCCTTGCGTTGGCGCTCGTGACGGACTGGTATCGCAAGGTGCCATTGCGCGTGAGGTCGAAGAACACGCCGTCACCATTGGTGAAGAGCGCCAGTCCACTCGCCCAGCCGTCAGACTCGACTACGTCACGGGGGCCAGGCTGCAGCACTGCGGCGCTTGATACGCCGGTGATTGCGAACTGCTGATGGTGAAGCGCACCGGTGTCGGTCACCATGTACAGCATTCCGCGGGATCCCGGAAATACTTTCAGCAGTGTCAATGGCGCCGCGACGATCGTACCCAATGCTTGCGGCGGCGCCACCAGATTCCACTCGTCGGTTCCCATCACGGGTGCGTGCGAAGTAACCAGCGCTCCGCCCGCTCCTACGCCTGCGATCAAGACCCGATCGCCCAGATGAACGGCGGCCAGATGCGTCACGTCGCGCCAGCCAGTACCGATTTTCTTGCCGAGTCCAAAATGGAGCAAGGCGCCGGTGCTATCGTCGCGCTCGTGTCGATTCCGAAACAACTCACCGTGATGGTCGATAGTGAAAATCGTGCCGTTCAAGTCACTGGCAATCGCGACGTGTGCCATAGCGTCCATCTTGAGGGGGAGAGCGGGCTTCTCGTCGGACGCACGACGGTCCGAACGGCAAGCATAGGATTGTATGGGTCACGACGCAACTTCACGACGGGCACCCCATTGGGTTGACGGCCATGAACCACCGAAAGCGAACTCGACGGCAGACGCGGACTCCCCGCCCCGCACGCCACGCGTGATGCCATGGCGCGTTGCGCGCAAACGCACCACACTTTACGGTACGCGATAGCGACCCAGACTGACCAGCCGTTCAAACGCATCCTCAACTCGGGAGCCCTGCGATGACGCTGTTCTCAAGACGCCCGTTCTCGGCACTGGCATTGTTGGCCACCACGTTGCTGGCTGCGTGTGGTGGTGGCGGCGATACGCCGGCCGGACCCGACCTCAACGCGGTGGCCAGCGTTGTGCTCGATCAATCCAGCGTGACGCTCAGCGCGATTGGCGCGACGCAACAACTGACGGCGACGGCACGCAATTCCGCTGGCACCGCGCTCAGCGGAAAGACGTTCAATTTCACGACGTCAGCGGCCAACGTCGCGACGGTGTCGTCGGCGGGACTTGTGACGAGTGTCGGCAATGGCACGGCCACCATCACGGCCACCGTCACGGGCGGTACGCTGAGTGCCGCTGCGCAGGTAACGGTCGCGCAGCTTGTCGCTGCGATGACGCTGACGCCGGCGACCAGTACGGTCACCATCGGCGGCACGCAACAACTCACCGTTGCGGCTACCGATGCACGCGGCGTCGCCGTGGCGTCGCCAACGGTGAGCTACACCTCGTCGGCGATTGCCGTTGCCAGTGTTTCGACGAGTGGTCTGGTAACCGCGTTGACGGCGGGAACGACAACGATCACTGCGTCGGCCGGCAGTGTGTCGCGCACCGCCAGCATTACCGTCGTGCTTCCTGATCTTGTGCTGGCGCGCGACACCAGCCTGGCCGGCGCGCGATCGTTTCGAAGCATCACCATCCCCGCGAACGTGACCGTCACGGCAACCGCGCCACTCACGTTGCGTGCGAGCGGACCGATTTCCATCGCCGGAACGGTCATCGGAAGTTGCATTGCAGTTGATATCGGCAGCGATACAGCGCTCACCGTGACGGGACGCGTCAACAACGGATGCGCCGCTGGAACGGGCGGCGACTTGCGTCTCGCGGCAACCGGTGAGCTCACCCTGACCAATGCCACGATCACGAGCTCCGGTGACATTACGCTCACCAACAATCCTGCGCTCAC
>JANMRE010000652.1:0-29822 GCA_031370885.1 Gemmatimonadaceae bacterium
GGCCGCCGACACCATGTTCTTCAGATCTGACTTCATGGCGGTGATGTATGCCTTTTCTTTCGTTTCGGCGAACTTCGGAATCGCGATCGCGGCCAAAATGCCGATAATAACGACGACGATGAGGAGTTCGATCAGGGTAAAACCTTTGCGGGTGCGGGTCATCAACAATTCTCCTTTGGGGGGTGTTCACGGTTGGTCCGTGGCGTGTACAGCGGGCGACGCTTCATGCAGCAGCAAGCTGCGAGCCAACGGGGGTCCAACCAATGAAACGCATTGTCATGCAATCACTTGCACCATTTTCACGCCAGCGGTTACGGTTCCTTGCATCTCTCGTTTCGCAAGGACTCGTTGCAGCGTGCAACAGTCCGCTCCGCCGCCGATGGCGTGACGGCGATGGCCGCCAACACGCCGACGATGATTGTCACGATCAGAAGTTCAATCGTGGTGAATCCGTTGCGGTCGCGCACTGGTCAGGCCTCTCCGTATCGAGCGAGTTTGCGGTACAACGTTGACGGATCGATACCGAGCATATCGGCCGCGCGCGTCTTGTTTCCGCCTTCATTCTGCAACACCCATTGGATGTAGGCGCGTTCGATCGCCTCGAGGGTCGGCGATGTTGGCGCACGTTCGCTGACCAGCGCCTCGGCGCGTCGGGCCGTGATGCGTTCCGGGAGGGCGTCCGGACCAATGACCGCACCGGACGACAGGATCACCGCGCGTTCCAAGGCGTTCTCGAGTTCGCGCACATTGCCGGGCCATTGATACGCCTGCAGGATATCCAGCGCTCCCTCGCTGAGTGTCTTGACCGGCTCCTGACGCTGCACCGCGCTCCGGGCCAGAAACGAGTCCGCCAGCACCGGCACATCGTCAGCGCGGTGCCGCAATGGCGGCAGGTGTACGGCGATCACATTGAGCCGATAGTACAGATCGGCGCGGAAGTGCCCGCGTTTGATCTCCTCCTCAAGGTCGCGATTCGTTGCCGCAATCACCCGCGTATCAACCGACTGCGCTTCGGTCGCGCCCACCGGAATGACTTCGCGTTCCTGCAATACGCGCAACAACTTGACTTGCGTGGACGGCGTGGTTTCACCGATTTCGTCGAGAAAGAACGAACCGCTTCCCGCCGCCGCAAAAAGTCCGGCCTTATCCTTGATGGCGCCGGTGAATGAACCTTTCACGTGCCCGAACAGTTCGCTCTCGAGGAGTGACTCCGGCAATGCGCCGCAGTTGATCGACAGGAACGAATGCTCGGCACGCCTGGAGAGCTCGTGGATGTACCGTGCGATGACTTCTTTCCCCGTTCCCGATTCGCCAGTGATGAGCACCGTGGAATCGGTGGGGGCGACCGTTTCGGCCAGCCGGAGCACATCCACCCATGACTTGCTGCGCCCGATCGGACGCAGCGACGACGTCCGCTCGTGCCGACGGATCTCCTGTTTCAGCTCATGATTCTCCGCGCGTAAGCGGCGATGTTCCGACGCGCGACGGAGAATGGCCAGCAGTTCGTCATTCCGGAATGGTTTCTGGATATAGTAGAATGCGCCCTCGTTCACCGCCTGCATCGCGGACTGCAGCGTCGCCTGTGCCGTCATCAGGATCACCGGCACTTCGGCGTCCATCTGACGCGCTGCGCTCAGCACCTGGACACCACCCACGTCCGGCATGCGCACGTCGGTGAGAACGATGTCGGGGCGCAATTCGGTCATGCGCTCGATTCCCTGTTTTCCCCCCAGCGCGGTGAACGGAACAAACCCTTCGTGCTTGAGCAGAATGCGCAGGGAATCGAGGATACTCGACTCATCATCCACGATAAGCACGCGTGGCGTCCTGCCTGCGGCCTGAGCGGGAGCAATCATGCAGCGACTCCAGTGAGAGTGGTCTCGGCGACCAGCGTTGCCGGAAGCAAAATCGTAAAGCGGGTGCCACGGGCGAGCGCATCAACGAGAACCACACCGCGATGCGCTTCGACGGCACGATGCACGACGGGCAGCCCCAGTCCCGTTCCACCGACCTTTCCCGTGACAAAAGGTTCGAACATGCGTTCCCGCAGATCTTCGGGAACGCCGACGCCATCGTCGGACACGCTGATCGCCACCTGCATCGCCAACGGCACGCGATGCGTGTCCGGTGTCACGCGTTGTACGCGTACCTGCACCCGACCGGACGGACCGACGGCCTGCACGGCGTTGAGCACCAGATTGAAGACCGCACGATGCAGCAAATCTTCATCGCCCTCCAGCGACGGCGTTCCGGGGTCCACCACCACGGTGACATCCACTCCGTCGGCGCGGTCGGGATGCGACGTCGCCAATGTTGTGGCGGCGGTCACGATCGCCCCTACGTTGAGCGACGCCACCACCGATTCCCGCGGTCGCGCGAAATCAAGGAAATCGCCGAGCAGTCGACTCAGGCGATCCGCTTCGCGAACGACGAGGTCGTGCAACACGCGCTCGTCGTCGTCGACCGGACGCGCCTCGAGCGCGTGCCGTCGCGCCAACTGCTCGGTCGCGCTTCGGATCGAGGCCAGCGGATTGCGAATCTCGTGCGCCAGCGAGGCACTGAGTTCCGCTACGGCTTCGAGTCGAGCAGCGCGTACGTGCAGCGATTGGAGTCGTTTGTGGTCCGAAATGTCCTGAAAGATGGCGGTTGCCGTGTGTCGGTCCCCGCTCTCATCAGCGTCCGAGACCGTTGTGGTAACGCCAATCTCCACGTCACCCGTGACCCGCCGGATATACCCTTCCGCGCGCGTCGTCCGAATCCCTTTGTGTGACGAGTTTTCCAGCGCCTGTGCGAGTTGGGGCGACACCAGGCGAAGCGCCTCGAGCACGGGACGTCCGGTGAACGATCGCAAATCCACCCCAAGCAACTCGGTTGCCGCCGGGTTTGCGTAGAGCAGTTGCCCATTCGTGTCGACCGTGAGGATTCCCGAGCGGATGGTACGCAGGATATCCGCCGCCTCCAGTTGAACCTTGACCAACTGCGCCGCCAGTTCGTCGCGGCCATCACCGGCCTGTCGCAATCGGATTGACACCAAACCCGAGCCAATCGCGACGATCATGAAGACGCCCACCTGCACAGCCATGCCAATCGGCGCCACGCCGGGTCGCAGCCAGATCACATCGGTGGCGTACATGGCGCACGCGCCGACCGCGACTACCAGTCCCCCGCGAAAGGGGAGGAGCAACGCGCCACTCACGATGACGAGGATGTAGAGCGCCGCGAACTGCGAGTTCCAGCCACCGGTAATGTGGACAATGGCGGTCACGAGTCCCAGATCGACCGCGCACTGAATACCATAGAACGTCGCGCCGTTCGGCCGCTTCTCGGTCTCGCTGTACATGGCCGACGCGACGGTCGTCATGGTGGCCACCGCAAAGATCAACGTGGCGATCAGCGTGTCGTTCGGCTCGGCGCGATTCCAGACAAATACGGCGGCCACCAGTATCGCGCAGGACAGCACGACACGCCCCAGCCAGACCCAGCGCACCATGCGGCGCGGGTCGAGCGACGGCGAGATCGCAAAGTGGCCCAGAGCGGGGGTGTATCGCACCGACGACACGCTGTCGGCCGCCGCGTCGAGCGCGCCGGACCAGACCTGATAAAGGATTGCTCCGACACCCGACTCGCATTTTGCAGGATGCACGCCACGTCGGACGGCCTGAAGTCTTGCAGATTGCATGGGTTCGGCGGATTCATTACCCTGACGAATCACCCGCCCGTCCGTTTCCTTTCGGAATGATCGACGCCGCATTGCCCAGCCAACTGCCAAACGACCTGACCTTTTCCAGTGGTGTGGTTCGCCTGTCACTGGTCCTCGTTCTGGTGTTGCTCAATGCGTTCTTTGTGGCCGCTGAGTTTGCGCTGGTGGCTGTGCGTCGCAGCCGCATCGACCAGATGGCGGCCGAGGGTGATCGTTCAGCGCAGGTGGTCCAACGGGCGCTGACGCAGTTGGATCGCTACATCTCCGGAACGCAGCTTGGCATCACCTTGGCGTCGCTCGCGTTGGGGTGGATCGGCGAGCCCGCCATTGCTGTGGTCGTCGACCGCGCATTGCATCTGGTGGGAATAGAACCGGCGCCGGGTGCGCTGCATACTGCGGCAGGTATTGGCGTCGCGTTTCTCGTGATCACCTTTCTGCACATCGTGCTCGGAGAACTGGCGCCAAAGTCCATCGCCCTCGCCAAGCCGGAGACAGTAAGCCGCGTGGTGGTGCGCCCCCTGATGGTTTTCTCGCGGGTCATGTCGCCATTCATCGGATTTCTCAATGGCACCGCCAATCGGCTGCTGAAGTTGCTTGGTGTGTCGCCGGCCTCCGAAGGCGGGCATGTGCATTCGCCCGAGGAGCTGCGCCTGTTGGTCATGCAGGCCCGCGCGCACGGCACGCTGGAAGAATCGGATTCCGCGATGTTGGCCGGCGTCTTCGATTTTCACAATAAGCGAGCGTTTGACATCATGCGTCCGCGCACGGAGATGGTGGGCGTTGCCGACGACGTCGGGCGCGAGGAGTTGGTGCAGATTCTTCGCCGCGAGCGCTATTCGCGCTATCCCGTCTACCACGATACTGTCGACGACATTGTCGGGGTGTTTCTGGCCAAAGATTTCTGGTTGCATGACGATCCCGCCCACTTCGAACTGCGCGAGCACCTGCGCGAGCCGCTGTTCGTGCCCGCCACGCGCGCCGCTGAGCGCGTGCTGGAAGACCTGCGTCGCACGCGCGCCCATCTGGCCGTCGTGCTCGACGAGTACGGCGGCACGGCGGGCATCGTCACGATGGAAGATCTGATCGAGGAGGTGGTCGGGGATATTGCCGACGAGTACGATCCGCTGTCCCGCGATGCGCTGCTGTTTGACGGCGTGCTCGAACTGGCAGGTTCGATGTCATTGGTTGATGTGCGCTCCAATCACAAGCTGCCAATCCCCGAGGGCGACTGGACAACGCTGGGCGGATACACCTTTGCCATGCTCGGTCGACTTCCGCACATCGGCGACCGGGTTTCGTATCACGGTGGTGAACTCGAAATCGTCGCAATGGACGGGCGTCGCGTGGCCGCGCTCCGCGTGCATCGCCGGGCCGATGGCGTCGTGGACCTGCGCGTTGCGCGATGAGCCACTTGGACGATGACGCCGAGGGCGATAGTCACCAAGCGACGACTGGCGTCGACGTCGCGCCAGGGGTGCGCATTCCCGAGGCCGAACTTCTCGTGCGCGCCATCACGGGATCCGGACCCGGCGGTCAGCATGTCAATCGCAGCGCCACGCGTATCGAACTGCGATGGAACGTCCGCACGACGCGCGCGCTCAATGAGGTCCAGCGTGCCCGGGTGATGGCGAAGCTGGCGTCGCGACTCGACAGCGACGGCATGATGCGCATTGTGGCCGGCGAGTTCCGCAGTCAACAGCAGAATCGCCGGGCGGCGTTCGAGCGACTGACCGTGGTCGTCGGCCGGGCGCTCGTCGTGCCGCCGTCACGCAAGGCCACCCGCCCCACCCGCGCGTCGGTGGAGCGTCGACTGGACGACAAACGGCGGCGCGCCGATACCAAACAGGACCGACGCGGCGGCCATGACGACTGATCCGTCGCCGTCAGTGATCGGTTCGGTAGCCTTCGTCCCGAAGCTGTTCTCGACACTGCCCGGGTATACGCGCGCCCAGTTGCTCAAGGATGTTTCGGCCGGCATCATCGTGGGTATTGTCGCGCTGCCGTTGGCGATCGCGTTCGCCATTGCCAGCGGCGTCACGCCCGATCGCGGGCTCATCACGGCGATCGTGGCGGGCTTTCTGATTTCGGCGCTCGGGGGATCGCGGGTCCAGATCGGCGGGCCGACCGGTGCGTTCGTGGTGATCGTTTCCGGTATAGTCGCCAAGCATGGGATTGACGGCCTGCTGGTAGCCACATTCCTCGCCGGCGGGCTCCTCGTGGCGATGGGTCTGATGAAGCTGGGCGGCGTGATCAAATTCGTGCCACAACCCGTCGTCGTTGGGTTCACCAGCGGCATCGCGGTCCTCATCTTCTCGGGTCAGGTGAAAGACGCGCTCGGCTTGTCGATGGCGGCGGTGCCGGTCGGGTTTTTCGAGCGGTGGTATGCGTATGCGGGACACCTCGGTACGGTGTCGCTCCCCGCGCTCGGTGTTACCGCGCTCACCGTGAGCATCCTGCTGTTCTGGCCGCGTGTCTCCCTGAACGTGCCAGGTCCGTTCGTGGCTCTGCTCGTGACCACCGCGCTGGTGCAGCTCGCCGGGATTCCCATCGACACGATTGGCTCGCGCTTCGGACACGTCGGCGGCGGTCTGCCCACTCCGCATGTTCCTCACGTCACCGCCTCGATGGTGCGCGAACTCGCCGGTCCGGCATTCACCATCGCGGTACTCGCCGCCATTGAGTCGTTGCTGTCGGCGGTGGTCGCGGACGGCATGATTGGCGGTAAGCACCGCTCCAACATGGAACTGGTCGCGCAAGGCATCGCCAACATTGTGTCGCCGATGTTTGGCGGCATTCCGGCTACCGGTGCTATTGCCCGAACGGCCACCAACATCAAGAGCGGCGGCCGCACCCCGATTGCCGGAATCACGCACGCGGTCGTGTTGCTGCTCATCGCGCTGTTTGTGGGGCGGTGGGCCGCGCTCATTCCCATGGCGACACTGGCCGGCATCCTCACGCTCGTCGCCTATCACATGTCGGAGTGGCGCAATTTCCGGGCGCAGCTTCGGGCTCCGCGCTCCGACGTCATCGTGCTGCTCACGACATTTTCGCTGACGGTGGTCGTGGACCTCACGGTGGCGCTGCAAGTTGGCATGATCCTGTCGGCGTTTCTGTTCATGAAGCGCATGGCGGAAGTAACGAACGTGCAGGGCATCACCCGCGAACTGGAAGACCTGCCAGAAGGTGCCGACGACATGGATATGGCGGCGCGCTCGGTGCCTCGTGGCGTTGAAGTGTTCGAGATTGATGGACCGTTCTTTTTTGGCGCGGCCGAACGCTTCAAGGAAGCGCTTGGCGAAATGGGACGAAAAACGCGGGTGCTGATTCTGCGTCTGCGCAAGGTGCCCGCCATCGACGCCACCGGGCTTGCGCTACTGCGTGACCTGCATCGTCGTGGCATACGCGATGGGACCGTGCTGATGCTGTCGGGTCTGCAGTCACAACCGCTGTCGGCGCTGGCGCGCGACGGACTGCTCGCGGAGATTGGCGAAGAGTGCATATTCGCCGGCATCGACGACGCGCTGTCGGCCGCCCGCGTCATTGTGGGCGCGCCCGCCATTCCGTCGCCGGGCGATCTCCTCCGCGTAGTGGCGAATCCGACGCCGACCGACGGCGTGCTGATCAGAAGGCCACCACGCTCGCCCCCAGATAGTACGTGACAAAGTCGGCGCGCCCGCGCAGGGGAATCGGGCCGCGGTTTGTGTTGAACGCCTCCTCAACACGCTGCCCGTTGAGGTAGCGCACGTCGTCGTGCCGCAAAAGACGCGCGCCCACGTCGAGCCGCACGGGCCGCGCTCCGTTGTACACTCTGATTGTCACGCCGGCGGCACCACCGTAGGCCAGTACAAAATCGCTCGCATTGGTGGTGCTGGCGAACGGCGCGTTGTTGTTGACGTTGTTGGAGCCCTCCACGGAGCTTTCGGTCCAGAACACCGAAAAGCCGCCCAACGCGGCCACGTACGGCGACAGCGGGCCCGCCGTGCCGCCGATTTGCGGCCCTGCCACCATGGAGAAAATACTGCTGGTCGTGCGCAGATCGAGTTTCACCAGACCGCCCGTGTTGGCGAGATTGATCCGACGGGTGTTCGAGCCGTAAGTGATGAACCCCAGATCGGCGCGCAGATTCGCCAAGCCGTTGGGATCGAGACGCCAGAGACCGGCAGCGTTGATACCGAACCCGTTGCCGGTGTTCGTTCCGAAGTCGCCCTTCGGCTCGCTCACCTGAAGCGACGCCGCGCCCGAGAGAGTGCCGTCAAGGGCGACCGGACGCGGTCGTTGTGCTGCGGCGGCGATGGGGGTGGTGAATACACTGAGCGCGAACATCAACGCACGGGGCGCGTATCCAGGACGGGTTGCGAGACGCATGAATCGACGGTGTAAGGGTCTGGTACGGTGGCACTGCCTCGTACGCCTGACCGCGGAAAATGTGTCACGCACGCATCGCTCTTGCACCGATGATGACGGCCGAAACACGCTACCGGTGCGGTATATTTCGAGTCTCCCCTTAGACTCACCACGGAGCCAATGGACCAGACTGACGACCGCGAACCCGTCGACGACGCGTTCTTCGACGAGGATGCGCTAGGCTCGGCTGCGCAGGGCGACTTGGACGAGGACTTCCCGCTCGGCGACGGGGTGGCCGACCTCGCCAGTGTCGTTCATTGTCCCTATTGCGGGGAGTCTGTCGAAATTACGCTCGATCCGGGGTCGGGCGGGCAGCAGGAGTACATCGAAGACTGCGCGGTGTGTTGTCGTCCGTGGAACGTCTCTGTGACCTATCAGGCCGACGGCACCGCTGATGTGTGTGTGGACGCCAGCGACGACCAATGACGACGTCTGAATTTCCCGGTGCCGCCGTCGACGTGGGGCCGCTGCTCGCCGATGCGTTAGGTCGCTCCTCGCACGAAGGCGCGCGCATCGTCGCCCTGCATTGGCTGCAGGAGCTGGTGGCGGCGCGCAACCACTGGCGCGTGGCGCTCGATGACACGGCGATGGCCGACGATCCGTCAGCGAAAAATCGCCGCGCGGCAGACACCCTGCATGACGCCCGCGTCGCCCTGCGTCGGTTGCGTGCCACATTGCGCGAACATCGCGTGACGTTGGCGCTCGACGAAGGACCACGAATGCGTCGGGCGTTGCGTCGACTCAGCCGGGCCACCAACGACGTGCGCGACCTGGATGTGCATCGCGCGTGGTTGGAAGCAGAATGCGGCGGCCTCAGTGACGCGGCGCGACGCGAAGCCGACGTCATGCTGGCGGAACTCCTCCGTGCGATCGTCAAGGGACACGCGGCGGTGACACGGACCTTCGAGCGTCATCTCGATCCACACGCCGAGCGGCTGGCGCGTCGTCTCAGTCAGTACGCCCTCCCCCGGACGGTCGGCCTTGCGGGACCGCAGGTCACATTCGCGCGTCATCTTGCCGCTCGCGTGGACCGCGGGTCGGCGCACCTCCAACGCGACTTGCGGTTGGTACGCGATGTGGAGTCGCAGCGCGTACTGCACCGCATTCGGATTCGACTCAAACGGCAACGGGCCCTGTTGTCTCCATTCACCCGTGACGATCCCGCGATCAGCGCATGGTACGCGCGTGCCACGGAGGGGCAGGATCGATTGGGGGCGATGCGCGACGCGTCGTTGCTGGCCACCCGCGCGCACCGCAAAGGCCACGACACGTTGACGCACGCCCTGCGCGAAGTCGCGCGCGCGCACTACGAAGCATTCCACGCGCAGTGGTGTGTCGACGCCGCGTTCGCGATGCGGTTGAAGGACGCCGCGGTGCAGGCGCTGCGCGACGTCGACGATCGCCGTGCTACCCCCGTACCGGTCACGCCAACGCCGTCTGGTGGCAGTGGCTTGCCTGCTGGACATGATCTACCCATGGAGATCGAACGCAAGTTCCTGCTGCACGGGTTGCCACCGCAGGCGGCCATGGTGCCTTTCGCGCGCATCGAGCAGGGCTGGTTGCCCGGTACCATGTTACGCGAACGCCTGCGTCGATCCATCGCGCCCGATGGTGACGAACGACTCACACGCACGATCAAGCTGGGTCCACCGGGTGAGCGTATCGAAGTGGAAGAGCCTACCGTACCGGAGCTCTTTGCCGCGCTGTGGCCGCTCACCGCTCAGGCGCGCATTCGCAAGCGTCGTCACATCGTGCGTGACGGCGCACTTCGCTGGGAAGTGGATGTCTTTCTGGATCGCGATCTGGTGCTCGCGGAGGTCGAGTTGGAGAACGTCGCCCAAGCCGTCGTCATCCCGTCGTGGCTCAACTCATTCATTGTGCGCGAGGTGACCCATGAGCCCGCGTATCTGAATGCGGTCATGGCACAGCCCGACCCGGCGTCGCGCGATCGCAGTTCGTTCTGAGTCCGGGGCATGAACATCCACACGGTTCTCACGACTCTGCTGCCCATTCGCGATCGGCGTGAACGCGTGGTGGGGTACGTCGTGTCGTCGTGTCCTGCGACCGATCACGGCCAACCAGCAGATCCCGACGTTTCCGCACGACGCACCGTGGAATCGGTCACGGCGCTGACACGACTGACCGGACGCAGTCTGATGGTCCCGGTCACGCCGACACTGCTGCGCGATGGGTCGGTGACACGTTTCGCATCGAGTGATGCCGTGTGGTTGTTGGCCACCGACGCACTCGATGACCCGGCGACGCGACGCGCGGTTGATCGACTGCACGGAGCGGGATTGCACATCGCACTGCAGGGATTCCCCCAGGGAGAGCCGTTACCACCAACGCTCATTGGTTCGACGCTCGTGCTTGATGCGCAGCGAAACCCGGCCGCACTGCTGGAGCGTCGCGTTCGCGTGTTGCTTGAGGCCGGCCTTCGCCCGCTGGTGCGCAACGTGGACGACCGCGCCACCCGGCATCGGGTGATCACGGCAGGCGTGCCGATGATGTGCGGACGCTTGCTGCCCTGTCGCGCCTCGACACCAGCGAACCGGGCCGCCGCAGAGAGTGCCTGCCGCGCACTCGCCCTGTTGGCCGGATACGCCGACGGACGTCCGGCCGATGCGGCGTTCGACCAGTACGTACACGAGGATCAACATCTGGGCGCGTCACTGCTGCGCACCCTCGGATCCGCATCCGTTGGTGTTCGCGGCCCACGGTCCGTGTCACACGCCATCACGGTGCTGGGTCGCGACACGGTTATGGAGCGACTGCTTGCCGTGACGGCCCGTTTGCTCGCCGACGCCGCGCACGATCCGGAGATTGCGCTGGTGGCGCTGCGGCGCGCCCGCATGCTGGAACGGCTCGGTACCGCGATCGAGGACGCTCCACATCCGCGCGCGCGCGCGCTCGCCGGTCTGCTCTCCGTAGCAGAATTCGCCCTCGGCGCCCCGTCCGTTCAGTTGGCACGGCAACTGGACTTGCCAACCGTGTTGGCCGATACGCTCGGCGACCGTTCCCTTCCCCTTGGCAAGCTGGTGGACGTCGTGGATGCGATGGACTATGGGTGGTGGGACGACCTGCGTTCGCGGTGCACGCAGCTGGGCATTGCGCCAGTCGTGGTGAGTGACGCGTGGCTGGCGGCTTGGCGCGTGGCGCGTGATGAGCTGGGAGGAAGCGCCTACCGCAGTTGATGCATCCCCGTCGGCAATAGGCTGTCCGTCGCGACGGTCGTTCCTGTCTTGAGCCCAAACGTCCGTGTCTCCACGTGCCTACCTCCTCAATCGCTTCCGCACCGATGCCGCCGCACTTCGGCAGCGCGCGGAGTCCTTGCGCGACGGTCCACCAGCAGCCGGTCCTGATGCCGCCACGTCACGGCGCATGGCGGACGCGTGTGACGAGGTGATCGCGATGCTGGAGGCGACTCCCGACGCGGACGATGCGTCGACGTTGATCAACACACTCGCGGCCCTCATTCCGATGTTGGAACAGCGCGCGGCGGCCACCAGCGGCACGCCGCCCGTACGCGCCGTGTACGCCGGTGCGGCCACTCGCATCCGTGAGATTGCCGACGCCGAAACGAGACATCAGCAATCGCACGGCGCAAACGGTGAGATGGAACCCGCGGATGAGGACGACGACCAATGAGTCGCCGCGGTCGACCTGAAGCACCCGCAGTCGACGACGCGGAGGATTCTCCGCCCGGCAAGGTGCGTCTCGACAAGTGGCTGTGGGCCGCGCGCTTTTTCAAGACACGGGCACTCGCCGCCGAGGCCATTGATGGCGGCAAAGTCGAGGTGAACGGCGACCGCGCCAAGCGGTCCAGACTCGTGCAGACTGATGACCGAATCCGCCTTCGCGACGGACCCTTTGAATGGCAACTGCTGGTGCGCGATATCGCCGCGCGACGTGGGTCCGCATCGGTGGCCCAACAGCTCTACGACGAATCACCCGAGAGTCGCGCCCGGCGTGAAGGCGTTCGCACTCAACTCAAGGCGATGCCAACTGCGTTCGCGTTCGGCGACACTCGGCCCGGCAAGCGAGACCGTCGCGATCTGCGCAAGCTCAAGGGCGATCGTTAGTGTCGCGTCTCCAGCAGGGGCCTCACCCCTTTGGGTGCTCACACCCTTGGCTCGCGCCGCGTATCGCATCGCGCGTGAGACTGATGACCAGCTCGCCCTCGTCGCGCGGCTGCAGGTCATACACACGCGACGCCAGGCCGCGAGCCGTTGCGGCCGCCCGCACCGACTCCGCATCATCGGGCGCGTCAACAAGGAATACCGCCACCACTGAGGGGTCGGCCAGACACTTCGCTGCCTCGGCGGCGCGTGACGAGACACGCACCCGCACTGCAAGAAGTGTGGCGGCACGAATTGCCTGTGCGAGCGAGGCACGCCGCATCATGCTCCCGCCGTGCACCAATACGGCGTAACTCATCGGGCAGGTCCGAACTCCGCCAGCACCTGCGTCAGCAGCGGCAGATCGAGATGGTGCGCGCCATCAAACGACAGCACCCGATATGGTACCGCCAATGATGTGATAGTCGCCGCCATCGCACTGCGCGCCGCCTCAGTCGCGAACTCATCGTGCAGCCCCGCAACGAGAATTGTTTCGCCGTGCTGCATCGTCGTCGTGAACGCGTTGCGATCCACATCCTGCGCGAAGCCACCCGCCCAAGCCACGAACTGCGTTGGTGCGACGCCCCCCGAGGCAATCCATCGCATGGCGGTCGCCACACCCTGCGAAAATCCCAGCACGGCAATTTGCGGGGCACCGTTTTGGCCCGCCGTCGACTCGGCGACCACTTCGTCGCGTACCGCGTTCAACCATGTATGGGCATCGGCGATTTCCGTCTCACGCGACTCGCGTGTCAGCCAGGTGGCGCCGATGCGCTGCATGTGTCCGCCATCGGCACGCGGCATCTCGAGGTAGAAACGCGACAGTGCTTCCGGCGCCACGATACAGGTATCGTCCGGTATCGCGTTCTCAAACCCGCGAATGAAGCGTGTCGCCAACATGCCGTACCCGTGCAGGGCGAACCAGATTCGACGGGCCTGCGCTGGCTCGGCGCCCAGTACGGCATATCGGGCTGTTCGCTGGGTGGGCCGCTCGCGCACGCGGACCGAAGCGAGTGTAGCCCCCTGTGGATTCGTCACGGCAGGTACGCCACGACCGACACTTCGACCAGGATGTCTCGCAATTGCGCGCCCACGACGGCGCGTGCCGGGTACGGCGGCGAGAACACCGTTTTGTACAGCTCGTTGAATCGACCCCAATCGTTCTCGTCGGCGAGATAGACTGTCACGCTCACCACGTGTTGGATCGTGGCTCCGGCCAATCGAAGGATTCGCTCGACGTTGGCCAGTGTAATACGGGATTGCTCCTCGATGCTTGTTCCGACAATCTGACCGGTGGCGGGATCGCGCGGCGTTTGTCCCGAGACGAACAAAAGATTGCCGGCTCGCACCCCCGGAGAGTAAGCTCCCGCAGGCGGTGGCAGGTCGGGCAGGTGTACCGGTGTCCAATCACGCTCAGTTGGGGACATGGAGACGAACTCGCGAAGGGTTTTGAGGGAGGTGAGATGACGACGTTTCTGGAACAACTTGAAACACCGCTGCCGGTTGTTGACCTCGACCGGATGGCGTTGAATCTGGACCGGATGGCGGCCTACGCCACCCTCCATGGCCTCCAATTGCGTCCGCATGTGAAAACGCACAAGTCACCGCGCATTGCGGCCGAGCAATTGCGCCAGGGTGCGGTAGGACTCACCTGCGCCACGCTGCGAGAAGCAGAAGTCATGTGTGAGGTGTGCGATGACCTGTTGGTGGCCTATCCCCCCGTGGGAGCGGCGCGACTGGAGCGCCTCGCCCGATTGCCGCACGAGGTGCGGGTTGGCGTCGCGACCGACGGAGCCGCAGCCCTGAACGCGCTGTCAGTCGCCGCCAAACTCGGTAAACGGCGTTTCGATGTGTACGTGGAGGTGGACGTGGGCATGCGCCGCGTGGGGGTGGGTACGCCAGAGCAGGCAATTGCCCTGGCCCGCACCATCAGTGATACATCGCAGCTCACGTTTGCCGGTCTGCTGTTCTATCCCGGTCATATTCGGCAGGACGTGAGCGATCAGACCACGCCGTTGGCGCAGCTTTCCGCACTGGTGGCCCGCTACACCGACGCGTTGCGCGACGCCGGTCTGCCCGCGCGGGTGGTCAGTGGCGGCTCCACACCGGCGGCTTGGCGCATGCACGAGGTCCCCGGAGTCACCGAAGTGCGACCGGGGACCTATGTGTACAACGATCGCACCACGGCCACCATCGGTGCCTGCGACTGGGACGATTGCGCGCTCACGGTACTCGCCACCGTCGTGAGCACGGCGGTGAAAGGCCAGGCGGTGATCGACGCCGGCTCGAAAACGTTGGGCCGCGAGCCGCTGCGTGCCGAGGGTGACGGATTCGGCGCGCTGCTCGATCACCCCGAGGTGGTGGTGGCGCGTATGTCGGAAGAGCACGGCATCCTCGATCTGTCGAAGTCCGCCTGGAGTCCACGACTCGGTGATCAGGTGCGCATCGTACCCAATCATGTGTGCATCGTGGTGCATTTGTTCGACGAAATCATTGGCGTGCGCGGTCATGCAGTTGAAACCCGATGGCCGATCACGGCACGTGGTCGGGGGCCCGCGATGGAGTTCGAAAAATCGGCGCCGTCGCGGCCGCGCGCTGTGTGAACATTCCGCAACGCCGCATCCTGCTGGTTGATGCGGACGCGTTCTTTGTAGCCGTCGCGCGCCAGGAGGATCCGGACGGCGCGGGGTCGGTGGCGCTGCTCATTGTGGGCGGCCGCCCGGGATCCCGCGGCGTGGTGTGTAGCGCGTCGTACGAGTGTCGCGCCTTCGGCGTGCGCTCGGCGATGTCCATCGCCCGCGCCCTGCAGCTCTGCCCCAACGCGATGTGCGTTCCCGTACCGCGTGGCGCGTGCAGCAAGCGCAGTCGTGACATCCAGCAGGTCCTCGCGCGATTCGCACCGGTCGTGCAGGCGTCGAGTATCGATGAGTGGTACTGCGACATGGCGGGAACGGAAGCGTTGTATGGTCACGAGTCGCTGACCGCAACGGCGCACCGCATTCGCAGTGCAGTGTTTGACGCCACCGGATTGTCAGTGTCGATCGGTGGCGGATCCACACGACTCGTGGCGAAAATGGCCGTGGAGATGGGCAAGCCGAAACCAGGAACCGGAGCCACTGGCGTGTGTTGCGTGACACCGGGCGATGAGGCGCGCTTCCTGTCTCACTTTCGATTGAATGATCTGCCGATGGTTGGGCCACGCTTCGCGGAGACGCTCTCACGCATGGGTCTCGTTACGGTCGCCGAGGCGCAACGTTGGTCACGCGAGGCGCTGGTGGATCGCCTCGGACAGCGCACTGGCGACTGGTTGTTTCGACGCGTGCGTGGCCTCGACGACAGCATCGTGTCGCCACGCGACACGCAGAAGCAGGTGAGTCGCGAGGAGACGTTTTCGCATGACCTGCATGACGAGTCAGTGATTGATCGCGAGTTGCTGCGACTGGCGGTGCGCGTGTCGGCGGATCTGCGTACGCAGTCGTTGCAAGCGCGCACAGTCACCGTCAAACTGCGTGATGCCGACTTTCGGACCCGTTCGGCGCAACGTACGCTTCGACTGCCCATTGAGTCGGAGCGCAGTGTTGCTCACGCCGCACACGCGCTGCTGCGCCAGCTCCGCAGTCGGCGCCGTGCCGGTGTTCGCTTGCTCGGTATCTCTCTGTCCAGTTTTGACGATGGACCGCCGGAGGCCGCCCAACTGGCGCTGTTTGAGACGGCACCTGCGACGTCCGATGAACCCGTGGAGCACGAACGCGACCGGGCCCTTACCCGTGCGCTCGACACGATCCGAGGGCGATTCGGCGCGAGTTCCATCCTTCCCGCGCGATTGGCGGATGGCGCTAAAGACCTCGGCCCACGGGTCGAGGAATAACCCGTCGCACGACCCGCTACCCGGTGTCGACTTTGGCGTTTAGTTTCCGACGGATTCGGTTCTCACGTTTTTCCAAACGGGGTTTTCATGAGTGCTGCGTACAATCCGAACAAACTGGGCTGGGGTGCTGCGGCCCTCACCTGCCTGATGACGGCCACACTGGCGTTTACCGCCTATACGATCCACAAGAACACGTACCTGCACCCGCGCGATCCGATGGCCGTGCAGGTGTTCCACGCTCGGGATGCGGCTGGAGGTGAACACGCGTCGACCAGCGGTGAAGCCAAGCCGGCCGACGCGAAGCCCGCACACTAGTCGTTACACCGCCACAGGTGCCACGGGCTGCAGTGCTGCCGACGCACCCAATGCTCTGGTGGCGCGGTTGAGCTGACGAATCTCTTCCCACTCGAGCACCAATTTCCCGTTCGCCCGCTCCGCCTGTCGCTCCCAGCTCATGATGGATTCCAGTGCAGCGTGGTCAACGAATGAAGCGCGCTCGATGTGAATGTGCAGTTCCGCCGACCGCGGAATGGCTTCCAGCGCCGTGGCCAGTGCCGGGAGGCGAAGAAACGTGGCCGCGCCTTCAATGTGTACGTGATACGTCTCCGCATCCCGCGTGGTGGTGAGTGTGAGATGCGTGAACGTGTACAGCAGTTTCGCCACTGAGGCGGCCACGCCGATCATGACACCGGTGAGCAGGTCGGTGAACACAATGGACAGCAACGTCAACGCATAGACGGCGAATTCGGATCGCCCCTGCGCCCACAGTTTTTTCATCTGTGGAATGTTGAGCAGCTTGAAGCCGGTGTACACCAGAATGGCAGCGAGTGCCGCCACCGGAATGGCGGCAAGCACGAACGGCGCGGCGGTGACCAACAGGAGAATCCACGCCCCGTGGAGAATTGCACTGTTGCGTGTACGCGCACCGGCCTCCACGTTGGCGGCGGAACGGACGATCACGCCGGTCATCGGCAGCGCACCCACCGAGCCGCAGAGCGCGTTGCCGATACCCTGCGCCACCAGTTCGCGGTCGTAGTTCGTGCGCGGTCCATCGTGTTTCTGATCAATCGCCGTGGCGCAGAGCAGTGTCTCGGCGCTGGCAATGAACGCCAGTGCTGCCGCGGCCTTGAGGATGTCTGGATCGCGCAACGCGCTGAACGATTCGACCGTGGGGAAGGTGAGCGTGGCCAGAAGGTTATCCGGCACCGAGACGAACTTGATGTCCAGCGCGAACGCCTGCGCGACACTCACCGCCACAATGACCGCGACGAGGTGCGCCGGAACCAGTTTGAGTTTTGTGGGCGAAAACCGGAGCCACGCGAGGAGCGCAATGATGGTGACGAGACCAACCGCGGCCGCTTGATGGTGCGTGGACCCATCCACCGGGAACACCCCGCTCATGATGGCCGTGGGAATCGACAGCAGATTGTTGATGCCACTGCCTTTTGGCCCGTCGTCCAGCATCACGTGAAACTGCGACGCGAAGATCAGCACGCCAATGCCACCCAGCATGCCGTGAATGACCGCGGGCGAGACGGCGCGGAACAGCTGGCCAGTCTTGAACAACCCCGCCGTGAGTTGCAGCACGCCGGCCAGCAGCACGATGATCCCCAGCTTGGCCACGCCGAACTGCTGCACCAGTTGAAACACAATGACGGCCAGTCCGGCCGCCGGGCCACTCACCTGAAGGGGTGACCCGGCGATCGCACCAACCACCAGCCCCCCAATTATGCCCGTGACCAGACCTGCCGCGGGGGGAAGCCCCGACGCGATGGCGATGCCCATGCACAACGGCAGTGCCACAAGGAAAACCACCACCGACGCCAGCGCGTCCTTGGGCAACGCTTCGCGCCAGTGCGGCCACGTTGTCGTGGACATGTTCAGATTTCCGCCATGATGGAACGATTGCCGAGGTGAGACTCGTCAACTTTGACCTCGTCCAGACGCACGAACTGTCCCTGGGCCGGGTCGAACGCGAACACCTCACCCGTTTCGATCTTGTAGACCCACCCATGCAGCTTGATTTTGCCGCGCGCCAAGCGTGCGGCAACTGACGGGTGCGTCTTGAGGTTCTCGAGTTGCGCCAGCACGTTTTCCTGCACGCAGGCGGATACCAACTTCTCGCCCTCGAGACCCACGTAGTTCTCCTTCATCACGCGCTTGGTGCTTTCGGCGTGACCCAACCAACTGCGCACCGCGGGAAGGTCGGCCGTCATCGACTCGTCCAGGAGTCCCTTCATCGCTCCACAGTGCGAGTGCCCACAGAGAATGATGTCTTTTACCCCGAGACCCGCCACCGCGAATTCGACGGTGGCGGCTTCGCCGCCTTGTGAGGTGCCGTAGGGCGGGATGATGTTGCCGGCGTTGCGGAGGATGAACAGTTCTCCCGGCGCCGTCTGTGTGATGAGGTTGGGGTTGATACGCGAGTCGGAACACGTGATGAACAGTGCATCGGGTGACTGGCCGCCCGCGAGACGCTCAAACAGTTCGCGCTGCGAGCTGAAAATCGTGCTTTGGAAGTGATGAAGACCGTCAATGAGTTTTTGCATAGCAGGAGTTGTTCGTATGTGAGGGTGAGAGGAGCTCAGTGTTTCGACCAGAGTTCCCGGGCTCGTCGCAGATCGCGTTTCGTGTCGCGGGAACTTTCCGGGTCGGCTTCCAACAACCGCAGTCCATCCAGGAGCCACTGTGCCAACTGCGGATTGGCCAGTCGGTAGTGCACATGCCGTCCATCGCGCCGCTCCACGACGATCCGCCGCGCGCGGAGCTTGCTGAGGTGCTGCGAGGTGCCCGACGACGTGATCTGCAGCAAGGCCGCCAGCGAGGCGACATCAAGCTCACCAGTCCCAAGTTCCTCGACAATGCGCAGCCGATGCGCGTGGTCCAGGACCGAGAGCATCTCGGCAAGCTGCTGACTGGCATGTGATCGGAATGGCATGGCACAGCCTCCGGGGAACGATGGGATGCATCCATAGGCAGCTGGTGCTTGCGTGCATATGTTTACATATTTGCATATGGTAACCTTTGCACATAACGCGGCCGCGCGCAAGCCCCTCCCACCCAACCAGATCGTGATGCGATTGTCTTCTCTCGTTGTGGTCACTCCGCTGCTCACCGGGTGGGCCCCGGCACTCGGCGCCCAGACGACGCCTTGGATTTCGCGGCATCAGCATGCCGTGTGGCTTGCCACGTTCGTGGACCAGCCACTGCGCTCCCGTTGGTCGCTCTGGCTTGATGGGCAATGGCGGCGCGTCGACACCGGCCGACAACCGCAGCAACTGCTCATCCGGCCAGGTGTGCAGATCACGGTCGCCCCCGGCGTTCGATTGGGCGCGGGGTACGGTTACATCGCCACTGCGCCGTATGGCGCACTGCCCATTGCGAATCCCACGCGTGAACACCGCAGTTGGCAGCAACTGTCGCTCACGCACAACGCTGGCGCGCTATCGATTAGCCACCGCTATCGGCTGGAACAGCGGTGGTTGACGGCGGTGCGCCCTCATGACCCGTTCAACGGGCGCGTCGCCGTGCCGACCACCTACGCCAATCGAGCCAGATATCTGGGGCGCGTGCAGGGACCGCTGGCCGGCATCCGCCTGCGAACACTACCGGTTCTGGCCTTTGCCTGGGATGAGCTGCTGATGCCAATCGGCGGCAGCGGTGCCTCGTTGCAGGTCACCCAGAATCGCGCGGCCGTTGGCATTGGTGTGCCCCTCGACGCGCGGCACCGCATCGAGATTGGCTACATGAATCTGTGGAACGCCTTCGCGGCGCGGCGCGCGAATGAGGTGAACCACACACTCACCGTCTCGTGGCTGGTAACACCTCGACCACCTCGCAAGCAGCGCCCGTCCGACTGAATGTCTCCTGTCGCCCGTCAACGATGCCTGTCCACACACTGACTCTTGAACACGTTCAGGCGGGACGCACTACGCGCACGTGGGCCGCACCACGTGTGATCGTGCGTCACCGCCATGATCGATCCACAAGAAAGCGACCCGGAATCCCGGCCAGCACACCTCAATGCGGAAGACGTGGGCGCAGAAAACCGTAGAGCCACGTGCCGACGATTGCGCTTGTCAGCGTGACAACGAAAACCCCGTTGCCAGCACCGATCAGGGCGAACATGGGGCCGGGGCACGCGCCCGTGAGCGCCCAGCCGAGGCCGAATATCGTGCCGCCTAGCCAGTAGCGGGTGCCGCGACCCATGGACTTGGAAGGGATCACGATCGACTTGCCAGACACTGTTCGCACCTCGAACCGTTTTAACAGCCACACGGACACGGCGGCCACCAGCACGGCCGAGCCGATGATACCGTACATGTGGAATGACTGGAAGCGAAACATCTCCTGAATGCGGAACCACGAGACGACTTCGGCCTTGGTAAACAGGATGCCGAACAGCGTGCCGATGACGAGGTACGCTGCGAGCGCACGCGCCGACGTGTTGACGTTGACGCACATACTCGCAGCAGGTTCGCTCGCGATGCTGCGGGTTGCTCGGGGCGTGAGCACGTCGGAATGGATAATGGGCATGGTCGCGAACCTAGAGCAGGAGTGGGAGCACAAGCCACGTCGCGATGAGGCCGCCCGCGAAGAAGCCGAGCACCGCTATCAGCGACGGGAGTTGGAGATCGGCCAGTCCAGAGATCGCGTGTCCCGAGGTACAGCCGCCCGCGTACGCGGTGCCGAAGCCCACGAGCGCGCCACCACCGATCAACATCACGAATCCGCGCAGCGTGAGCAGACTTTCCCAGTTGAACAGCTCACGTGGCACCATCCCCGACCAGTCGCGGATGCCGAGTGCGCCCAAGTCGGCCTTCGTGGCGTCGGCGAGCATGATGGGTGAGTCGCTCCCAAGCCAGTGGCCCGCAATGAATCCGCCCACGAGCACGCCGACGATGAACGCGAGGTTCCACCCGCCGACGCGGCGCCAGTCGTAGCGAAAGTACTCGACGCTTCCGGGGGCAATGATGGCGCAGGTGTGCCGCAGGTTCTCGGAGATGCCGAACTGCTTGTTGCCAAGCAGCAGCAGCGTTGGCACGACCAGTCCAATGAGCGGGCCCGCAATGTACCACGGCCATGGACGCGACAGGAATTCGATCATCGGCGCGCCTCGTGACAGGTCGCGCTCAATGGGACATTGTCGTGCGGCGAGTATATCGTCATCGTCACGACGTCGCGAACAGCTTGCGCTGTGCCTCTGCCTCAGCCTCGAGCTGGCCGCACATCAGGTCGCACAGCTTGAAGACATGAGCGCCCGCGAGCCCGTAGAGCACGAACAGACCCTCCTTGCGCCGCGAGAGGTAGCCAGCGGCATGCAATTGTTGCAGATGCTTCGAGACGTTGGCCGTCGCGAGGCCAGTGGCCTCCACGATCTCGCCCACCGAGCGTTCCCCGTCGCGCAGCGCGATGATGAGGTTGAGTCGTGCGGGCTCGGCAAGCGCGCGGAAACGCTCAGCGACGAGTTCCACCTGCGCGGGTGTGAGACGCATGTTCGCCATCAGCGCTGCTCTGTCGCGACGGGAAGCGCGGCCTGCCGCCACGCGTTGAAACCGCCCGCGAGATTCACCACGTCGCGACCGCCGTGCGCCTTGAGCAGGCTCGCGGCGATGGACGATCGTGCACCGCTCTGGCAATGCAGAACGACCGTCGTGTTCGTCGGCAGTTCGTGCAGTCGTTCCGCAAGATGGCCGAGCGGAATGTTGGTCACGCCCGGCAGGTGGCCGGCCGCCCATTCTCCGTCCGCACGCACGTCGATCACTGTGGCCTGATGTCGTTCGAGCAGCACTGCGGCGTCGGCTGGTGTCGTTTGGGCGACCGTTCCGAGCGCGCGTCCGGACGCCGTCCACGCCGCGAGCGCGTCGGTGGCACTGACGTCGGCCACGCGATCCAAACCGATCATCGCAAGGTCACGCACTGCACGGCGAGTGCAGTCGTCGCAGGCGTCGTCGACGAGCAGGTAGACGTCGCGGTCGTACGGCAGCAGCCACCCGGCCCACGTCGAGAAGCTGCCGTTGAGCGGGATGTTGAGCGTGCCGGGTACATGGCCGGCCGCGAACGCCGACGCCGAGCGTGTATCCACCACCGTCGCGCCGCCGTCGAGCATTGCAGCGAGGTTCTCTGCGGGGATCACCGCCGACGCAGGGAAACCACCAACGACACGTGGGCCATCCTTGTTGATGCGCTTCATCTGCGCGAAGTACGTTGGCGGCTCCGGCTGGCCATCGAGCACCATGCGCACGAACTCGGCTTCATCCGTGGTCGCGACGCCCCAGTTGCCGATTTTCTCGTAGCCGACCGTCGTAGAGGCGATGGTGCCGAGCGCCTTGCCGCACGCGGAACCGGCACCATGGCCGGGCCATACCTGCAGATGGTCCGGCAGCGCGCGAAAGCGCTTCAGCGACTGGAAGAGCGTGCGTGCGCCGGCCTCCATCGTCCCGAGGAGACCCGCGGCCCTCTCGAGAAGGTCGGGACGGCCCACGTCGCCGACAAACACGAAGTCGCCAGTGAGCACACCCCACGGTCCCGAGGCGGCGGGCGTGTCGGTCACAATGAAGCTGAGGTGCTCCGGCGTGTGTCCCGGCGTATGCATCACCTCGATCCGAATGTTGCCAACCATGACAACGTCGCCATCCTTCACGAGCCGCGCCCCATCATCCGACGCGAACGTGTACTTCCAATCGGCGTCGCCCTCGTCGGACAACAGCAACGCGGCACCTGTACGCTGCGCCAACTCGCGGGCACCACTGACGAAGTCGGCGTGGATGTGGGTCTCGGTCACGTGCGTGACGCGGAGCCCTTCGTCCGCCGCTGCGTCGAGGTACTGCTGCACGTCGCGATTCGGGTCTACCACGATGGCTTCACCCGTGCGCTGACAGCCGATCATATAGCTGGCCTGCGCGAGTGGCTTGTCGTAGAAGCGCTGAAAGAACATGGAGTCGGTCTCGGTCAGAAAAGTAAGGAACGCTTATGGAGTGGGAGCAACAATCGATCGCAGCGAAACGGTGGGTGCAGACGCGGCGGATGTGGTGGGACGGAACGCGCGGCGGTTCTTGAAGAGCACGAAGCCCCCCATGGCGAGCAGGAACACGGCAAAGACACGTTTGAGCGTAGCCTGGGGCACCCGTGATGCGAGGGCCGTACCCACGAGCGCACCGGCGACCGCCGCTGCCGTGAACTCAGCGAGAAATGGCCAATCAATCGCGACCGTGCCGACGTACCCAGCGAAGCCCGATGCCGAGTTCATGGCGATCACGACCAAGGACGTCCCAACGGCTTGGCGCATTGGGACGCCCGCCAGGAGTACAAGTGCCGGCACCACGAGAAAACCACCGCCGATCCCAACCACGCCGGTGAGAACGCCAACCGACAAGGCTACGACCGTGAGGACTACGGGCCGTGTCGGCGATGGTGCGGTGTCATTCGCGTCGCCCTTGAAGCTGCGGAGCATCGAGGCGGCCGCCCCCAGCATGACCAAGCCGAGCAGCAGGAGCTGTAGGGTACCGGTAAGAAATACCGCGAGCTTGGCCCCGCCGAACGCGCCGATCATGGCCAGAACGCCGAACGACATCGCGGTGGTAACTCGTACGTTGCCCAGCCGCCAGTGGACCGCCGCGCTGATCGCGCTCGTGATGCCAACCACCGGCAGGCTCATGGCGATAGCCGTCTTGGCTGGAATGCCGAGGGCGTACACCAGCACCGGCACCGTGAGGATCGAGCCGCCACCGCCGAGCAAGCCGAGGGTGAGCCCAATGATGACGGCGGAGAGCAAAGCGAGACCGATCACGAAAGGGCGTCCGACACACGGTTATCGTAGAATAATATACTGTTCAACCAAATAGGAAAGTAATGCATGGACTTGCTGGGTCAAGGGGAGCCAAAGTCTGTCCACCTGATGTCTCCCTTCTCCCTTCTCCCTTCTCCCTTCTCCTGTCTCCCCTTCTCTGCACCCTACCCCATCGGAATCGTAAACCAGAATTCACTTCCCTGCCCTGTGTCGCTGACGACCCCAATCTCGCCGCCATGAGCCTCAACGATACCCTTGGCAATGAACAGTCCGAGTCCTGAGCCCGCGCGTCGCAGCCGCGGAGCCTGCCAATAGCGCTCGAACAGACGCGGCACATCTTCCGGCGACACACCCGGGCCGGAGTCGCGAACCGCGATACGCACGACCGACCCGACCGCATCCAGCGACAGCGTCACAGCCCCGCCACGTGGCGTAAAGCGCACGGCGTTTCCCAGCAGATTGGACAACACTTGTAACAGCCGTCCGCGATCGGCCTGCAGCAGTGGCAACTCGCGGGCACGTTTCGTCGTAAACGCGATCCCGGCGTCGCGCATCACCGGCTCGAACATGTCCGCGGCATCGTCGACCACGTCGGCGAGGGAAATGGCGCGCTGTTCGACGCGCAACCGACTGGCCGAGATCCGCGAGACATCCTGCAGGTCCTGTATCAGGCCATCCGCCTGCCGCGCCGCGGCCTGAATGCTCTCGACGTCTTCGCGTTCCATTGGCGTTGCCGAATCCCAATCGCGATCGAGCACCGCACCGGTGAGCAGGACAATGGCGTTGACTGGATTGCGCAGATCATGCGAGACAATGGCCAGCATGTCGTCGCGCTCGCGCACTGCCTGTCGCGCCTCCTGATAGAGCCGTGCGTTCTCCAGCGCGAGGGCGGCCAGACCGGCATACTGCTCAGCCAGTTGTGCGTCTTCCGGCACATGCGTCGCGCCCGGCGTGGTGCGAACGAGGTGCAGCACACCGATGGCCCGTCCACCGGCGCGCAATGGTACCAGCAGCACGGCCGACGCCCCCAAGGCGTCCACACGCTGTCGGTCGATCGGTTCGGTGAAGTTGGCCGCCATCCAGCCACTCATATCCGAAATGCGCTGAGCTTCTGCCTCGTGTGCGGCGCGTGAACCGCTCGCCACGACCGGCTCGCCGCTCACCGCATGAGGTGCGCGGGTTACGAGCGCGGCGGTCATTTCCTGATGCGACGGATCCATATGCGTGGCGGCGACACGCCGCATGCTTCCATCGGGCTTCAACAATTCCAGCATGCTCCATTCACCCAGCAAGGGCACCGGCAGCTCGGTCACCGTTGCCATCGTTGACTCGACATCGAGAGACGCCGCGAGCACCCAGCCGGCGGTCGCCAACAGTCGCTGCCGCTCTTCAATGCGTCGCCGCTCACTCACGTCACGCAGTGTCACCATGAACGTGCGATCACCATCCATCGTGACACGAGCAATCGAGGCCTCAGCCGGAAACCGTTCACCACTGCGTCGGAGGCCGGAGATTTCGCTGCGTTGGGCCATGCGACGGGCGTCGCGAGGCCCCTCAGCAAACGTGCGCACATGACCGCGATGCATGGCGCGCGCCTCGATTGGCAACAGCCGGTCGAGTGGTTGACCAATCATTTCCGCCTCGGTCCAACCGAAGGTCTGTTCCGCCCCACGATTGAATCTCACGATCTTGAAATCGGCGTCGAGCGCGATGATCGCGTCGGCGGAGATGTCAACGATCGCAGCGAGCGCGGCCAGCGAATGTGGGCCAACGGGCACAGGGCCTTCCGGCGGTGAGAGAAGCGTCGAGAATAGCCCCGGAAGCGTGCGGTCGCGAACGCAAAACCGCCCCGGCGTTGACCGGGGCGGTTTTGTGTGTGCGACTGCGATGAAATCAGGCGTGGCGACGACGGCGGGAGACGAAGCCGAGTGCGGCCAAACCAGACGCCACCAGCAAATACGTTGAAGGCTCCGGAACCACGTTCGTGATGGTTGCGCCTTGACCGCCCCACAGCGCCGCATGCGACAACCCGTTCGGAATGTCCTGGGCGTTGAGCGAGACACCAAGCGTATTGAACTTCACACTCGTTTGTCCGTTCCCTGCGAACAGGTAGAAACTCATACGATTCGAGGCCTTGAGGGCGAGCACAAATGTGCCATTCAGCGCGCCGTCAAATCCGAGCGTGCCGTCTGTGCCGCCGGGGTTATTCGAAAACGGTCCAAATCCGCCATCGGCGGAACTGCCGAGAGCCGTGAATGTGCCACCAAACTGGGCGTTCAAGTAGGTGCCAATACCAATCTCATTGGTATTGCCCTGGAACGAACCGCGACAGCTGATCCAGTCGAGCATGGTCGCGGTGTTATCGCCCGAATTGGCGCAGGCCGGTGCACCCAGCGTGCCGGGATCGAACGTCTGCTGCGCCTGGGCGGTACCTGCCAGCATCAATACCGCCGCTACCGTCGCCATCGTCGCACGTTTTTTCATGGTGGAGTCAGATTGAGAGGGTCTACGTCCGGGCTTGCACTTTATCCACACACGAGTCAGCGCAAGATTCAGGCCAGCAGAGAAGTCGCGCTGGTGCCAAGCTGTCCGGTCGTCAAACTATTGTCAGACAACACCTTAAAGATAGCACCCGCCGGCTGGCAAGCAACTCCTCATTGGTAAACAGTTGTGCTTGCTTCAGGTTTTCCACACAACTGTAGCACCGTCACGGCATTCCTGGGCTGGCCCTGAAACCAGGTCACGCCGCTTTGGTTGATGCACTTTCAGCCACCGACACCCGATCCCGTCCGTTTTGCTTCGCCTTGTATAGCGCCTTGTCGGCGCGCGCCTTCCACACTTCCGCATCTTCCGACGGTTCGAGTTGCGCCACACCCACCGATGCGCCGATGCTGAATTCCATTGCTGGATGCGGCGCCGGCAACTGCGTGAGGGTATCGCCCAATCGACGCGCCAGTGTCTGCGCCATCTTCCAATCGGTGTTGTGCAGAATGGCGGCGAATTCATCGCCGCCGTAGCGACAGAGCACATCGGACTGACGCAGGAACACTTTGGTCAGCGCCCGACCAAGGGTCGCGATGGCCGTGTCGCCCGCCTGATGACCGTACATGTCGTTGACGAGCTTGAGCTTGTCCATGTCGATCATGAGCAGGACGATGGGCTGCTTGGACAGAGAGAACATCTGCACGGCGCGGGCCACCATCGTATCGAACAGTTTGCGATTACCGATGCCGGTGAGCGCGTCGGTGGTGCTTTCCTTGCGCGCCTCTTCCAACTGCTTGCCCAGCTTGTCCAGCTTGGTTGCCAACGTCGTGTACTGGTCGGCCTGCTGCTCACGGCGAGACTGCAGCGCGCCTTCAATGGCCAATACGGCGCCCAACACATCCTGTTTAATCGAACCCGGCTGCAACCGTTTGAGCGCGTGGCGAGCCTTGTCCATCTGATCGTTGGTGGTCACATCGGTCTTCTGATCAACCTTAACCGCATTGTGCACGGTTTCCACGCATGCCCAGAGCGCATCGCGAAGCTCGTTGATCGACCCCGCCACGTGCCGATGTTCCTCACGACGCTGCTCGGTGACCGTGCGAATCACGCCACCCCAATCGCGATCAGCCACGCCGACCGATGCGGTCTGCTCCGTCTCGTCAAGTCCGTAGCCAAGCGTTGCGTGTCGCTGCCACTTGCTGATCTCGCGCGCACTCTCCTCGCCCGGTCGGTCCGGCAGGTCGATGGGATAGCGGGCCAGCGCGGTGAGCACGCCGCCGAGCGCGTCAATGACCATGCCAATGCTGTCGTCGCTGCTCGCCGACGATTCGCGCGGCAGAGGCGCGCTCGCGCCGCCGTGAATCACACTCAGATGCGGCGAGCCGGGGTCGCCATTCGAGCTGCTTCGCTCAAACGAAGGATGTGGCTCCGCGACCGATTTCTTGAAAAACATGGCGAGGGATGAAGGTGTGTATTCGTCTATCGGCAGGTGCACTCGCCGAGTTGAGCGCCGAGTCGGACGGCATCACACCCCCGGCACACCTGTCACCCCTCGCGCACGTACAGCTCGGCCCCGTCAGAAGTCGTCGACACCGAGCGCCATGATTGGCGCCGACCCCGATTGGATGGCGGCCAGCAGCCCCCCCGTCTCGGGGAGCAGTCGCACCATGTAGAACCGGGCCGTTTTGATTTTGGCTTCCATGAATTGCGCGCTGCCGGTTCCGGCAGCCAGCTTCGCCTTGGCCACCGTGGCCATGCGCAGCCACTGCCAGCCCACCGCGACATATCCCATCAAGTGCAGGTACTCCGTGGCCGCCGCTCCCACTTCATCGGGATTGGCGAACCCCCGCTCGGCCAGCATCATGGTGGCCTTCTGCAAGTGATAGAGCGACACGCCCAGCGGCTTGGCAAATTCCTCCATCGACGCGTCGCTCGCGGCACTGTCGATGTCGGCCTTCACCAGTTCGAAAAAGTGACGGACGAGTCGCCCGCCCTCCATGGGAAGTTTGCGGCCCACAAGATCCAGCGCCTGCACGGCGTTGGTTCCCTCGTAGATCTGTCCGATACGCGCGTCGCGGACGTACTGTTCAATGCCGTATTCCTTGACGTAGCCGTGCCCCCCAAGGGTTTGCAGTGCGATGTTCGTATTGTCGAATCCCTTGTCCGTCAGAAACGCCTTGATTACCGGCGTCATCAATGCGACAATGTCGGACGAATCCTGCTTGACCGCAGGGTCTGAGTGTCGATGCTCGAGATCGATGCGAATGCCAATCCAGTACGCCAACGAACGCATGCCCTCGTTGAACGCCTTCATGCGCAACAGACCCTTGCGCACATCGGGATGCACGAGGATTGGATCAGCCGGACCGGAGGGATTCTTGGGACCGGTGAGTGACCGACCCTGCAAGCGATCCTTTGCATACGCCAGCGCGTTCTGATACGCAACCTCCGCCAGACCCAGTCCCTGCAAGCCCACGGCGAGTCGTGCGCCGTTCATCATCACGAACATCGCGCGCATGCCTTTGTGCGGTTCGCCAACCATCCAACCGGTGGCGTTGTCGAAATTCAACACACACGTCGCCGACGCCTTGATCCCCATTTTGTGTTCGATGGCACCGCACGTCACCCCGTTGCGCGTGCCTGGTCGGCCGTCTTCGGTAGGCAGAAACTTCGGCACCAGAAACATCGAGATCCCCTTAGTACCGCCTGGCGCGTCCGGCAACTTGGCCAGCACCAGATGCAGGATGTTCTCCGTGAGATCATGTTCGCCGGCCGAGATGAAGATCTTCGAACCGGTGATGTGATAGGCCCCATCGCCCGCCTCCACGGCCTTGGTGGAGATGATCCCCAGATCGGTGCCGGCGTGCGCTTCGGTGAGGCACATGGTGCCACTCCACGTGCCGTCCACGAGCTTGTGCAGGAAGCGCTGTTTAATCTCCTCCGATCCGTGACTCATCATCGCGCTGCAGGCGCCGTGCGAGAGACCGGGATACATGCTGAACGACAGATTCGAAGAGCAGAGCATCTCTTCCATCACGAAGCCCACGGTCTCCGGCAGTCCCTGTCCACCAAACGCGGTGTCGGCCACCACGCCGGTCCAACCCGCCGACGCATACTGGGCATACGCTTCCTTGAATCCGGCCGGCGTTCGCACCTCACCGTGTTCGAGTCGTACCCCTTCGGCGTCCCCGGACTGATTGAGCGGAAACAACACTTGCTCACAGATCGCCGCCCCTTCCGTCAGCACCGCGTCGATCAGATCGGGCGTGGCGTCCTCGAAGCCGGGTAACGCGGACAGCTGCGCCACATCGTGCACGTCGTGCAGCAGGAAGCGGATATCGTCGAGCGGGGCCTTGTACGCGGGCATGGACAACGTCCTCAGAGGCGAGGGTTCGAGGAAGAGCGATCGCCGTAAGTTGTCGCGTTCGTTCACCACGGGCAAGCGCAAATTGCGACGTT
>JANMRE010000674.1:0-5773 GCA_031370885.1 Gemmatimonadaceae bacterium
GTGCCTGGCGACGGCCACGCGCGACGCCTATCCGTCCGCGCGAGTAGTGCTGCTCAAGGGTGCTGATGCGCGCGGCTTCGTGTTCTATACCGACTATCGCAGCCGAAAGGGACAGGAATTGTCAGACAATCCGCACGCGTCGCTGTGCTTTTTCTGGCCTGAACTTGAAAGACAAGTGCGAGTTGCCGGTGCCGTGCAGCGCGTTGGTCGCGCCGAATCCGACGAGTACTTCCAGTCGCGACCATTGCCCAGTCGCGTCGGGGCGTGGACGTCGCGACAGAGCGCTGTGCTGGCAAGTCGTGACGAACTGGAACGTGAACTGGCCGCGAACACCATTCGATTCGGCGACGGTCCGGTGGCGCTCCCCGAACACTGGGGAGGCTATCGCGTTGTGCCGGAGGAGATTGAATTCTGGCAGGGACGAGAGAGCCGACTGCACGACCGTCTGCAATTCCGTCGTGAAGCCGGTCTGTGGGTTCGGCGACGCCTGTCGCCGTAGCCTACCGCTTACTTCGTTGGTACCACGCCTACCAGAAACGGCGTCATGGTGGGCTGTGGTGAGCCCTCGGCCGGCTCTTCGGTGACGGCAAAGGCCGCGATACCGCGCGCATCGACGGGCAGCGCCACGGCATTGAGCAGCCGATGGCCATCCGGATCGGGATTGAACAGCTTGACAGCTTCCGGCTTGCCGTTGCGAATGATCCACAGACAGTACGTCCGGTTCGCGGCAATCTGCGCAAAGCCCGACGCGTGAACCACCGCCTCACCCGTTTTCTGATTCCAGAACACCTGCATACTGGGACCCACGGGAACGTTGGAAGCGAGACGCACCAGCACCAAATCTTTGTCGGCGTGCGTGAGTGCGTTCACGGTCGAGTCGCGATTCGCCAGCTGTTCCGCCGTTCGCTGGATGACCAGTTGCTGGGTCCGCAGGTTGTCTTCGAGTCCGCGAATGCGAGACTTGAGCGATACAGCGAAAAACAGCGAGGCGGCCATGGCGAGTCCGAAGATGCCCGCCGTGGCCCACGCGGGTGCACTGCTCCGCGCCCGCGGCGCCGCATTCAAATGCACCGGTGGCACGCGAACGGCGCGGAGCACCGACGGCGCGCCTTGGTCTGTGCCGTAGATCTCCAACGACGGCGTCGGAACAGCGAGTTCTGCGGTCTCCGCCAATCGCATGGACTTCGCCTGTTCGTGCGCGATGCGCGCCCCGAGTCGTTGGGCAAGCGACGGCGGTGGCATAACCGCGTGTCCCGTGGCGAGGAATTCCACGGCTGCACGATGGGCCTCAAGTTCCGGTGCCAACTCGGCCGCCGTGACCGGATCGGCCATGGCTGCGGCGAAGTCCGCCAGTTCAACATTGGTGAGCGTGCCCATGACGAATGCCGGCGCGAGTTCGCGCAGCTCGTCGTGCGAGAGCGGCTTCATGATGCCGGCTCCGGGGCGAGGCCGCCGAGCATGTCACGCAGTTTCAGCATCCCCAGTCGAATTCGGGTTTTCACGGTGCCCAACGGCTCCCGCAACCGTTCGGCGACTTCCTGATGCGTAAGGCCTTCGAAAAATGCCAGTTCGATGGCGTGTCGCTGTTGTTCGGGCAGCAACTGGAGCGCCGACGACACCGCACCAGCGCGTTCGGACTCTTCCGCCGCGCGGTCTGGTGCGGGCATGGGCTCGCCCATTGCCGCCGGTTCATCGAGCCGTACGCTGGCCGCGTCAACCATCTTCGCCCGGCGACCGCGAGCGCGAATGGTATCGAGCGCGCGGGTACGTACGATAGTCGTCAACCACCCGAGCACCGAACCGCGCGACGTGTCGTAACGGCCGGCCTCGCGCCACGCCTGGGCAAACGCGTCCAGCACGACTTCCTCAGCGTCAGCCGCTTCGCCCACCATGCGGAGTGCCAAGCCGTACATCACGGCCCCATGCCGATCGTACAGCGCCGCTGCCGCACGCTCGTCACCGCTCGCCATGTCCGCGACCAACGACAAGTCGTTGGCGGAACCGTAAGCGGCGGCCGGAGGAGGAGGCTTCACGAAATCGGAGCGTGCATTCAGAGAATATGGAGGGACATTCACCGAATATGGAGGGGCATTCACGGAATAGGGCTCATAGATGCCGGCACGTCGGTCGGCGCGCGCCAAGGCGCAAAGGGAAACGTACTCCGCAGACGAGCCCTGGAACGGGCCAACGAAGTGGGGACGGAGGTGGTATGTCTGCATGGCGGTCTGCAGGTGCTACGCCTGAGGTAGCCGGGTGGATTTAACTGCAGGACTTCCACTGCAGTTGGGGTACTGCAATTGCAGTTGGGGTACCGCAACTGCAGTTGGGTACCGCAACTGCGGTTGGGGTAGTTCAACTGCAGTGGAAGTACCCCAACAGCAGTGGAAGTACCCCAACTGCAGTTGTTGCACCACTGCAGTTGCCTTACCGCAGTTGACTACCCCAACAGGAGCTTCAGATAGCTCTCATACCGACCGGGCCGCACCCGACCTGATTGTATCGCGTCACGGATCGCACACCCGGGTTCGACGGTGTGGAGACAGTCGGCGAATCGACAGGTGGAAAGCAGCGGTCGAAATTCCGGGAAACACTCGGCGAGGTGATCGGGCGCGATGTTCCATAGTCCCACTTCACGCAGTCCCGGCGTGTCGGCCACGAAACCACCGCCGGGTAGCGGATGTAGCGTTGCCCCAACCGTTGTGTGCCGTCCTTTGTTCACGCTTTCGCTGATTTCGGCCGTGCGCAGATCGAGTCCCGGAAACAGTCGGTTCATGAGCGACGATTTGCCAACGCCCGACGGTCCCGCGAGGGCGGAGCTTTTGCCCTCCACTTCGGCCCGCAGCGCTTCAAGTCCTTCACCGCTCACGACACTGGTCAGATGGATCGGATACCCGGCGTGCGTCTGATCAGCGAACTGAGCGCGAATCGTGGACTCATCCACGAGCTCGCATTTGTTGATGACCACGCGTGCCAACAGACCATTGGCTTCCGCAATCACCAGAAATCGATCGAGCATGCGGGGATGAGGTTCGGGCCGTGCGGCGGCGAACACCACGAGAACCTGATCCAGGTTGGCCACCATGATACGTTCGCCGTGTGCACCGCCTGGGCTGCGTCGCGCCAGCTGACTTCGACGCGGATGAATGACGTCGATGGCCCACGACGTTTCGCCGGGTACGGTGGTAATGGTGACCCGATCGCCGACGGTAAGTTTGAGCGGCCGGGACGCGTCGTCGGACAAGACACTGCGCCGCATCGACTCCCGACCGCCGCCCCGATCCTGCATATCGCGCTCGCGCGCGTCGCGACCGGGTTCGCGCTTGAGACGTCCGCGCAACGACACGTCCAGTGTCTCGCCGGCGTCGGTGCGAACCTGCCACACGCCGCCCGTGCCCTGCAACACTACCGCATGCCGGGAGGTCATGTCGGACTCTCCGACGCCTTGTCATCATCGTCAGCTTCACTGGCCGATGCCTCCCACCAGGGACGATCGATGTGTCCCGTGGCGGGCGCGTTTTTGGTGCGGATAAGGCCGTCCAACGTTGCCTTTACCGAGGCCAGCGGCATCGCGCCAACCTGACGCTTTACGAGACCTTCGTTGTGTCCCGTCGCGAGGAAATCGGTCTCGAGGTGGCCGGCCACCTGGGGCTCACCCTGTCCCCACTTTACAAAGAACAGGTATGCACCCCACGGTGCCGCCGCGTTACCGGTTTGGTCGGTGAGAATATCGACCGAGTAGGAAAACCCGTCGACGCCGTCGAATGCCGCCGGTCGCGCGTGCACGGCCATGTAGCCGCCCAGTGTGCGCTCGTCTCCCTGGCTGTGATCAGGGGGAATGTGGTGTCCCGCGTGCCCGCTCAGTGCGCCCCGTTGCGCGAGCTGATGCGCGCCGCTTTCCCACCCAATGCTTCCTTGACGATATTGGCGGTCATGAAGGCCATGTTCGCCGGTCGTTCGGCCAATCGGCGCATGAGGTACGGATACCACTGCGTGCCGAATGGCACGTACACGCGCATGCGGTATCCCTCGCGCACCAATTGCTCTTGCAAGTCACGTCGCACGCCGTACAACATCTGAAACTCGAATCGATCGTTGGCGATTCCCTTCTCTTTCGCAAATCGCTTCGCTTCAGCGATGATTTTTTCGTCGTGAGTGGCCAAACCCGGGTAGCGCCCGTGTTCCATCAGTAAATGCATCGCGGCGACATAGTTGGTGTCCACATCGGCCTTGTCCGGGTAGGCCACCTCGGCCGGTTCGAGATAGGCCCCTTTGCAGATGCGTACGCGACACTGCAAACGGTTGGCGCGCGCAACATCGTCAAGGGTTCGCCGCAGTGCGCTTTGCAGCACAACACCAACGTGCTCGCGATAGTCGGGGTAGAGCGCCTGTTCGAACGTATCCAGTGTGCGGTCGGTGTACGCACTTGACTCCATGTCCAGTCGCACAAACGATCCGTATCGTTGTGCGCGATCGAGCACCTGTCGCATGATCTCCACGCCGAGCGCGTCGGAGATGTCCTGACCCAGCGCGGTGAGTTTCACCGACACGTTGGCATCGAGCGACCGTTCGGCGATACGATCGAGAATCTGCAGATACTGACGACCCGTTTCGCGCGCTTCGGTCTCATTGGATACACTTTCGCCCAGCAGATCGAGCGACGCCGTGATGCCCTTGGCATTGAGTGCCGCGACCGCGTCGAGTGCACTGTCGATGGTTTCGCCGGCCACGAATCGCAAGGCCATCTTGCGCGCGAATCCGACGTTCCTGATGAAGCTGAAGACGCGTTGTTGGCGTGACAGATACAGCAGCGACTTACGCAGCATGACGTGATGGACAGGACAAGATTGCGGCTTCCCGGAGTGGTCGGAAACCGAACAACCTGAGGAATATAGTCAATCCCCAAGACCGGCGATTGCGCGAATCTGCTCGATGTGACGCCGATGATGTTGCGCCATGACCAGTCCCCACTGGTACACATTCAGGGGACCCACCAGCGGATGCGGCGCCGTGACACTGGCCAACGCCATCCCCGATGCGCGCTGCAGGGCGCCGATCATCCGATGTCGCGATTCCGTGAGGCGCGCCAGTGCGTCGCTGGACGTCAGGCCCTCCTTGGGTGTGACGAAATCGGGCGCTGCCACCGGGCGCGTTACCGTCCACACCTGGTACCGGTCGAGTGATTGCAGGAAGCTCGTGTCGTCGGTTTCCCGTTCACCACTGGCCTCAACCTGCTTGATCAACTTGGACATGAGCCGCCCCGCACCGTCTTCGACAATGGCCAAGTGCTCCAACTGTTGCGCAATCGACCATTTGTCGCCGATCGCCGGCGCTTCACGTCGATCGGCCGGAATGGACATGACCACGTCAACCAAGTCACGCTGCGAGCGTTCGAGGGCGTCCACGATTTCTGCAACACGCGGATGAAGACTGGGTATGGTCATAAGAGCGGCAGGGCGGGAGTGAGTCAGGGATAAAAGCGCGTGCCGTGACGTGCCATGAAACGCAGTCGCTTCGCCGGCGTGAAGCGTCCAGGAAACTGCGCATCGAGTTCGTCGAGTTGTGCAACCACTGCCGCCACGCCCAACGTGTCGATGTACCGGAATGGTCCGCCCAGGAAGGGTGGAAATCCAATACCAAAGATGGCACCGATATCACCGTCTCGCGGTGAGCGAATAATACCATCATCGAGACAGTCCACGGCCTCGTTGAGCATGCGCAGCACGGTGCGGCGTTGCACTGTATCGGCCGCCATAGGCTGACGCGCCGCACCCGC
>JANMRE010000738.1:0-6470 GCA_031370885.1 Gemmatimonadaceae bacterium
TCCGGGTTTTGTACGTGCCGACGTACAGATCGAGCGACCCATTGCCGTCCACGTCGGCCAGCGACAAGGTGTTCGCGTAGTAACCACCGGTAAGTCCACTGGTGCCCGTGGCGTTGGCAAAGTGTCCCGTCCCATCGTTCAGGAACAGCGCAACGGGTCCGCCAAACGTGCCGACCACCAGGTCTAGACTGCGATCACCATTTACATCGGCCAGAACCACGCCTGTGCTCGCGAGCCCCGCGAAATCGAGTCCACTGGATGCGGTGACATCGGTGAAGTGAAAGTCACCGTTGTTGTGATACAGTGCCGCCGGGTGCTCAATCGACGCGAGCACCATGTCGGGGCGTCCGTCGCCGTCCACGTCGCCCAATGCCACGCCCGCGCCGTCGAGGAGTCCACGGTTATCCAGACCGCGCGTTTCGTCGATATCGTTTTGATGCGTGAGTCCGGTGGACGACGCCGTGAGCATGGTGAAACCGGCGCGACCGTTGTGCGGTACCGCCAGTTCGCGCCAGCGATAGCCGGCTTCGTCATGCCAACGTGTGTCAACGGCCGCATCACGACAGGCTGTTGCCGCGCCGAGACTCGTGGACACGGACAGGGCGACGAGCGCGCGCCACGTTGCGCGGCACGACCGATAACCCATTACCGGTCGCGTCGCGTTTTGAGTGCGCTGACCTTGCGACCAATACACTGTCCTTGCACCAACCCGTCCACGACGGCCGGGAAGTAGTGCACGCCGGCGTACACGCGCGAAATAGCGACCTCGGTGCGTGCTGCAGAGAACGATGCGAAACGACGCGGCGGTTGCCCGATGTCGACCTGTGTGGAATCGATGTACGGAATTGTGTCGCCGAGCAATGCAATGAGCACCTCGACTGCGGCGCCGGACTGCACCGAGTGACCCGACGGGTATTCGGGGAAGGGCGGTGTAGGTATCACGGTCTGGAACTTCGCGTCGAACACGCGCTGCACAAAGGCCACCGGCCGCACTACGTTCGAGCGATACTTCTCGCGCCAGCAGCCGATGAACGCATCATGGATGGCGATCGACGTGAGGGCGTACAGGGCGACGGCATCGTCGGCGCTGAGTGTGCGCCGCGACACCATCAGGTTCACCACGCTGATCCAGTGGAATCCGGGCGTACCGGTGGCCACGGGATTGTCCGCCCAGAACAGTGCGATCTGCTTCTGGTCGGGTGTGAGCGCGCGCACCGTGTCGTAGAACTGTTTGCCGATCTGGTAGAACTCCGACGCGACCTGCTCTGAATAGGTGGGCATTGGGGGCGGCGCACATGCATCACCATTCACCAGCACGAACGGACGCAAGTGTCCCCAGTACGGCTCCGTGGGCTTCATGGGATTGAACGACGGAAGCGTGGTGGCGCCGGCGGGCTTGGGCCGGTTGGTGAAGGTGCCTTTCGCAGTCGCACGTTCCACGTCTTCCTGCACGTTCGGATTGGCAAACTGCACAAGGTCGGACTGACCCGACATGGTTTGCGGAACGAACTGGGCGACGTTCGCCGTGTTGGACCATTCGTCACGCTTCCCGGATGGGGCCCACGGCCGACCGCGCGTGGCGAAAAAGCTGTCGATTGCGGCCCAGCCAAGAATGGCATGGCCGATGGCGCGACCATGCGCGAGCGCGCGAGCGCGATCGGACGCGTGCACGCCCACAGCTTCGCGCGCGGCCACTTGGGCGGCCGCCAGTGAATCGATGGAGCGGCGTGTGCCCGCCATGCCATCGCGGAACAGCGAGTCCATCACCACGCGTTCGGCTTCAGCAGCAACAATGGCCCCGTCCAGTGGGCTCCCGGTGGGCGCGATGGGGAGCGTCGGCAGTCCGTTCAGTTGCCCGGCCAGTGAGCGCAGCGACGATCGCGAATCGGCGGCGTAACCCTCGTAGAGTGCCAGCGCACTGTAGGCCGAAATCCGCGCCGCCACCGGAGGCCCGAGCCGCTCGCTGCGCACGAACGCGAGCGACGTGCGCATCCACTGCGCCACCAGCTGTGGTTCGACTGGGGCCGGTTCGCGGGAGCAGCCCGCTGCGGAGCACACGGCGGTCGCGGCAACGCTCAGCAGCAGGGCGCGGTGGAAGGTGTTCATCGGTGGCTCAGGATTCGGCGGTGTCGCAGTGATGCGTAGGTTACCGAGAGTGGGCGAACGATGATAGACGGAGTAGCTTGTCGCATGCCTTGGTCGATCATTTCTATCTCGGGTAATCAGGCGGCGCAACTCGCGCCGCTCCTTGCCACGCTCCTTGTCGCCGCGTGTCGCGACGCGCCGCGGAGCGCGGCGGCCGACGTGTCCTACGTGGATGTCCGAAAGTTGCCACCAGGGCGCAACGAACGCTCAGCCGACCTGATGATGCAGGCGGCCGACCGCGGTCGCGCCCTCGGTGCGGATACCGCGCGCGTGCAGCTGTTCGTGGTCAGTGACTATCAATGCGCCGACTGTCGCAACTGGTTCGACACTACGCTGCCCGCCCTTCGCGCGGAGTATATCGAAACGGGCAAGGCCCGACTGGCCTGGGTTCACTATCCACTGCGCGAACATGCCCATGCGGTACAGGCCGCCAACGCCGCGCTGTGCGCCAGCGCGCAGGGCAAGTTCTGGGAAACCAGCGCGCGCATTTTCGCGGCGCAGGATCGATGGGGCAGTGCTCCCGACGCGAGCGTACTGTTGGACTCATTGGCCACAGTATCAGGCGTTGACGCGTTCGTGCTCCGAAATTGCACCGAGAGTGGTCGCATGTTGCGACAGATCCGGACCGACATCGCGTGGGCCGACACGGCGCGTGTCGGGGCACCGCTGATGGTACTGGTGGGCACGCGCCGCGTTCCTGGTACCTCTTCACTGATCACGCTGCGGGCGGCGATCGATTCAGTGATCGCGGGCAAGTAGGGCGGCCGACGTCACCACCGCTGCCGACCAACATGGACTCGGCGCCATGCTCGGCGTACCATTCCAATGCGCCCTGCTGACGATCCGATGACGTCGATCGGTATCGTGTTCACATGACCCGCACCCGTGTTTCCCCGAGAATCGCTGCCATGATTCCAGCGCCACGCTTGATGACCGCGGACGACCTGTATGCGAATCCGCTGCCTGACGCGCGAACGGAACTCGTGCGCGGCCGGCTCATCGTGCGCGAGCCAGCGAGGTTGCGACATGGGGATGTCGCGGCACGCGCATTGATAGCCATTAGCGAATACCTCGCGGCCGACCGTCGCGATCGCAATGCGACAGTCGCGCGCGGTCGCGTCGTCGCTGCTGAAACGGGATTCACCTTGCAGCGCAATCCAGATACCGTGCGAGCGCCCGATGTTGCCTACATCCGCGCAGATCGCTGGCCTGTCGAGCCAGAGACGGGTTACGCCGAGTTCGCCCCCGATCTCGTGGTGGAAGTGCGGTCGCCGTCCGATCGACCGGGCGCACTGTTGGCCAAGGTCGCCGACTGGTTGAGTGCCGGAACACTGCTGGTCTGGACCATCGATCCCAAACGCCGTACGGCCCGTGTATATCGCGCCGATGGCACGGAGACGGAGTTGACGGCGGATGACGCGCTGGTCGGCGAAAACGTGCTTCCCGGATTCCGCGAACGTCTGTCGACGCTGGTGGACTGAACGCGAAACGGCCGAATGAGCGGCCGTTCCGGGGTCGAGCGCGCGTCGTGGGCGCGCTACCTGGCGGGCGAGGTACGCCGCTGACGGTTCACGCTGAACAGGAATCCGGTGTATTGCATCTCCTCCCATGTCTGGTCGCCCCACTTCACGTCCTTGGTGGCGTCCAGCTTGCTCTTGTTCGACGCGGAGTTGTCGTACCACGCCAGCGACGTGAGCTTGGCGCCGGCGGGGACTTCAAGTGGCGTGATGAAGAAGTAGTACGTCTGCCAATTGAAATCGTAGCGTGGCACATCCAGAATCACGTCCGAGGTGCCGTCGGGCTTTTCGAGAATGTATTTCCAGCGCGTGCCACGCAGGTGCGTATGCGGCAACAGCGCCCAAATGCGAATGGGTTGGGTGGGTTCCAACTCGGCATTCACCTGAATGTCTTTCGCGCCGGCCGGCAGTGTAAATGCACCGTTGATGAACGAGCCCATACGGATCTCTTCGTCCGGCTCGGCCGTTGCGAAGCGAAACCCCACGCTGGTGCGATCATGCCGTTCGTGACCGCTGGCAGTGTAGTGCATCTGGAACGTGAGGACCGTGCCGGCGCGAATGCGCAGGGCGGTGCCGGCAGGGAATTTCATCACGTTGGTACCCGGCGCCGTACCGCCAATCAGCGTGCCGAGTTGACGCGGCGGCGGATGGAGGGTGTCGAGTCGCGACGGACCTTCGGGCGGATCGAATTGTGCCTTGCGAACAAACAGCGGCGCGGGCCGGGGCGCCGGCGGTGTTCCTGCTGACCGTGCGGCGGCCGCCGCCGCGGCGGCTGCTTCGGCCGCGGCCGGTGTCGCCGGTACTTTGGCATACACCAACACATGATGCACAACTTCACGCGCCCCCGGCATGAATTCGATGGCCTGCACCCACTTGTCCTCTGCGAAATTCGTCGGGATCTCGAAGTACTGATACTCCACCGTCCCGGCGGCTGGCACGGTGAAGTTTTCCGACATTGTCACCACGGCATCGGGCGTGCCCAGTTCCCAACTCGAGGGATACACTGGTGCCGGCGGCAGTGCCTTGACGTCGCCCTTCTTCGCGCCCGCGTCGATCCATCGCAGAATTGTCTGCTTTTCTGCATCGGAGAGTCGCCGATCGTTGACGAACACACCATGCGGTCCCTCGGCGTGCCACGGCGGCATGTAGCCGGTTTTCACCGCGTCACGAATGTCAGCCACGTTTTTCCGGGCGGTATCGTAGTCCAGCAGCGAGAACGGCCCGAGACCACCGGGGCGGTGACAGGTGGTGCAGTTCTTGTACAGAATGGGGGCGACGTCCCTGGTGAACGTGGGTGCTGCGTCTTGTGCCACCAGCGGTTCGCTGTGCCGGGTCGCGACGATACTCACCATGGCGGCCGCGACGATGCCCGCGAGTGACATGACACGGCTTCTGCCAGGCCGCCCAGTTGTGCGACAATGCAGATATGGAATCTTTGCCATATGCAACTACCTCGGCGGGTCGGGACGTTCTCCTGCAGCTGGTCGCCCAGAAGTTCTGCAGGAAATGTGCGGGACTGGTGGCGCTCGCGCCAGCGATCCGTCAGGGACTCGACGGCTACGAGTAGCGCAACGCGCGCAGACCGATCAGACTTGGCAGCTACCTATGCCACGTCATCTCAGCATTTCGCACCCCGCGAGGTCGGCCTGTTCGGCCGGTCGCACGTGGCGACTGTGCAGTATTTTGTTCAGCGTCCTTGTGAGTGGCGCGACGCCTCACGGCGGGTTTGCGCAGGCGCCAACAAGAATGGACGCTGCGGTGGCGGACTCGTTCGCGCGCTCGGCGCGCGCCCGCCCGAAGCCGGTCGCCCGGGCGCAGCGCATCACGGTGCCGCCGACGATCGACGGGCGACTTGATGAGGACGTGTGGCGCGGTGGCACACCAATCAGCGATTTCGTGCAGCGCGAGCTCAACGAGGGCGTTCCGGCCTCGGAGCGTACGGAAGTTCGACTTGCTACCGATGGCCTGTATCTCTACATCGGGGCGCGCATGTTTGACCGTGAGCCATCGCTCATTGTGCTGGGTGAAAAAGTGCGCGACGGGCAACTGGGCAGCAGTGACCACCTCGCCCTGATTTTCGACACGTATCACGACCGACAAAACGGCTTCGTGTTTGCGACCACGCCATCGGGAATTGAATACGATGGTCAGGTGATCCGCGAAGGCGAGGGCGGCGGTGCGGCCACCGCCGGACAGAATCGTGCCCAAGCCGGTGCATTGGGTGGATTCAACGTCAACTGGGACGCGAGTTGGTCGGTGGCGACACACGTTGATTCTCTGGGCTGGACCGCGGAATTCCGCATTCCGTACTCCACGCTGCGCTATCAGTCGGCGAGCGGCGAACAGACGTGGGGGCTCAACGTGTCCCGGTCGATTCGCCGCAAGAACGAGGAGCTGTACTGGGCGTTCATTCCGCGACAGTTCAGTCTCTATCGGTTGTCGCTGGCCGGACAGCTCGCCGGTCTGACGGTACCCACCCGGCGCATCCAGACTGTGACGCCGTACGTGTTGTCATCGGCGCAGCGCCGGTGGGCGGGAGGCAACGCGACGACAAAGACTCCCACTGAAGTTGGCGGCGAGATCAAGTACGGTGTTACACCGGCAATGACGCTGGATCTCACGTACAACACGGACTTTGCGCAGGTCGAGGTGGACGACCAGCGCGTCAACCTTACGCGTTTCCCGATTTTCTTTCCCGAGAAGCGTCCGTTCTTTCTCGAGAACGCGGGCACGTTTTCGGCCGGGACACCGCAAGCGGTGGATCTCTTTTTCACGCGCCGCATCGGCATTGCCGACAATGGGGCGCCG
>JANMRE010000756.1:0-4565 GCA_031370885.1 Gemmatimonadaceae bacterium
CAGAGGATTGCACGCGTCCCAGCAGGTTGGCCTGTACCAGGTACACGGTGCTCAGCAGAAACGCGCCGAAGCCCAGTGCCAGCGTCACGGCGCGGGTTTGGTTGGCCGGTCGGTGGAGATTGGCGATACCCTGACGCAACGTGAACGGCCACGACGGGCGGGTGCTGCGTCGAGCCAGGGCAATAAGCAACGTGGCCGCTACCCACAGTACCGCCACCGCGCCGGTGATGGCGGCGCTGATGTACAGCCCTTCGCGCACGGCACCCAGTCGCGCGATGATGATCGCCACCAAACTGCCCACCAGCAATCCGTCAACCGTGAGACGCGCGGCGTCTTTCCACTCGCGCGGCAACGCTGCCGAATCCGCCTCACGGCGGATTGCCTGCAGCGGCGAGACCCGTCGCAGCGCCAGCAGCGGACGCATGGCAAAAATCAGGGCCACCCACACACCGGTACCTATTCCCAACAACAGCGGCTGCGGCTCCAGCGCGATGTGTACGTCAATGGGTAAAAAATCGGCGACAACGATCGGCAACAGGAATTGAATGCCCACACCAAGCAGCGCGCCCACGAGTGCACCGACAAATCCCATGGCCGCCGCTTGCACGACATACAGCGCGAGTACCTGTCGGCTGGTTGCGCCAAGACAGCGCAACACAGCCACCGTATCGATTTTGGCTGACACGAACGCATTGACACCACTGGCCACGCCGATACCACCCAATAACAGCGCAATCAGTCCGATAATGCTCAGGAAATCGGCCAGACGCACCACCGCTTCGGTGAAGTCACGCTCGGTGTCAGCCACGGTGCGCACGCGAACGCGCGTTCGTGGCGCGGGTGAGGTGAGCCCATTGCGCGATGTGTCGGCATTGGTGGCAGTCACCACGGCCGCAACCGTCGGCGTGGCAGCGGTGGTGTCTGTGGCATCGTCGGACGGTGCGCCACGGGTGGCGGGACCACGCTGCCGCGCTTCGGCGGCTTCCTGCAGCGCCGCCGCACGCGGATCAATGCGGCGGCGCATGGTGCGCGCGAAAAGCGCCGCCTCGCGTTTCGCGGCCAGCGCGGTGGGCAGTTGCAAGACCACCTCGTATTCGGCGCGGCTGCCAAACTTCAGCAGCCCCGTCGATTCAATCCATTTGTCCGAAATGTAGATGCGCGGTCCGATCACTGCGGTAATGCCAGCATCACCGGGAACGTTGCCCAGCGTGCCGGCAATACGGAACAGGCGGGTTCCAAGCCGCAGTGAATCGCCCACCGCCGCATTGAGTGCAATGAGCAGCGACGGGTCTACGAATACCACAGGTGCATCGTGCACCGTACGCCAGCCGCCAGACGGAACGGTCTCGATGGCGCCGTAAAACGGATAGCCCGGCGAGACGGCGCGTATCTGCACCAATCGCGTCCCGCCCGATGGCTCGGCCAATGCCATCGACGCGAACGAGGTGATGCGCGCATTGGGCACGCCCGCCGCCGACAGCGAATCGAGCAGGGTGTCGACCACGGCGGGAAGTTTCGCCCGCGCCTGCATTGCCACATCGCCGCCCAACAGCGTGCGCGAGGAATCCCGAATCGAACTGGTGATGTTGCCGGCAAACGAATCGATGGCCACGAGCGCTGCGACGCCAAAGGCGATCGACGACATGTACAGCGCCAGTCGTCGGCGCGCGGTACGGCTTTCGCGCCAGGCCAGGCGAAGAATTGCCGCTGCCGTCACGGCAACACCGGCGCGGCGGTCGTTGACAGAGGCGCCGCATCATGCCGCACGTCCTCCACCACCAGTCCGTCGCGCAAGCGTATCGTGCGCTGCGTACGCGCCGCCAGTGTCGTGTCGTGCGTGACGAGCACGATGGTGCACCCTCGCTCGCGATTCAGCGCTTCCAACAGTTCGACAATGCGCTCGCCTGTCGCTTCATCGAGATTGCCGGTGGGCTCGTCGGCAAACAGAATTCGGGGCTCGTTCACAAAGGCGCGGGCCATCGCCACCCGTTGCTGTTCGCCGCCCGAGAGCTGCTGCGGGAAGTGATGCGTACGGTCGCCCAACCCCACCCGGGACAGCAGCTCGCGCGAGCGATTCGAGGCCTCCCGCGACGAAACCTTGCCGGCCAACTCCAGCGGCACTTGCACGTTTTCGAGCGCCGTCAATGTGGGGATCAATTGAAAGCTTTGGAACACGAACCCAACTTTCTCACCACGCAAAGCGGCACGCTGATCTTCGTTCAAACTGCCCAGATCAATGCCGTCAAAGGTTACCGTTCCACGAGAGGGCGTATCCAGTCCGGCCAGCAACCCCAGCAGGGTTGTCTTGCCGCTGCCGGACGGGCCCACAATCGAGATGAACGCGCCTTGCGCCACCTCGAAAGAAACGTCCTGCAGCACGGTGAGTGGCTGTGTTCCACTCTGATACGATTTGGTCAACCCGCGAGCGACGAGCATGCGTTTGATGAAGAGGGAAACAAAAAGGGCGGCAATCGCCATGGCGCTCACGATTGCCGTTGTAACGGCTATCGGATGTGGGGAGGGGGGGTCGGACAAGGCCACGCGATCGGAAAAGCCACTGGGGGAATCAACCGCGTCGGGCGCCAGTCAGGCAACGCCCATCGTGGGCAACAGTTCCCTGAATACCCCCCCCCCAGCTACGCGTCGTCGAGTGGTGATTCTTGGGACGAGTCTTACGGCCGGGCTGGGGCTTGATCCCCAGCAGGCGTATCCCGCCCTGCTTCAACGCAAGGTCGACTCGGCGCGATTCCCCTTGGCTATCGTCAACGCGGGGCTGAGTGGCGAGACCTCGGCTGGTGCACTGCGCCGAGCCAGTTGGGTGCTGGATCAACCCGCCACGATTGTTGTACTCGAGGTCGGGGCCAACGACGGGTTGCGCGGCGTCAATCCCGATTCGACCGCGGCCAATCTGGTGGCACTCATCGCTGCAATCCACAAGACGCAGCCCACCGCAAGGGTACTCCTGATCCAGATGGAGGCGCCCACGAATCTTGGGCGCGACTATACCGTGCGATTCCACGACGCGTATGCAAAGGCCGCTGGCGAGACCGGCACGCCGTTGCTGCCGTTTCTGCTGGATGGCGTCGCCGGTGTGGCGCGACTCAATCAGGCCGACGGAATTCATCCCAATATCGAGGGATCGGTTCGCGTCGCCGACACCATGTGGAAGGCTCTCGCACCGATTTTCGCAGATATCGTTCGTTGAGTTTCTGCGCGGACTCGTCTGTGCGTTGACGCGGGCTTCCCGTGGCTGGATCACCCAGCTAAGTTTCAAGGCTGTCCCGCAATTGCGCGCGCGTTCGACTTCGCTGCGCGCCTTCCCCTGATCGTTCCAGGTGTCGTTATGGCTTTTTCCGCGACTCAGATACGCCGCGGCATGGTGCTCGTGTTCGAGGGCGACCCGTGTCGTGTGGTTGAATTCCGGCACCACACGCCTGGCAACCTGCGCGCCATGGTGCAGGCAAAGCTCAAGAACCTGCGCACGGGTTCCAACTTCGAACATCGGTTCCGCGCCGCCGACACCATCGTGAAGGCGGACATGGAAACGCATGAACTGGAGTTCATGTATCAGGGTGGCGATTCGTACCACTTCATGAACGTCGAGAACTACGATCAGCTGGAGATGGACGAGGAGGCGTTGGGCGATGCGGCGCCATGGATGCAGTCCGGTATGAAGATCCTGGCAGAGTACTACAACGGTCGGCCGATCGGCATTGAGCTGCCGAACTCGCTGATACTCGCGATCGTGGATTGCGCGCCGGTGGTTCGTGGTGCAACGAAAAACGCCTCGTCGAAACCGGCAAAGTTGGAGAACGGCGTGATGGTGAACGTTCCGGAGTTTGTGGAATCCGGCACGCGCATCCGGGTGAATCCAACCACGGGTGAGTACCTCGATCGCGCCAAGGACTGAACGTTGCGGGTGCGGCAGCGGGTTGCAAACGACGGCTCGACTGGTTACGATTTCCGACTCCCCTGGCGCGTGCATGGGAATCGATGGAGAGTACCGAACGATGCGGCGAATTGGCGCATGCGTTCGACACGGTGGCCGTAGCTCAATTGGTTAGAGCACCGGATTGTGGTTCCGGGGGTTGCGGGTTCAATTCCCGTCGGTCACCCTGAGTCGCATCGAGAGCGTCGGGCTGCTGCAGTCGCTCCCGGAGGTCCGTAGCTCAATTGGTAGAGCACCGGTCTCCAAAACCGGCGGTTGGGGGTTCGATTCCCTCCGGGCCTGTGTGGACTGAGTAGGAAGTAGGAAGTCGGAAATCGGAAGTACTGGGAACAGAGTAGGGAGTACCTGAACAAAGTAGGAAGTATCTGAACGAAGTAGGGAGTACGACCGAGTACGTTGATCGATCGGGGCAGTAAGCAATCGCAACGCGATTGCGACAGGTCATAAGAAGTGCTTGCAGGCTCGCGCAGCGAGCCGAAAAGCACCATACCGCCGGCGCCACCCCCCCGGCGGGCTGGCGCCGGGGGGAACGTGTAGGGGGCAAGGACACGGCCCGCTGCAGGCTGGGACAACGGGTGGTATTCCGTTCTTGCGATGGGCGTGGGGGTGGGGGACC
>JANMRE010000491.1:0-1963 GCA_031370885.1 Gemmatimonadaceae bacterium
ACGTCTGACAGCGGCGCCTGCGAGCAGTTATTGAGCGGCACGGTGTGCGCCAGCAGTGGAATCTGCGCGCGCAGGGAGGGCAGATCGTAACCAGGTGCGGACATCGCAGCGGCGAGTGAATGAGGAAGAAGCATTGCGGACAGAAGATGCAACCGGGAACGGCGATGCGCAGGGGTGCGCGACAGGAAACCACGGGCTACAATACCGACGTCGGGTGTTCGATGTGGCTGTTTTGACGATCGAAGCACCACGAGTCGAATAACGCATCCGGTTCGCCGCTCCCCTCGCTCTGCCCTCCCCTCCTCCGCACATGCCGGTTTCCCTCGACGCCTCCCGGGTCATCTACTCCGCACTCAAGTCGGCGGGCGTCTCCCTTATTTCCGCGCTGCCAGAAACGTGGCTGCTGCATCTGATCCGCATGGCCGAAGACGATCCGTCCATGACCCTCGTGCGGTTAGCCAAGGAAGAGGAAGGCGTGGGCATCTCCGTTGGCGCGCATCTGGCTGGTGTCAAGTCCGCCATGCTGATGCAAAACCACGGCTTTCTGCAATCCGTGAATGGTATTGTGTCGTGCGCCCAACTCTACCGCATTCCGCTGCTGATGCTCATCTCGCATCGTGGATGGTTTGGCGAACGCGATCCCTGGCAAACCGAGGGTGGCTTGGTGACCAAGCCGGTGCTGGATGCGTTGCGCATTCCGTACGAGGCCCTCGATACACGCGAACACGCACCCGGTCGAATCGCCAACGCCATGACGCTCGCCTACGCGGCCAACCGTCCGGTGGCGTTGTTGCTTGGTCGTGATCTGATGTGGGAGGATGTATGAAGCGGCTTGATGCGCTGCGTGCCGTGTACGATCACCTCGCCGACACCGTGGTGGTTACGATCATGGGCGCCGTGGCCGCCGAACTGCAATCACTTGGCCATCGCGAAAATTTCTTCTACTTGCAGCATGCCATGGGGCTGGCGTCGTCGGTGGGACTGGGGATCGCGCTCAGCAAACCTGCGACCCGCGTGATCGTGTTCGATGGCGATGGCTCGGTGCTCATGAATCTCGGCGGTCTCACCACACTCGCTCGCTATCGACCTGGGAATTTGCTGCACGTGGTGTTTGACAATGAGTCGTTGCTGTCGGTTGGCGGCTTCCCGACAGCCACCGCCACCGGTACCGATCTGGCGGGCGTTGCGGCGGCGGCCGGCGTGCCGCGCACCGAAACCGTGCGCACCCTCGACGCGTTTGTGTCTGCCTTTCACGCGGCGATTGCCACGCCGGTACTTACTACCCTGGTGGCCAAGGTCGAGGCCGAGGGTCCGAGCGGCTACGTGACCGACCTCGCCCTGCTGGAGAATCGTTTTCAGTTTGCCCGACATCTTCGCACACGGTCGTAACACCGTTCTTCATCGCAAGCCCACCGCCGGAGGATTCGTGTCGCAGACACTGCAGCAACTGGTGCTCGATCTTGCCCAGGGGCGCCTCGAAGTCATTGATCTCACCATTCCACTCGGTGCCGACACACAGGTGATTGGACTCCCGCCCATGTTCGCACCGTCGCCGGGTGTGACCATCGACGTCATCTCGCGCTACGACGACAAGGGCCCCGCGTGGTACTGGAATACCATCACGATGGGCGAGCACACCGGCACACACTTTGACGCGCCCATTCACTGGGTCACCGGCAAAGACCTGCCGCACAACGCCACCGACACGATCCCACCGCAACGGTTCATTGGACCGGCATGCGTGATCGATGTGTCGAAGGAATGCGCCGCGAACGCCGACTTCCTGCTGACGCCGGAGCATCTGGCCGCATGGGAACTGGCGAACGGCCGGATTCCTGCGGGTGCGTGGGTGTTGCTCCGCACCGACTGGAGCAAACGAACCGGCGCCGATTTCATGAACATGGACGAGAACGGTCCCCACACCCCCGGCTTTCATCAACTCACGTCAAAGCTCCTCGCGAGT
>JANMRE010000021.1:0-3583 GCA_031370885.1 Gemmatimonadaceae bacterium
TACTCCTGCGGAATGAGCGCGGCCAGCCAGCCCGCCTTGGTCAGCGCCTCGACAAAGGCCTTCGGGTAGGCACGCTCTTCGTCCACCTTGCGGTGGTATTCATCGGGAAACTCCGCGCACAGCGCGCGCACCGCATCGCGAATATCCCGAAAGTCGTTGGGGGGGGGGTGCGTCATGACATGTTCTCGTTCACGCAATGGTGGCCGACGCCTGCACGGCAAGCTGGCCCAGACTGTCGAGTGCCCAAAGACGGTAGCTGGTTGCGCTGTCGGCGTGCCCGTGGATGCTGAACGGCGCGGTATCGAACAGGGGTCGCTGCGCCCGGAAGCTGAAGGCCAGCACCTGCGCATCAGGTTTTTCGCGACGCAGCAGATCCAACAGCAACGTGGCAATCAGCGGGCCGTGCACCACCAGACCGGGATAGCCTTCCACGTTGGTGACATAGCGATGGTCGTAGTGAATGCGGTGACTGTTGAACGTGAGCGCCGAGTAGCGGAACAGCAACACGGGGTCGGGCGTGATCACCCGGCTGAACGCCGAGGCAGGTGTGGCCTCGGTAGATGCCGTCGCGGTCGTGTTGCCCGGCGTTGGTGCCGCACGGTACACAATGTCCTGTGATTCACTGATCGCCAGCCCGCGCGGCGTGAACGTGTCGTGCTGCACCGTGATAAACACCAACTGGCCTGACGCACCGGTCTTTTCAACCACGTCGGCAATGCGCGACACCCGACGCACCGCCTCTCCAACGCGCGGACAGTGCGCGACCGTGAGCCGACTGCCAGCCCACATGCGTCGAGGCAAAGTTAACGGCGGCAGGAATCCGCCAAGCGATGCATGACCATCAGCGCCGACGTCACGCATGGGCGTACTTGGCAGGAAGAACAACCACTGCCAGAGTGGTGGCAGTGCGTCTCCTTCGTGCGGCAGAGGGTCATCGCGATCGAGCGTAACCGACAACGCCACGAGCGGCGCGACGGTGATGGTGTCTTCTACCACCTGCTCGCGACCAATCCAGTCGCGCAGGTTAACTCCCGACGATTCGTTGCGCATCACACCACACCGGCCGCATGCAGTTCGGCGATTCGCGCGGGGTCGCAACCAAGTTCGGCCAACAGCGCATCGGTGTGTTCACCCAGTGCCGGCACCGCGTCCATTCGCGTCGCATAGCAGTTGTTGGGCGCGGGAGGTCGGAGCGCCGGTATCGGCCCGGCCGGTGTCACCACCGTCGTCCAGCACGCGCGGGCCAGCAATTGCGGGTGCTGCCACAGGTCGGCCGGTGTGTTGATGCGTGCCGTGGCGATTCCGGCAGCGATCAGCCGCGCTTCGGCGTCATTGACTGTGAGGTGGGCAAAGCACGCGGTGATCGTGTCGTCGAGCAGCGCACGATGTTCTGTGCGCAGGGTGTTATTCGCGAAGCGCGGATCGTCGGCGACCGTGGGATCGTCAAGCACGTCGGTGCAAAAGCGTCGCCATTCCCGCTCGTTCTGGATGCCCAGCAGCAGCTGCTGACCGTCGCCCGCCACCGCCGGACCGTAAGGTGCAATACTCGGATGCGATGCCCCGCTGCGCCCAGCCGGCGATTGCCCGGCGTGCGTGTAGTACATCGGGTTGCCCATCCACTCGGTCAGCGTTTCCAGCATCGAGACGTCAATACGTGAGCCGCGACCGGTGCGACCACGCAACAGCAACGCGTTGAGTATTCCGGCATACGCGTACATGCCCGCACTGACATCGGCGGCTGAGAAGCCGGCGCGGGCCATCATCTCGCCATCGCCGGTGGCCGCCACCAGTCCCGCTTCGGCTTGCACCAGCAGATCGTAGGCCTTTCGGTCGCGGTACGGGCCCACGTCGCCGTACCCCGAGATATCGCAAACAATCAGCGTCGGATGCTGCTCCTGCAAATGGTCGAACGACAGGCCTAACCTGTCGGCTGCTCCCGGGGCCAGATTCTGCACGAACACGTCGGCGCGGGCGAGCAGCGCGTCCAGCAGTGGCCGCGCATCGGCGTGCTTCACATCCAACGTGAGGCTTTCTTTGGAGCGGTTGGCCCACACGAAATACGACGATTGGCCCAGGACTCGCTTATCGTACGTACGGGCAAAATCGCCCACATGGGGACGTTCAATCTTGATGACGCGGGCACCCTGGTCGGCCAGGTGGCGTGTGCAAATTGGCGCCGCCACTGCATGTTCCAGCGCCAGCACGGTAATGCCATCCAGGGGACGTAGTGACATGCGCATAGCTTAGGAGCCAACACGATGAAGCGCTACCAGATGTACATCGATGGCCACTTCTCGGACGCACGCTCCGGCAAGTGGTTTGACAGCTACAACCCCTTCACCGGCGAGGTCTGGGGCCAGATTGCACAGGGGAACGCGGATGACGTGCATCGCGCCGTCACGGCGGCGCACACCGCGTTCACCACTGGTCCGTGGCCACAATTCACTGCCAGCCAGCGCGGGGCGTTGTTACGCAAGCTGGGCGACCTGATTACTCGCGACGCACGCGCGCTGGCGGAGTTCGAGGTGCGCGACAACGGCAAGCTGATCGCCGAGATGGCTGCCCAGCTCAACTACCTGCCGCAGTGGTACTACTACTTTGGTGGCTTGGCCGACAAGATCCAGGGAACGGTGATTCCCCTGGACAAGAAGGGCTACTTCAACTTCACACGGAATGAGCCGCGCGGGGTGGTGGCCGCCATTTCGCCGTGGAACTCACCGCTGCTGCTGAGCAGTTGGAAAATTGCGCCCGCGCTGGCCGCGGGCTGCACCGTGGTGCTCAAACCATCCGAGTTCACGTCGGCATCAGCGCTGGAGTTCGTCAAGCTGATTGAGGAAGCGGGATTCCCTCCCGGCGTGGTGAACGTCGTGACGGGTTTCGGCAGCGACGTCGGTGCGCCGTTGGTCGAGCATCCATTGGTGCGCATGGTCGCGTTCACCGGTTCAGATACCACCGGGCGGATCATCAATCAGCTCGCCGCCGGTCACTTCAAACATGTGAGTCTCGAATTGGGCGGTAAGTCGGCCAACATTGTCTTTGCCGACGCTAACCTTGATGACGCGGTGAACGGCGCCGTGTCCGGCATTTTTGCGGCTACCGGGCAAACGTGCATTGCCGGATCGCGACTCTTGCTGCAGGACAGCATTCACGACCAGTTCGTCGAAAAGCTGACGGCGCTCGCCCGCACCGCGCGCATGGGCGACCCCATGAGTGTAGATACGCAGGTGGGTCCGATTACTACGCGACCGCAGTACGAGAAAGTGCTGCGCTACATCGACATCGCGAAGCAGGACGGCGCCGAGCTGTTGCTGGGTGGTGTACCGGCAACCCGTCCGGAGTGCGGCAACGGCTGGTTTATCGAGCCCACGATTTTTTCGGGCGTGACGAACAACATGCGCATCGCGCAGGAAGAGGTGTTCGGACCGGTCCTGTCGATCATCAGATTCACTGATGAAGACGATGCGGTGCAGATCGCCAACGACTCCCGATTCGGACTCGGATCTGGCGTGTGGACCAGCGATATCGGTCGGGCGTTTCGCATGTCTGAGCGCATTCAGGCCGGCACGGTCTGGGTGAACACCTA
>JANMRE010000025.1:0-10995 GCA_031370885.1 Gemmatimonadaceae bacterium
GTCGGGTCGGGTGCCACCCTTTGACTTGTAGCGCATCATTGCCAAGCCCTTCGTGACTTCATCGGCACTTTCGACGCCCACGAACACGATACCCGTCACACCGAGATCCAACTGCTTCGCGATACGCTCACCGGCCTTGGCAAAATCGGGTGCGATTTCGGGGGTCTTCACGAACAGCGGATGCGAGAATCGTTTCGTCGGCGACGTCTGCAACATGCCCGCAACTGCCATCCCTTTCGAGAATTCGGTAAACGCCGCGTACCCCGTATCGAAGTTGCCTTCCATGCTGCCGTCGAAAATGTAGTCCGCAAGTTTGTAGGCTACGGCGTCGACGGCCAATTGCGCAGGGCTCTTGACTGAGTCGGGAGGCAGTGCGGGCTGTCCTCCGCGCCCGCCGCGTCGATTGGCCGGTGCGTACAATCCGAACACGGGCTTATGGCCGGCGAGCAGATCGACGACCGGATTCTGGTGTGGCTGGGCGAACGCAGCCTGTGGTTCGAGAAACGCCGACACGGCAAAAGCCGTCACAATCCAGCGCATGCGCACAAGCCCTTCCTCCTTATGGTTGGCAGCCCGTTCGGGCATCCAACGGAGCACCCTCGTGCCCCGTAGGTACGGTTGTTGCTGGGGTCTATGTAACCGGTGATGTACGGGTTGCAGCTGTTGCGCGTTGTACACCGGGATTGATGCGCCGTGGTCTGCATTTCGCTCTTGCTGCAAAGTAGAGTTCGTCCCAACTTTGGGGAACGGTTCCCCATCCTATTCTCGCCCAGACCCTGAGGACAGGGCATGAAGTCTCACATCGCGGTTGGCGCTGGCGTTGCGCTGCTTGCCGCCTTGGTGATCGTTGACAGTCGGTCGCCGCTAAGTGTGGCGCGAGCCGTTCCGGCAAGCGTGAGGTCGGCGTCAGTGCTTGTCGCGCGCGCGAGCGGAGCGCCGGTTGCCTCGGGCCGAGTGCGACGCACATACGGCTCGCACACCAGTGCGCGGCCTCTGCCGTCGGTCATCGCGCCCGACGCGTTGACGGGCGTGGTGAGGAAAACCTGCGCCGGGTGCCACAGCGCGCAACGCAGAATGGGCAATCTCGCGCTCGCCGATTTCGACGTGCTGACCGTCACGAATACGGCTCCGGAGATTGCCGAAAAGGTGATCGGCAAGCTGCGCACCGGCATGATGCCACCACCCGGGCGCGCGCGTCCAGGTGGCGACACGCTGGACGTGCTCATGACGACACTCGAACGACTGATGGACGCCAAGGCGGCCCGCACGCCCAATCCCGGCATGCGCGCATTTCAGCGGCTGAATCTCGCCGAGTATCAGCGTTCGGTGCGCGACGTGTTGGCCATCGACGTCGACCCGGCGTCGTGGTTGCCGCTCGACACCAAGAGTGCCAATTTCGACAACATTGCCGACGTGCAGATGCCATCGGCGACCACGCTCGATGCTTACCTCGATGCCGCCAGCGACATCGCGCGACTTGCGGTGGGCGACCCGAAGGCGAGTGTCTCGACGGGGACCTACAAGATCGCTCGGCTGGCCTCGCAGTTGGAAACCGTCGAGGGTGCGCCGCGAGGCACGCGCGGTGGGGTGTCGGTGCTACACAACTTCCCGGCCGACGGCGAGTATGTGTTTGCCGTGACGTTGCACGCCATTCCGACGGGTCAACTGTATGGGTCAACCGCTCCGTTTGACGAAAAAATCGAAATATCTGTCAACGGCGAACGGGTAGCGCTGCTGGACATCGACCGTGGCATGTCGCAGGCCGATCCGCTGGGTATGGACATCCGGACCAAACCGATTTCGGTACGCGCCGGACCACAGCGTATCACGGCGGCGTACACCCGCACGTTCGAGGGCCCTGTCAACGACAATATCGCGCCCATCGGACACAGCATTGCGGATACGCAGATCGGATCACAGTCGGGCGTGACCATCCTTTCGCATTTGCAGAGCTTTGCGGTGACGGGGCCGTACAATCCCACCGGCGTTTCGGAGACCCCCAGCCGCCGTCGGATCTTCAGTTGCCGGCCGGCGTCAACGGCGGAAGCACGTCCGTGCGCCGAGCGCATCGTGATGCGACTGGGAGGTGCCGCGTATCGCCGTCCGTTGTCGACCAGTGATGTGAAGTCGTTGATGGCATTCTACGACGATGGGGCGAAGCAGGGTTTTGAATCGGGCGTTCGTTCGGCAGTCGAGGCGATCCTGGCCAGCCCCCACTTCATTTTTCGTGTGGAAGAGGTGCCGGCCACGGCCAAACCGGGTGACCTGATTGCGGTAGGTGGGCTCGACCTGGCGTCGCGGCTGTCGTTTTTTGTGTGGGGCGCGCCGCCCGATTCAGCCTTGATGTCGTTGGGTCGTCGCGGATTGCTGGCGGATACCAACGTGTTAGTGGCCCAGACGAGACGGCTGTTGGCCGATCCCCGTGCGGAAGCGCTGGCCACCCGTTTCGCTGCGCAGTGGCTGCGACTGCAAGACATCGACAAGGTGCATCCGGATGCCTTGCAATACCCGGACTTCCATGAGCAACTGGCGCTGGACATGCGCCGCGAAACCGAATTGTTCTTTTATCATCTGGTGAAGGACAATCGTTCGTTGCTGGAACTGTACACGGCCAACTACTCGTACGTGAATGAAAGTCTGGCGCACCACTATGGCATTCCCGGCGTCACGGGCAATGCGTTTCGGCGGGTGTTGTATCCTGACAGTACGCGCACCGGCATTCTTGGCCATGGATCCGTGTTGACGCTCACGTCGCACGCCAATCGCACATCGCCGGTGTTGCGCGGCAAGTGGGTGATGGAGGTGCTGATGGGATCACCACCACCGCCGCCGCCGCCGAACGTACCCGACCTGGACAAGACCGGGGCGAGCAAAGAGGGCCGGATGCTCACCACGCGTGAGCGGATGGAGATGCATCGCGATAACGCGTCCTGTCGATCATGCCATCAGGTGATCGACCCGATTGGCCTGGCGCTCGACAACTTCGACGTGAACGGGCAGTGGCGCATTCGTGAGAACGGTAACGCGCTCGACACACGCGGCGACTACTACGACGGCACCAAAATCTCAAGCCCGCTGGAGTTGCAGCGGGCACTGCTGAAGCGACCGGTGCCGCTGGTGCGGGCGTTCACGTCGAATCTCATGGCGTATGCGCTGGGTCGTCGCATCGAGTACTACGATCAGTCGGCCATTCGACGCATCGAGGGTACGGCGCGCGCAAACAAGTACCGGATGCAGGATTTCGTGGTGGGGGTGGTCAAGAGCGACGCCTTCCGCATGCGACGGTTGCCGGCAGTCCAGTCCACTTCGGAATCGACCGGTGCGGCGCCCAGCCGCGGCCGATAGCACCCGCTCACACCACCACGGAGACGAACCACCCATGCATTTTTTGAGCGGAAAGGCGATGCCGCGTCGGCAGTTTGTCCAGGGGCTGAGCGCCACGTTTGCGCTGCCGTATCTGGACGCCATGTTGCCCACGGGCCGAGGCGCCTGGCGCGCCGCGAACAAGGCGCCGCGACTGGTGGCCATCGAAATGGTGCACGGTGCCGCAGGGTGCAATGAGTATGGCGCCAAAATGAACATGTGGTCACCGGCCGCAGCCGGCCGAACGTTCGATCTCAGCCCGACGGCGTTGCACACGCTTGAGCCGTATCGCGACTACCTCACGATTATCAGCAATACCGATGTGCGCGAAGCGGAGCCGACGTCGCCCAACGAGATTGGTGGAGATCACTTCCGATCCAGTGCGACATTCCTCACACAAGCGCACGCCAGGCAAACGGAGGGGTCCGACGTCAGGGTGGGCACGTCGCTCGATCAGCTGTACGCCAAGCGGTTTGGACAGGACACGCCGATCCCGTCCATGCAGCTGTGCATCGAGAACGTCGATCAGGCCGGCGGCTGCGCGTACGGCTACGCCTGCGTGTATACGGATTCCATCAGCTGGTCGTCACCAAGCGATCCACTGCCGGTGATTCGGGACCCCCGTGTGGCATTCGAGAAGCTGTTCGGCGTGGGTGGCTCGTCGGCGGAACGTGCCGAGCGTCGGCGCACGCGACGGAGCATTCTCGATTTTGTTTCCGGCGAGATGTCGTCGCTCAAGTCGACGCTGGGCCCCGCCGATCGGCAGCGTCTCGATCGGTATCTCGAGGACATTCACGAGGTGGAGCGTCGCATTCAACAGGTCGAAGCGCGCAACAGCAGCGGCGAAGCACGCGCGTTGCCCGAGGCACCCGCCGGCGTGCCAGATGCCTTCGGCGAACACGTGAAGCTCATGTTCGACATTCAGGCGCTCGCGTTCGCGGCGGATGTGACGCGTGTGTTCTCCTTCAAGATGGGTCGCGACGGGTCCAGTCGCACGTATCCCGAAAGTGGCACGGACAAACCGTTCCATCCGGCGTCGCATCATGGCGGCACGGAGAAAGGGGTGAAAGATTTTCACTTGATCAACAAGTATCACGTTTCGATGTTGCCGTATTTCCTGGACAAGCTGAAGAGCATCCCGGAGGGCGACGGCAACATGCTGGATCAGACGATGATTGTCTATGGATCGCCGATGGGCGACTCGAATCTGCACAACCATCGCCGGTGTCCTCTCATTCTGCTGGGTCACGCCGGTGGCAAACTGGCCGGCAATCAGCACATCAAGGCGCCCGATGGCACGCCGATGGCAAACGCCATGCTCAGCATGATGCATACGCTGGGGATGGAGGACACCAAGAGCTTCGGTGACAGCACCGATGCACTGACTCTCAGCGCCAATGTCTGACTCGTTGCGGGGGCAGATGTGGCGGCGCCGCCGACGGGTCAGTGGCGGATTTCTGGCGGCGGCGGTGCTGCTGTTCAGCGCGGCGCGACTGGCTCCGTCGGAATCGGCGATTGCCGATGCGGTCATGCGCGGCGACAGTGCGGGCGTGCGCCTGTTGCTGCGCCAAGGGGCGGACGTCAACGCTTCGCAGGCCGATGGGATGACCGCGTTGCACTGGGCGGCAACGCGAGGCGAGGCGGACATGGCGAGAATGCTGGTGTCGGCCGGCGCGCGGGTGGAGGCTCTCACCCGAAACGGCAATTACACGCCGCTGCATCTGGCGGCGCGAGCCGGGCGAGCCGCCGCCGTGAAGGTGTTGCTGCGCGGTGGTGCCGACGTGAAAGCGGTCACCTCGACTGGTGGCGCGGCCGCATTGCACTTTGCAGCCTCGAATGGTGATGCGGAGACCGTGATGGCGCTGCTCGACAACGGTGCGGCAGTTGACGTGCGGGAAAGTGCGTGGTCGCAAACGCCGTTGATGTGGGCGGCGTCGGCGAATCGTGTATCGGCACTGGAGTTATTGATCAAGCGGGGTGCCGACATCGAAGCGGTTTCGCGGATCGAAGATATCCCGGCGCGTGAGCGCGCCGATCGTACGATGCTCACGACACGCGCGCGACGCGTTGCGGCGATGAAAGCCGCCGATCAGGCACCCCTGCCTGTGGCGGGCGCTGCGCCCATGGCAGGTCGTGGTGCACAGGCGCCTGCGATCGCTCCATCAGGTGCTGCCGCAGCCGCATCCCCGGCCGCACAGGCGGATACCGCGCGCCGACCCACGGCCGCGGGTCAGCCCCCCGTCGGCGATTCGGCGCGGCCCAATACCGGCTTCAACAGCCGCGGTCCATCGTACGGTGAACTGATCGGCAACAAGGGTGGTCTCACGCCGATGTTGTTCGCCGTGCGTGACGGCAGCCTCGCGGCCGTGGAGGCGTTGCTCAAGGCGGGCGCCCGGATCAATCACGTGAGCGACGGCGATCACACCAGCCCGCTGTTGATGGCGACTATCAACGGTCGCTTCGATATGGCCAGCATGTTGCTGACGACGGGTGCGGACCCGAAACTGGCCAGTGAGGCCAATGCCACGCCACTGTATGCCACAATCAACATTCAGTGGGCCGCCAAGTCGCTGTATCCGCAGCCTACCGCGCAATTGCAACAACAAACCACGTACTTGCAGTTGATGGAGGCGTTGATCAAGGCGGGCGCCGACGTGAACGTGCGGCTGACCAAGCATCTCTGGTACATGTCCTACAACTTCGACCTGCTGGGCGTGAACACCACCGGCGCTACTCCGTTCTGGCGGGCCGCGTACGGGACGGATGTCGACGCCATGAAGCTGCTGGTCAAGTACGGCGCCGATCCGAACATCCCGACGCTCAAGCCGGTTGGTCGACTCCCCGGTGACGACGCGCCGGCCGACGAAGGTGGCGGGGCCGACAAGGACCCCTCTGGCGTGCCACCAATTCCGACGGGAGGTCCGGGCGTGTACCCGATTCATGCGGCAGCGGGTGTGGGATACGGCGAAGGATTTGCTGCCAACTCACACCGCCACGCCCCCGATGGATGGCTCCCGTCGATGAAGTACCTGATCGAGGAACTGCACGCCGATGTAAATCTCCGTGACCACAACGGCTACAACCCGATTCATCATGCCGCCGCGCGTGGCGACAACGACCTGATCACGTATCTCGCCAGCAGGGGCGGTGACATCATGGCACTCAGCCGACGCGGACAGACCACGGCCGATATGGCCAACGGCCCTGTTCAGCGTGTACCGCCGTTCCTTGAGACTGTCGATCTGCTGGTGAAGATGGGTGCAAAAAACAGCAACAAGTGCAAGGCATGCTAACTGAGTAGGAAGTAGGAAGTCGGGAGTCGGGAGTACGGGTTACTCAGTACGGAGTACTTGCGACTACCGACTTTCTACTCAGTTCTCTCAGTCATCATGGCTCAACTCGTACTTCCGCTGCTCGTGCATGCGATCAACCCCTTGGGCTGTGTCGCGTCGCTTGGCGGCTTGCATTGCCAGTCCTTGCGTGGACTGGGTCTTGATGCTGGGTAGTGAAAGCTGGCGCTCCAGCGACGTGCTGTTGCACGCTGGACAGGTGGGTGGCGTGCTGCCACGCAGCAGTGCTTCAAACTGATGCTGGCAGTTGGTGCACACGAAATCGAAAATTGGCATGTTGGTCTCTCCCGTTCACCTGAATTTCCCGAGGATCTGATGTCCCGCCTTTTGATGCACGCCGCACCCCTCCTGCTTACTCTCGCCGCCGCACCGGTGTTGGCACAAGGGGCGCGCCAGCCGGTTGTGCCCACAGGCCAGAGCGCGTCGGCAACGCTCACGCCGGGAATTCGCGTAGGGAATATGGTCTACGCGTCGGGCCAATTGGGGCTGCGGCGCGACGCACCGGACACCACGGTGCAGGGCCAGACCAAGGTCGCTCTCGAGAACACGCAAAAAGTGTTCGAGGCCGCCGGAACAACCATGGCGAACGCGGTCAAGTGCACCGTGTTCCTGATCGATCTGAAAGACTTCGCCGGGATGAATGCCACTTATCGGGAGTTTTTCCCGACCTCGCCGCCAGCCCGTTCCACCGTGGTCGTCGCAGCGCTCGTGGCCGTCGGCGCCAAGGTCGAAATCGAGTGTTCCGCCGCGATCCCGTAAACAGTACGTACCGATCGCGACGAATTCACCCGCCCGCTCAGGGCTTGCGGGGCCAAAGCACGCCCTGGTTGGCGCGGGTGACCGATCCGAGCCCTTTGTACGTAAACTTCTGCAGTCGCTTGCCCTCGTACGTCTCGGTCGTGTAGACATTGCCCTTCGAATCGGTCGCAATGCTATGCACCGCAAAAAACTGACCGGGTTGACGACCACCATCGCCGAAGCTGGTTAGGATGTCCAACGACTGGCGGTCCATCACGTAGACGCGTTCGTTCTTGCCGTCGGCCAGATACAGGTACTTCTGTGCCGCATCGCGTGAGAAGGTGATGTCCCACACCGACCCGTCGCCACGCGTGGCGGGAGCGATGCGCACTTCTTTTACGAATTGCCCGTCTTTCTTGAACACCTGAATGCGATCGTTCGGACGATCGCACACGTACACGAGACCGTCGGTGCTCGGCTCCGCGCAGTGCACCGGATTGCGGAATTGCTTGGCCAGCGGCGCACTGGGATCGTACGGACCAAGGTTGGCATCGTCGGGCTTGTTGCCGTAGGCACCCCAGTACCGCTTGAGGGCACCAGTCTTCATATCCAGCACGGCCACCCGTTTGTTGCCGTATCCGTCGGCGATGTACGCTTCCTGGGCCTTCACGTCGAACGAGATTTTCGCCACACGGCCAAAGTGTGTGCTATCGTTACTGCTTGGCATCTGGCCCGGCTTGCCAATCTGCATCAGGAACTTGCCGTCGTGCGTAAACTTGAGCATGTGCGAGTCTACCCGACCGTTCCCGCCAATCCACACGTTGTCCTTGTCGTCGATACTGATACCGTGATTCGACGACGGCCATTCATACTCCGCCCCCGGACCGCCCCACGCTTTCACGAGATTGCCTTGCGGATCGAACTCCACGATTGGCGGTGCCGATTGGCAGCACTCGGCGATCGGCGGCGTGGCGTTCATGCCGGTCTCGGTGCGCTGGTTCAGCGTGGAGTCGCCGCGATGGATGATGAACACATGATCACGACTATCGATGCCCACACCGATCACCGATCCCAGAATCCAATGGTTGGGCATCGGTTTGGGCCATACGGGGTCCACTTCGAAGCGCGGCGCTTGCACCAACTGACGGTCCGCCGCACCCAACTTCGCCTGAGCCGCGCCGAGCACCACCACGGTGCCCACCAGTCCCAGCCAGACCAACGCCTTGTTCGACTGCGTCATCAGTGTTTCTCCAACGCGCAACACGTTTGGGGTGTTTTTCGCCCCTGCGCACTGTGCGACATGGTGGTAAATTCGTGGCGAATTCGAGCGCGCCCCCCCCCTCGCGGTCGGCCGCCCGTCGGACCACATAGAAGTATCCCTCCTCACTCCGCCTGTCCAGAGAATTGCGCATTTCAATCATCGCTCGTGTTTGGACGCACGTTTGTTATGCCACGCGGCGCGCGCCGATCTGGCTGCGCGGCGGGCTGATTGCCGCTGTGTTGCTCATCGGTGCACCGGCAACGCCGTGGGCGCACGAGATCCCGCGACGGGTGGCGGTGCAGCTGTTCGTGGAGAACACCGGTCGCTTGGTGCGCATTCTGGTGCGGGTGCCACTGGAGGCGATGCGCGATGTGGAATTCCCCGCGCGCGGTGCAGGGTACCTCGATCTTTCCCGGGCTGATGTCACGTTGCGCGACGCGGCGCGGCTGTGGGTTGCCGACGCCATCGAACTGTCGGCGAATGACGTGACGCTGTCCAAGGGACGCGTGGCGGCGGTGCGTGCATCGCTGCCGTCCGATCATGCCTTCGAACACTATCCCGCGGCGCTCGCGCAAGTGACCGGCGCGGGGCTTGACGTGGACACCGATGTTCCGATCGCGCAGACGATGCTTGATGTGCTGCTCGAGTATCCGGAGGTGGCGATAGACGCACGGCTGGCAATGCGGGCGCGATTCGCCAAGCTGGGTGTGCGCACCACCACAGTGGTACGCGTGGAGTTTGCCGGGGGCGCTGAACGCGCCTTCGTGTACGACGGTGATGCCGGACTCCTGCAACTGGACCCGAGTTGGTGGCACGCCGCGTCACGGTTCGTGACCATGGGTATGTCGCATTTGTTGGAAGGCATCGACCATCTGCTCTTTTTGCTGTGCCTGATTCTTCCCGTGCGCCGCATCAAGCCGCTCATTGGCATCGTTACCGCCTTCACCATTGCGCACTCCATGACCTTGGCCGCGTCGGCAATGGGGTATGCGCCTTCGGCGCTGTGGTTTCCGCCGTTGGTGGAGCTGCTCATTGCTGCGTCGATTGTGTATATGGCCGTCGAGAACATTGTGGGCGCGAAACTCGAGCGGCGGTGGCTGGTGGCGTTTGGATTCGGTCTCGTGCACGGTTTCGGTTTTTCGTACGCGCTGCGGGACTCGCTGCAGTTTGCCGGTGCGCATCTGATCACCGCACTGGCGGCATTCAATCTCGGCATTGAACTGGGGCAGATCGTGGCGCTGGCCGTAGTCGTGCCGCTGATCACCTGGCTCTTCACGCGCATTGTGGCCGAACGGGTAGGGTTGATTACGATGTCCGTTGTCGTGGCGCATACCGCCTGGCACTGGATGACCGAACGATTCGAGATTTTGCGAGCCTATCAGCTGAGCTGGCCCGTGATGGACGTGGCGTTGGCGGTCACCGCGCTGCGCCTGACCATGGGACTGCTGATTGTCGGCGCTGCCGCATGGGCGCTGTCGGGGCTGATGGCCCGTCTTTCGGCGGTGCGGCCGCGCGGGTCGGCGCTGCTGGTGGCCATGTGCGCGGGAACACTGAGTGTCGCGGCACTCGCCGTCAGACCAACGCCCGTTCAGGCGCAGACGGCGACACGGACCACGATGTCTGGCGTGTATACCGACGAGCAGGCGACGAAAGGCAAGGGAGTGTTCAATGGCACCTGTCTCGGCTGCCACACGTCGGCGTCGCACAGCGGTACCGAATTCTCAACCCGGTGGATGGGGCGCCTGCTCTGGGAGTTCTACGACTACGTGAGTCGACTCATGCCCGACGAGTCACCCGGTGCACTCTCGGAAGACGAGTACCTGTGGGTGACGGCGTACGTGATGAAGCTGAACGGTATGCCGTCGGGCGCCGTTGAGTTGAAGGCGGAACCAGAACTGCTCAAGAGCATCCGCATTGACACGTTGCCAACGGGTGTCAACGGAAATATCGGTGGTGGGAGGCGGCAGGGCGCGCGCATCCGGTGATGGCGCGGGAATACATCGCAGCATGAACGGAGAATCCATGACGAAGCGAACGACCAGACGGGTGTTTGGGATGGTGCTGGCCGCCAGTGCCGTGTTCATCGGCGCACTCGGCGTCAACGCGGTGCGCTCGGTCGCGCAAACCGGCAAGCCGCTGGTGCGCGGCAACGCGGTCGGGGAGTGGCGATACTGGGGCGGTGATGCCTGGAGTTCGCGATATTCGCCGCTGGAGCAAATCAACGCGACGAATTTTGATTCGCTCAAAGTTGCCTGGACGTGGAACGCGAGTGCGTTTGGCAAG
>JANMRE010000035.1:0-12961 GCA_031370885.1 Gemmatimonadaceae bacterium
GCGGGTCGTTTCCTTCGTCGGCCGGCAGAAGTGCATACAAGGCCTTGTACATCATGGAAAACGCCCAGAACAGCGCCAGCATGTCAGGCAGCGCCAGCACCACACGGGTAATCGCGTTGACATTGGCCACCTGATCGTTGAAGGTCGGCGTGCCGAACGGCGCCAGCACCATCTTGTAATTGATGGCGTAGTTCACAGCTCCCGCCAACAAGTTCGTGGCGCCAATGATCAGTGCCGACAGCTTGAGTGAACGCAGCACCGTGGGCTCGCGCAGCAGTCGATCCATGGCCAGCTTGCGTTCCGGCGTGTCGGGGTCGAGCCCTTGCAACGCGATCGCGCGTGTGACCGGGTGCGCGAGAAACGCCGATCCGCCAAAGATCAACACGGCCAGCAGATAGCTTGCGCTGTCCTTGAACGCGAAAAGCGCTCCGTCCACGTACCAGAACGCGAGAATTCCGCGCATGACCGCGCCGAATCCCCCGTATGCCGAAATGAAATTGAATCGGCGGGTGAGCACCAAAAGATCGAGCAGCACCCAGCCCACCGGCACCAGAGCGGCGGCCAGGTACGCGGGCAGCGTCCCCATCGGCTTGGTCCCGTACTTGAGAATCAGTACCGGGGCGACCGCACCAATGAGGATGTCCAGAACGAGTTTGAGCGACTTCGACATGGCAGGCAATCTTGCCGAGGGGTTGGCTTCGCGGTACCCCGTAGTTGACCGGGAATTATTCGCGCATCGCTGCGTTTTTTGTGGTCACCGACCGGCACTGGGCTTGAGACCCAACGCCGTATTCAACCAGCGTACGAACGGCGTCATCGCCTGATAGTGCTTCGCCAGAATATCCGACAGCTTGGCACTCTGCACATCGTCCAGTGTCAACGCGCAACCCGCAGTGAACGACTGATAGCGCAGCCACGTGGCAGCCGGATGATCGGGCTCGTAGCCGCGCGGCATACGGGTCAGCATGGACTCTTCACTGAGTGTGCCAAACCGCCGTTTGAATGCACGGTGGTTCACGATGTCGGCAAACCCCTCGTAATCGTCGGCCAACACGTTGCGAATCTGATTCAGCGCCGGACGCGGTGGCATCCAGATGCCGCCGCCACACATCATCTCGCCCGGCTCCATGTGGAAGTAAAACCCGGCACCACCATGCACGGCCTCCCCACCCACCCCGCCACCCGAATCGCGATGAAAGAACCAGCACGCCGCGTTGGTCTTGTACGGTGACTTGTCATTCGAAAACCGCACGTCGCGGTGGATGCGAAACATCGACTTCTTCTGGGAGCCGACAATCTCCGGAATGAATGCTGCCAACCGCACATCGACGTCTTCAATGAGCAGGCGCATGGGTGCGCGCAATGCATCCTCGTAGTCGTCGCGATGCGCCTCAAACCAGTCCTTGCGATTGTTCTTCTTGAGACCGCGCAGAAAAGTCATCGCGCGTGGAGGGAATCCGCGAAACGTTTCCATGGTCACTGTGCCGGAAAGAGAAACCGGAGAAAGAGTCCGGTGCGATGGCCCCAGGCCCGTTCATCGTGCAACGCGCCTTCAGCCTCCATGTAGTGCAAATCCACGCCGTCTTGCCATCCTTTGCGCAGCAACATGCGATGCAGCAAACGCGTGCCCTTCAGCATGCGTTTTTCCGCCGTGCCAACGTCCAGCCAAATCGACAACGGTGGACGGCGTTCGTCGGAGAGACTGAGCTGTCGCACGATCCAGCGATCATCCCACCAGACCGACGGCGAGAGCAGCGCCAGCTTCCCGAAAATGGCCGAATGGGTGAGCCCCAAATGCAGCGTGAGCAGTCCACCCAGTGAACTCCCCACCAGTCCCGTGTCGCGGGCGGCGCGTTGGGTGCGGTACTGATGATCGATGAACGGCTTGATTTCGTACACCAGCATCTGGCCGTAGCGATCGGCCATCCCGCCTGCGTCGTGCACGTTGTCGCGGGTGGGTGTGTATTCGTCAATCCGTTCGCGTCCAGCGTTGCCGATCGCCACCAGAATGATCGGTTCGATGATCGCGGCATGCATCAGGGCGCGTGCGGTCGTGTCCACACCCCACTGCACACCAAAGGGCGACATGGGCAGATCGTCGAACACGTTCTGCCCGTCGTGCAGGTACAACACCGGATATCGACGTTCCGGTTCCAGTTCGTATTCCGGCGGCACGCACACCACGAGATCGTGAGTGTGTGGCAGGAACCGCGAGCGCACTTCGGGATAGTGGTCGAGCGAGCCGACGCGTCGTCGCGTTGACAATGCGGCATTGACGTCGTCCAACAGGCCGGCGTGTACCATCAGGCGTCACACATCGATCAGAACCCGACCAGGTCGGGCGGCTGCTCTCCGGCCACAAACGCATCCATGTTCGCTACGGCGCGCATCCCCATGGCCGTTCGCGTCTCCACGGTGCCGCTGCCCATATGCGGCAACAGCACGACCTGTTCCATGTCGCGCAATTCCGCCACAACCGTGGGCTCCCACTCATACACGTCAAGCCCCGCACCCGCAATCTGCCGTTCGCGGAGTGCGTTGGTGAGCGCGTATTCGTCCACGATGTCACCGCGTGCGGTGTTGATCAGATACGCGTTCGGTCGCATGCGGGCGAGTCGTTCGGCGTTCATCAGATGGCGCGTCTCGGGTGTTGCCGGACAATGGAGCGACACCACATCGGCGCGCGCCAGCAGCGCGTCCACCGAATCAACCCGCTCGGCGTTCGCTGGTCCGGCCGACGAAGGATCGTCGATGCGCGGATCGCGCGGCGCGTACCAGACCACGTGCATGCCCAGCGCCAAAGACACTTGACGCGCGAGCGCGCGCCCGATGCGTCCGTAGCCGATAATGCCCAACGTCTTGCCGTGCGGACTTCGGCCCATCAGGTGCGTGGGTCGCCATCCCGACCATGCGCCGCTGCGGAGATGTCGTTCGCCTTCACCCAACCGACGCATTGTCATGAGAATGAGCGCCAGGGCGATATCCGCCGTGTCGTCGGTAAGCACGTCGGGGGTGTTGCTGATGACTATCCCGGCGCGACGCGCGGCAGCCCGATCGATGTGATTCACCCCGACACCGAAATTGGCCAGCAGTCCCGTTTTCACCGGGCCCTCGAACAGGTCGGCGCGCAACGTGTCCGTGACCGTGCACAGCACGATGTCTGTGGTACGCAGCACCTGCAGCATCTGCTCCGGTGTGAGTGGCACATCGGTACGGTTGAAGCGCGCATCGTATCGCGACGCAATCGCGTTTTCCACGGTCGTCGGCAGTTTACGCGTGACGACGACCGTGGGCCGAACACTCACCCCGCTCACGCGGGCAGGCGCCACGTGGAAAGCGCTGCGCCGATTCCGGCGCCAAGCCGGATAGGCATTCCGGCATCAGCCAGTGCCATCTCCACGCCGCCCATCGCACCCGCCAGCGTGAGAGGATTCATGTCGCCCAGATGCCCGATGCGAAACACCTTTCCGGCCAGCTCGCCAAGTCCGGCGCCCAATGAGACATCGTAGCGCTTGAATGCGATATCAATCACGTGGGCCGCATCGTAGCCATCGGGCATCACGACAGCCGTGAGCGTATTGGACGCATTCTCCGGGCGCTTCGCACATTCACCAAGTCCCCAGGCTTTCACGGCCGCCCGCACACCAATCGCCATGCGACGATGCCGCGCGGCCACTTCGTCCATGCCTTCCTCAAGCAGCATGGTCAGCGCTTCGTCCAGTCCGAACAGCAGCGAGAGCGCTGGCGTGTAGGGAAAATACCCTCTCGCGTTTTGATCGCGCATGGGCCGTATATCGAAATACGAACGAGCTGTCGTCACCGTGTCAACGCGCGCCATCGCCTTTTCACTCATGCCCAGAATGCCGAGTCCGGCGGGCAACATAAAGCCTTTCTGCGACCCGGCAATCGAACAATCCACCCCCCACGCATCAAACTGAAAATCCAGACTGCCGATGGAACTCACGCCGTCAACATAAAGGAGTGCCGGATGCTTGGCCCGATCAATGGCATCGCGCACAGCCGCGATGTCGCTGGTCACGCCGGTGGCGGTTTCGTTGTGCACCACCATCACGCCCTGATATCCGTGCGACGTATCGGCGGCCAGCGCGGCTTCGATAAGATCGGGAGGGGTGGCCTCGCCCCACGGCACTTCAAGCACATCCACCGTGTAGCCCAGTGCGCGCGCCGCCTGGATGAACAGATGCGAAAACTGACCAATGCGAACCGCCAGCAATCGTGCGCCGGGCTCCAGTGTGTTGACCAACGACGCCTCCCACATGCCCGTGCCGGTTGAGGGGAATACAAAGTGCTCACCCTTCGTCTGATTCACCACGCGCGGCAGGCGCGAGAGAATGGAGCGGGTGAGCGTGGGAAACGCGGATGAGCGATGATCCTCGCTCGCGCGATGCATGGCGCGAAGCAATCGATCAGGAATGGGCGTCGGCCCGGGGATCTGGAGAAAGTGTCGGCCAGCCATAGCTCAGAAGATCAGGAAGAAAGTTGATGGTGGTCGGACGTCCGCTCGGCGGGGTTCACCTCATCGTCAATGCGCGCCTCGGCCTCATCGTGCTCCGTGTCGGCCTCGGACCGATCGGTTTCGGAGTCGCGATCGGTTTCGTCCGGGTCGAGCGTTCGCAACAGTCGGCGACAGAGGCGCGCCAGGCGAGCACGCTGTTCGCCGGTGAGTTCGCTCATGAGCTCGACGATTGCCGCAGTGCGGGCCGGTGTGGCGCTGCCAAGCACGACGGATCCCGCGTCGGTGAGGTGAACCGTGATGAAGCGTCGGTCGGTGGCATGCCGTTCGCGTCGCACCAACTCGCGCGACTCCAGCGCGTCGATGATTGCGGTCATCTGCGCTTTGCTTCGACCAAGCGCCTCCGCGAGTTCCTGCTGATGGACCGCCCCACGAGCCGCGATCGTATCAAGGACACCGAACTGCGATGCCGACAGCCCAAACGGGTGCACTGCCGCTTCGACCCGCGCCGCAGCAAGACCGGCGGATCGTTGCAGACGGCCATACGCATCAAGTGCGCGACGCCGTTTCTTATCGCCCTTTCCGCTCATTGTCCTGTCATCGAGAGGTCATGCCGCCATCGGCGCGCGCTTCAGCCGGGTGTGATAGCGAAATCTACAGACCTCGCAGCCTGCGGCGCTTGACGGCGGAGCACAGGTCGGTCGCCAAAAACGGGAGACGAGACTCCGTCGCACAGACGTCTCCCGTCTCCCGTCTCCAGTCTCCCGTCTCCCCCAGCCTACCTACCCGCCCTACACACTGTGCGAACTGAACATCGACCTCGTCTCGTCATGGAACAGCACCCACAACGAGTAGCCGCCGAACAGCGTGCCCATGGGCCAGCGGAAGAGTCGAAACGCCGACACGACGATGAGCACGTTGCGGGCCCACGGCTGGTGATTCAGCAAGCCGAATCCGGCAAACAGGCCGAAGGCGCTGATCGCCCCGATGACCAGCGCCATGACCACGCTGGCCACCGAACCGACAACTGCGCCCACAAAGCTAAAGGAAAAGATCGAGCCGAACACACCGCTGAAGAGCACGCCTGCAGCCCCCAGCAGCCCAAGCGCGCTAAAGAAGAGGTTGACGATCGCGACGATCTTGATGTGGGTACGCATGAGGCGGATTCTCCGAAAAGGATGAAGACAGCGAACCACCGTACGGAAAGCACCGACCGCAGGATTCGCCCCAGTGTGAGCGTGTCAAAGCGATACAGCACTGCGACTTAGCTGGCGTTCTTGCGACCGAACTGTCCGCCCAGGCTTACCATCGCCACCGCGCTCACGATCACCAGCATCGCCATCGTCGCCTGCGGCGGCATTCGCTCGTGGGCAAACCCCACACCAAGCAGAACCGCCACCACTGGATTCACATAGGCATACGTGCCGACTGCCGTCGGACTCGCCACACTCAGCAACCACATGTACGTGCTGAAACCGATCAGTGAACCGAATACGATCAGATAGGCCAGCGAGTACAGCGACGCCATGGTAATCGCATCACGATTCATATGCGATAACTCCCCGCTCATGACGGAGAGCAACATCAGCATCGCGCCGCCGGCGAGCATTTGCATGCTGATGGCCAATGCCGCCGGCTTTGCGAGTTGCGATGTGCGTGAATAGAGAGATCCGATGGTCCAGGAGAGCGATCCGAGTGCAAGTACGATTGCCCCCGTCGGCTCGACCGCCGCACTGGTGATGTTCCCGTCGGCGGGCAGTACCAGAAGCCCAACGCCGAGCAGCCCGATGGCGACACCGGCCCACTTCGCCAATCCGGGGCGTTTACCCTGCGCCACTTCACAGAGCACGAGCCAGAGCGGGACCGTCGCCACCATCAGCGATGTCATGCCGGAGCTCACGCGTTGCTCGGCCCACGACACGGCACCGTTAGCCACAAACAACAGCAGGAATCCGATCACGGCCGAATTGCGCCACTCAATGGCCGTCGGTGCTGCAGCGCCGCGCCATCGACTGAAGGCGTAGAGCAGACTGCCGGCAATGAGAAAACGCACGCCGCCCATCACGAACGGCGGAATGGTTTCAACGCCCCAGCGTATGGCCAGGTACGTCGATCCCCATACGACGTAGATGGTGAGAAATCCGAGTACAAGGCGGGCGCGCGTTGTGTGCGCGGGAACCCACCTGGAGGTGCGCGTTGAGTCAGTCATGGCCATGATGCGCCGACGATGTGACGTCACGTTGACGAATGGCGCGCAGCGCCGCGTCTCCGGCCGCGAGACCGCCAACGAAGATGTAGAGGTAGAACGTGTAGAAGCGCCACCAGACCAGCGCAGCGGCGAAGATGCCGGCCGGAATCGCCGATTTGAGCGTCACCGCGAACGCTCCCTCAATGAAGCCGCCGCCACCGGGCGCAGGCACAACAACTCCGCCGTAGAAAAGCGCGAGCGGCCATAGTACCAGTGGTGCAAGCGAGTCCATGCTGAGAGAAAACGATCGGTCGCTCAGGAATACCAGCAACGGCAACACGGCGACTTTGCATAGAACGTGCAGCACGGATCCGATAAACGCCGTAGCCAAGATCCGCCGATTGGCGTGGCGCAGCGCCTGCATCGAGGCGCGAAGCTGACGCACCGTTCGCTGAATGGCACGCCACCGACCAGCGTGCACTCGCACTGTTCGGGCCCAATGCGGAGGGGGACCATGCGCATTGCGCCGCGCGATCATCAGGCCAAGGGCGCCCACGCCGAGTACCGCCATGCTGTAGCCACCGACAAGCGCCAGCAACCCACGGACACTCGCTCCTCGCCCCTGAAAAAGCCACGCCAGCACCGTACACACGAGCGCCAGCGAACACATCTCAAGGAACAATTCGAGGTACAACACGAGTACGCGACCCGCAACCGGCATCCCACTCTCGGCCAGGACCAGGAATCGCGCTGGTTCTGCACCCGAGCGCGCGGGGGTTATCGCTGCGGCGAAGTCACCACCGAGGCACACGCGCAGCGCGGTGCCAAATCGCAACGGCAGGCCCACCGCGATGGCCGATGCCTGGATCTTGAGCGCGCGCGTGGTCGCCTCGATGCACACGGCGGCGAGCGCGGCCACGTGCGCCCTCCACGGCAGCAGTAGCATGCCGCCCGCAGGCCAGTTGGCCGTCACCACCCAGGCCGACGCCCCGAACATCACAGCGAAGGAAAGGGCGGTGAACAGCCAGCGGGTGACGGACATGGGCGGAACCTAACCACGACGCGCCTCCTGACATGGCGCGCGAGTCACCGCAGTGCGTTACAGGATCATGCGGGGGCCTCGGTCGCCAATCGCGTGTAGTCCTCGTCGATCAGCGCGTGGCGGGTTCGGCCATGAGTGACTCGGCGAGGCTGAGAATGGCTCGTACCGCCGGCGAGTCGGGGACGGCGTCTATCGGGGCACCACCGCGACGCTCGACGGCGGCGAGGTTGAGGTCGACCGGTATTTCGCCAATCAGGTTCATATCGTGCGCCCGACAGAAATCGGTGATCGCGTCGCGGTCACCGTCGTCACGCACCTTGTTGGCAACCACAACGACATCGGTCACGCCGAGATCGCGCGCCAGCGAAACCACGTTGCGCGCGGTTTCCATAGAGCGATAGTAGGGCTCGAGCACCGCGACAATTCGCGAGACATGGCGGCCGGTACCACGGCTCAGGTGTTCCAGGCCCGCTTCCATGTCCACGATAACGTGCCGGTTACTGGTTGGGTTCGACGCAATCTCGCCGAGAAATCCGCGTACCGACGCGTGGGCACTGCACAGACATCCCGAGCCGGCGTGGCCCACCTTGCCCATCACCATCAGTCGCACGCCGTCGGGCCCCTTCACGCCGAACTCGCCAACCAAGGCGTCGGGATTGCCGACAAAGAACTGCTTCACCGAGCCGTCCTCCATGGTGCGTCGCTCCATCAAGTTGCGCGGCAAGGTGACGATTTCTTCGGCTTGCTCTCGGGAAATGCCAAGCACACTGGCGAGATTGGGGTTGGTATCGGCGTCAATAGCCAGCACCTCGCGATTGCTGCTTCGCGCCAGTGCGCGAGCCAGCGTGCCCGCGATGGTGGTCTTGCCTGTGCCACCCTTTCCGGCGATTGCGATACGCATGTGATCCTCTGAAGTGTGCCGTCAGTGTGTGTGTTTGTGTGCCCGGGCATGACATTCGGCGGCCCCGCCTTCGCTGGAATGACAATCGCAGTCGGGATCGCTGCACTCCCCATGACCCTGGCTCAACATGGGGGCAAACTCGGCGGCGAAGCGGCGCGCCGCTTCCCGTCGTCCCGTCTCGGTGAGGCGATACTCAGCCGGTGCGCCGTCGGTGCTCCCGAGTGCGCCCAGCGAAACATCACCGCGCATCATCAATCGCTCAAGCGTGCGTCGCACAAGGGATTCGTCGAGCGTGGTGAACCGCGTGATGCTATCGACGGTGGCCACACCGGCAAACCCCTCTCCTTCAAACCAGTACAGCAATTCGAGCAGTTCGTCTTCGCGTGCAATCGCATCGCCAGCCTCGTCGTGGCTCATAGCAGTTTTTCGACCTCGTGAATGGCCTGCTCAACGGCGCCGGACACTGCGGGGCTGAGTTCGAGCGACCACTCATCCACCACATCCGGCTCGCATCCTACAAGGAATATCTGCGGAGGCAACGGGCCGAGCGCCAGTGCCACCTCCAGCGCGCGCGACGGCACCGTGGTGTGCATGTCGATTTCCTGCGTCTTGCGCACCCCATCAACGACCAGTGTATACACCGAACCCGGCGCGCCGCCGCGGGTCGCGGCATCAAGGATGATGAGCTTGTCATACGGTGTCATGAGCTCTTGGGCGAGTCGAATACCGCCGGTGCCAACATCGAGCAACTCCACCGACTCGTTGGCCACACCGCGTTCGGCAAGCCGTCGCAGCACGGCCACACCAAACCCGTCGTCACCGCGCAGCACATTGCCGAAACCGGCGATAAGCGTGCGCGTCACGTGGGGGCGGCATCGGGTGACACCCGCTCGGTACCTACGACCACTTGCACGATCCCCTCGCTCACGCGGATCGGGAGCACGGTGAGCCACTCTTCGCGCGCGGAGTCTGGCCGATCGAGCCGAGCCCCGGTGCGTACATCGTAGCGGCATTGATGCCAACTGCAGGTGAGTTCAGTGCCGTTGAGGGTACTGTAGTCGAGCGGCAGTGGGCTCTCGCCGCAGGCGTTGCGGACGGCGAAAAACTCGTCGTCAACGCGCGCGATCAGCACATTGGCGCCGTCAACAAGTACTGATCGCAACGTACCGGTCACAAACTCCGCTGCCGGACCCACGTCGCGGTACACCGGACGAAACGCGCGCTTGAGCGATCCCACCGGCAGAAACACCGATGCGGCCGGCGCAGGGCGCGCCCCTTTCCCATCCTGAATCTCGAGTTCCTGAAAGCCGAGCAGCCCCGCGGTGAGCGCTTCCTGAATGTCGCGCACAACGCCGGGATAGGTGGCATCGGTGGATGGAATACCATGCACGCGAATCGTGACCACCCCGCCCAGCACGTCAAGGAGCTCAATGTCAACGCCGTGACTGTGCAAGTGACCGCGCACCGCGTCGAGAGCTTCTTCGGTGAGAGTACGCCGATCGACCGCCAACAGATTGTACGACATGAGCAGCAGTCGAATCGCCGGATCGCCGGTGAGTCGGTTGATGAACGCGTCTCCGGCCATCGACTGGATGGCGCCCATGAGGTGCGTCAGCGCCGTGCGATGTACCGCGTCTACATGCTCCAGCAATTTCGTGGTCGCTTGGCCGACTTCCGGGTCGGGATGCGCCGCGAGTCTGGCGATCAACGTTTCGACTTCCGCCAACAGATCATCCGACGCGGTGGCCAGCTCGATTGCGGGGTCGGCGAACGCGGGTTCCGGCGTCATGAGAGGAACCGAGGGGCAACCGCCGAGATCGGCAAGGACGGCCAGTCGCCACCGAGCGGAGACACCGGAAGTGCGCGACACGCCTGTTCATCAGTGGCGAAGTACAGCGCCAGTTCACGCACCTGCGCGTACGCATCGGCAACCGCCGGACTCATCTCGTCACCAAACGCATGCTCGAGCGGCTCCACTTCGATCACGATGGTCTCCTCGGGAAGTGCTCCCATCCATTCGATCACCACCAACGTGTTGTCGAGGAGAATGACGCCGGTCACGGCGTCAACCACGCAGCGCTGGATCAGATCCGCTGACGGCAACTCATGGTTCCAACGATAGGCACTGATGGTGCCCGGTGGGCGCTGTTCGCGTTCGATGGCGGTGATGAATATGGCGCGCGTAAACGGATACGTGCGTGCTTCATCCAGAAACCACTGTGCGACGGCAACCGGCCCGTAGCAAAGATCTTCCACCATCAGCGACGGCGGCCGTGCCAGCGCCTCGAGTTCATCACTCATCACAATGCCCAGCGAGTGATCCCGCAGGTTTCGATATCCCACGCCTCCGATAACGACGCGCTGGGCGACGGGCATTGGCTCAGTCATCCAGTCCGCACGCGCACGTGTTCACCTCGCGCGTGATCATGCCGGCTTCCGACTGGATATGGGTGGTGCACGGCATGCACGGATCGAAACTGCGAATAGCCCGCAGGATGTCGATCCCTCGAAACTTCTCCGGATCGGTGGACTCTTCGAGCAGCGGGGTATTCATTACCGCCTCTTCGTACGGACCTGGCTGTCCCCACTTGTCTGTTGGCGACGCGTTCCAGGTGGACGGGGTGACAATCTGATAGTTGGCTACGGCCCCGCGATCGAGCACCAGGTGGTGCGTGAGATAACCGCGACCGGCACCCCAGAAGCCCACACCCATCTGTTCGCCGCGCTTGGGCATTTCGAACTTGGTTGACGTTCTGGTATCGCCGTTCTTGAGGATCTCCATGGCGGCCATCCAGTTGTTCATCGCGATCATCGCGGTGTAGCCCACGCAGTATGCGCGCGACCGGTTTCGTTCGAAGGCGTTCCACACATCGGGCACATGCCATTCGATCTCCGTTTCCGGGAGTTTGCCACGCGGCAGTCGAATCTTGAGCGAATGCCCGGTGGACTCGATGAACGGGTTATCCGGCAGCTTGCGGGCGACAGCGGTGTTCCACATGCGCGCGTAGCAACCGGCTTCCATGCCAAGGCGGTCCCATCGCGGTGCGGTATCCCACGTGTACTTCTCTTTCCAGCTTTGCGCGCCCGGCTTGGGCTTGGTGACCTTGTTCCACGGATGATAGGGAGAGAGGGGCAGCCCAATAGGATCGGTGGCAAAATGCTGCTGCTGTCCGCTGCCTGTCCATTCGTCGTAATACGAGTGCTCGACAAATTCTTCGAGCCCCATGTTGATCTTCGTGAGGTCGGTCGTAACGAGCGTGCCGTCGACGATCGCACCGGGAGTTGCCCAGCGTTTGTTTCCCCATGCGTCGGCATTGGCGTAGGTTGCATCATACGCGTCCGGGTGATCGAAAATGCCCGTATCAATCATGTTCGCGCGACGCGATCCCACCAGTTTGTACTTCGGGTCGGTTTCGTAGAAGAACTCGGTGATGTCGTCCCAGATACCGGCAATCTTCTTGCCGTAGTCAAAGAACTGGCTCATGCGCAGATACATCTCATTCATCACGGTGAGCGTGATGGTTGAACTCATGCCACCCGGCACGATCGTTTGCGGATGCGGATACTTGCCGCATATCAGCACGTAGGCTTCGCGCGCAACGCGTGTCATGGCGAGCGCTTCGAGGTAAAGGCTGCCGCTGAGCGGGTTGAGATCGACCATCAGGTCGTAAATAGTGCGGTAGCCGTGCACGTCGGTATGATGTGCCGCCGTGCTGCGCGCCTTGTCCAGCATTCCCGGATTGGTGCCTTCAACAATCGCCGCCGAGTAATCCGGTCCGGCCAACAGGTGCAGGTGCAGCGGATGGTCGTACAGGAATTCGAGCGCGAGCGCGAGGTTGCGAATCAGCACGCCCAGCGGGGGCGGTTGACAGCCGATGGCCATTTCGATGGCCAGCGCCGAACACGTTGAGTGCACCCCGCCGCACACGCCGCAGGCGCGACTGGTGATGTAGATCGCGTCGCGCGGGTCACGACCAATCATGATCACTTCATAGCCACGGAACAGCGTGGCCACCGAACGCGCCTCGATCACGCGACGCTCTCGGACATCGGTGACGGTATGAAACGCCAGCGCGCCAGCAACACGCGTGACCGGATCGTAGTCGACATCCTTGATATGGCCGTTCCGCTTGACCAGCTCGAGCACCTTGTCATGATCCAGCTGCCGGGGCCCGGCAGGCACGGCCACGGCCGTGGCGTACGGGTTGGCCGCGCCGTCCTTGAGAAACGCTTTGCCCTGAGCGTCGAACTCGATGGGGAGGTTCTTGAAGCACATGGGGGTCAGCCGAGCTTGAAGGCGGAGGCGACGCGCCCGAGGTGGCGGTCGGCCGATTGGAGACCGGTGAGCAACTGCAC
>JANMRE010000059.1:0-2174 GCA_031370885.1 Gemmatimonadaceae bacterium
GCTTCGCTCAGCTTCTGCAAGGACACTCGCCAGTGTCGTGAGGCGCTCTTGGTCCGTCGAGTCCAACATTGCCTCGAGTGAATTCAGAAAAGCCTCTATGCCGGCAGTCGCCAGGATCACAACCGTGTCGGTATCGCCAGAGTTGTCTGTCGCGCTCGCGGCCATGTCGCGAGCCCTCTGGAGTAGGAACGGCCCTCGAAAGCTCGTTATCGTGAGCTTCGCTCCTAGTGCGCGCGGCCCCAAAACTCTTTCCTCCTCGGTAGTGCTGGGAATGACGCCTAACGCCAGCTTCTGCAGCGGGCGCTCAAACAAAATGCGAGCGCAGCGAGCTTCCGAACCGCCCGTCTGCAGCAAGCATCGTTAGGCAACTTTCGCGGCCGCCTTGGTACGGACCGTCACGACCATCTCCAGTCGGGTGAGCATCTCGACCAGCGCATCAATACTGAACAGTTCAACGCGCCCTCGCACCAGATCGCTGACGCGTGGCTGCGAGACCTTGAGCAATTTGGCAGCGCGCGCTTGCGTCAACTTCCGGGCTTTCAGCACGCGCGCAATCTGCAACATCAGGTCCGTGCGAATCAGAAGATGCGCGGCTTCGGCGCGCGGAAATCCCACGTCCTCGAACACGTTCCCCGAACTACGTTGAATGCGAACGGCCATACGCTACCCCTCCTTGCGTGTACGCTGGAGCGCGGCGAGTCGCGCCCGCGCGAGATCGATATCAAGTCCGCTCGTCTTCTGCGACTTCTTCTGGAACACATGCAGCACGTAGATCCCTTCGGCAAACTTGGCGATGTACATCAGGCGATAGGCTCCGTTGACCCGCACCCGAATCTCGACGACACCCGTACCTACGATGGCCATTGGTTTCCAATCGCGCGGCAGGTCCCCAGACTGCACGCGACGCAGATCGATGCCGAGCGCTCGGCGAACATCGCTCGGCAACGCCCGGAGATCGGTGCGCGCAGTCCCCACCCAGAGGATCGGCTTGTCAGTCACCTTTGATTATATAACTTACAGTATACGATGTCAAATGGGTGTCTGAAGTTGCATAACGTTTGCGTTCAGCTGCGAGCGGATGAAATAGAGCGAGCGAAGCGAGCGCACAATAGCCCGCTCGTCAGACTGCAACGCTTTGTTGGGCAGCGGCGCCGCGAAGCGCGTGTCAAGTGCATGTTCGCACCGCGATTCACGGCGACCTATCCAGGGTCAATCTCTGCCCATGACCCCCGCGTGTAGTGGCCATCTGTCAAGAACACGCGCTTAATCTGCAGCGAGTCGATCTGAAGGACCAATCGCCTTGAACCAGCGCGCTGTGGGTCGCCCACATGAGCCTCGCCGACCCTGCATTCCAGATAGTATGCACGCTTCCGGCCCTTCAGGCCTGCGAGGCCTCGTACGCCTGCGTGCGCATCGTCAAGCTCCCCGCCATCGTAGAACTTGAAGAAACCGTCACTAAGCCGGCGCAGCTCGGCCTTGGCATCGTCGGCCTCCGGGTTGAACTTCGCAGCCCGCAATTCACGAAATCGGCTCGTCGCCTCTGCCTTCGCGCGCCGAACGTCCGGGGCTAGCCCCTTGGAACTCAGACTTGGCATCGCATCTAGATTGGCCACAGTCACCACCGCGTCGAAACTATGAGACGAACTCCGGACATATCGCTCGATTCCTCGCTGCACCTCTTCGACTCGCAACACCTTTCATCGTCTGCCCAACTACTTTTGGACCTGCTGTGGCGCTCCGCGAATCCGCCACAACGTACGCCCGCGCAGCCTATCTCGCCATTCTTGCAACCCGATTGGTATTGGGTCACCGGCGCCCCGCCGGGAACGCCCATTGCCACGGCAGCTGGCGTCCCGCCTGCGGATCCGTCGCGATGGTCGCGTCCATGATCTCCGCTTCGCCAGGCTGCGCCGGAAGTCGCCGCTCGCAACAACGCACGAATCGACGCCCATCCGAAGTACGCTTCCTCGGTCCGCGACGCAAAGTGACGAAGGCGCAGAATAGCCCGCATTGACTGCAAGAGGCGCGGTTTAGCCCCCCGCCTGGGCCGCCTTTCGCCATCATGCCGCTGACATGAACACCCTCGTGGCCGTAGGCACCGGCGCGGCGTTCGCGTACGCCGCGATGGCCACCGTGGCACCGGCCCTGTTCGCGCGCTTCGGCATCGCGCCTTA
>JANMRE010000064.1:0-12502 GCA_031370885.1 Gemmatimonadaceae bacterium
GGAACCCCGCTGTTCATGTCGCCTGAGCAAACTGATGGTGCAACGGAGGTTGACGGACGGAGCGACATCTATTCGCTGGGTGCGGTGGCCTATACGATGCTGACCGGACGCGCGCCCTTTGAGGGACTGGATGCGATCCACATGCTGGCGCGCCGACGCATTGAAGACGTGACACCGATACTCGAGATTGCACCGCGACTGCCAATCGACCTCGCGCACATCGTGATGCGATGCCTGGCACGCGACCGTGAGATACGCTGGCGCGATGCCACCGCACTGCGCAATGCGCTGCGCAACAGCAGCAGCGTGCTGGCCAACGAACTTCCAGAGTTGGTGGCCGACCTTCCGGGTTACGCCGCCTACGCGGCCATGTGGTTGGTATTGTGGATCGCGTTCGCGTTCGGCTCGGTACGCTCTCCGACCAGCCGGTTGCTACTCATTCTGGTGGCCATACTCGTTCCCGTGGGGCCCGCGCTCCACGTGTGGCGAATTCGGGCGCACGGCATGAAGGCAGGTCAACTGCTCCGTATGGTCTCACGCCCGCCGAGGTGGTGGGGCACCTGGTGGCCAGCCCGATTGCGTGGCGCCCACGACCTCTGGCCGCGGCTGCCACGAATAGGGCGCGTGATTCGGGTGATGGTTGCCGTGTTTTTTGTCCTGATGGTTGTTGTGGCATTGTCGTTGGACGGTGCAACCGACACGATGCGCGCGGTTCGTAATGTCTCAATGGCATTGCTGGGTATCGGAACACCCATTGCCATCGCGTTCGCGCTGCGCTGGGGTTTGCGTCAGCGGCTCGGCTTCGACAACACCATGCAATTCCTCTTTTTCTCCACCACGCCGTCGTCATTTTGGCGTGAACCGCGCATTGCGCAGCTGTTAACGCCGGCCGCGCAGATCGTCCGCCCTCCCGATCCGCACGTGGCCGCCGACCACGCGCGGGCCGTGGAGGAGCTGATCCGCCGATTCCCGACATCAATCGCGCCGGTTGGCCGCATCGCGCGGCGCGCCGTGCACCATCAGATCACCATTATCGCCGGGCTGGACCGGGAGATCGCGCTGTTCACTCGCGACGCGAGCCCGGCAGAGGGCCATCGGCTGGCCGCGCAGTTGACGATGTTGACGGAGAGCGAGGCCACCAGCCCAGAGCATCGTGAGCTCGGCGAAACCGTGCAGCGACATCTGGATCTTATTCGGAAAATTCAGGGACAACAGACACTCGCCACGGCCAGGCGGTCGGCGCTGTTTGCCCAACTGCGCGCCGTATGGTCGCAGCTCAGTGTATTGGTTGAGTCGGAGCAACAAGGTGAACAGGCGCTGCAAAACGCGGCCGACCGGGTGCGCGTGTTGTGTGAGCGGATCCTCGACGAACGCCCGGAGCATCTCGCGCTGTCAGGGAACACGGGCGAAGGCGCCGCACGCCGCTCCGACTGATTGGAGCGGACTTTCCGCGTTAGTGACTGGCAGCAACAGCGCTGCCACTCACTGCGAACGGAACGAGGCATTATGCTGCGACGCGTACTTCGAGGTCGCCCATGACCGCGACGCCCGAGTGCCTGCACCGCGAATGTGCGCATCCCCATCGCGAGCGTTTCTTTACCTGGATCGACGCATCTGGCTGTGGAATTGGTCGAAGGCCGGCAAAGCGCTCAACTCCGGACTGTTTGCCCTTCTCATGATTTTTACGCGGGATCCGTGGGTCGTGGGTATCATCGCCTGCATGTTGCTTGGCCTCAAGCTCATATCGCTGCGGTGGGTGATGATTCGCGGGCTTCCCATGCCGAGCGGATGCGTTCGGCCCGATCTGGAGCCAGCGCCATGCTGATGCTGCTGCTCACCACGTTCTGCGTGGCCATCGTGTCCGCGCTGTGTCCCCTGGTCAATCTCGAGGCCTACATCGCCCTCACCGGCGCGTTCGCGCTTACGATTGGTGTCTGGCCGATATCGGCCGCCGCCGCCGCGGGTCAAGCGGCGGGAAAGCTGGGCTGGTACACCGTGGGCCGCTCGTCCATCCACTGGCCGTTTATCCAGAGAAGAATGCAAACACCTCGCTGGCAGCGCCAATACGCGACAATCAAATCGCACACTGACAAACGATCGTGGGTTGGCATGGCCCTGCTCTTCTTCTCGGCCAGCGTGGGCCTTCCTCCGCTGGCGATCATGTCAGTGATTTCCGGTCAGTTGCGCTTCAACCGCTGGTGGTTCTGTTTAACCACGTTTGCCGGACGCACACTGCGCTTCGCGGCCGTCTTGGGTGGCGTGTCATGGCTGGCACAGTTCGGTCGCTAGTTTTCGGCGTCCTCCATCAAGGGATCTCGCACCACAGGGACGTATCTATGCGTTTTGAGTCGCCCGATTCCGACGGTCAGTGAACAACCCGGACGAATCGTCATTCGGTATCGCCGCGAGCTCCCTGACACTCGCAGCGGAATGGCGCGAGTTCGCCAGCGCGGTGGCTGATCGATATGTCGTTACGTCCGAACTGGGTCGTGGCGGTATGGCCGTCGTTTTGCTGGCGCGCGACTCGCGGCACAACCGTGAGGTGGCGATCAAACTCTTTCGACCCGCCATCAGTGCTGCGCTCGCCGCCGAGCGATTCGAGCGCGAGATACAAGTCGCTGCGCGTCTCAATCATCCGCATATTGTGCCGCTTTTCGATTCTGGCGCAGCGGCGGGGTACCTCTTTTACGTCATGCCGTTCGTGAAGGGCGAATCACTCCGCCAGCGCCTCGACCGGGAAGGGCCGTTCGATGTGGCGCTGGCCCTCCGATTGATGATTGAGATCTGCGGGGCGCTCGACTACGCGCACCGTGACGGCATCGTCCACCGTGACATCAAGCCGGAGAATATTCTGCTGTCCGAGGGCCACGCGCTCGTTGCCGATTTTGGCATTGCGCATGCGTTCAACCTGGCGGCGGGGAACCGACTCACCGGTACCGGCCTCGCATTGGGAACACCGGCGTACATGTCGCCCGAGCAGGCCGGCGGCGACAGCGATATCGACGCGCGCGCCGACCAGTACAGCATTGCCTGCGTGCTCTTCGAATTGTTGACCGGCAGTGCGCCGTTCCGCGGCCCAACCGCGATGGCATTCCTCGCCCAGCACCTCACGCAGCCAGCACCGTCGGTAACGACGCTGCGTCCTGACGTGACAGAACATGTTGATATGGCGCTCCACCGCGCCCTGGAAAAAGATCCGACTGACCGATTCTCATCTACCGCCGAGCTGGCGCGGGCACTTGAGAGTGTGATGGTGCCGACGAAGCCGGTTGTTGTCGAGGACTCGGTGGTCGTGCTGGACTTCCTGAACCTGTCAGGTGACGCCGCCGTTCAGTGGCTTTCCGGGGGCATCGCCGAAACGATCGGTGTTGATCTCGCCCGTGTCAGCAGCCTACGGGTGGTACGGCGGGAAAAGCTGGCGCGCGCGCTCGCCCTGCGCTCGCATCCCGTGGCATCGGAGGATGATGCGTTGAATGTCGCGCGATCGATGGGCGCACGATGGGTTGTCTGGGGCGCCTATCAGGCAGCGGGAGAGCGCATTCGAATTACGCCCCGATTCGGAAGCGTCCAGGACGGGTCAATGGTCGCGACATCGAAGCTCGATGGGGCCATGCGTGAGATCTTTGATCTGCAGGATCGGATCGTTACCGACATCCTTGCGCGGTTGGATGTTGACGCGACGGAGCAAATGCGCGCCGCGATCGCCAGGCCCGCGACCAAGTCGCTCACCGCCTATGAATTGTTTGCGCGCGCGCGACAATTGCAGCAGCAGTTCACGCCAACGGCGTTGCTGGAGTCCCGTGTGCTGCTGCAGCAGGCGATCGAGCGCGACCCGGACTACGCGCTCGCGCATTCCGGACTGGGGTACTCCTATGCCTTCGGATTCATCGGGAGTTCCAACCCAGACGACCTGGCCGCCGCGCTCGTGCATCTCCGGCGCGCCACCACGCTCGACGCAGGCCTGGGTGAGGCCTTTGCCTGGCAAGCATATGCGCTCGGTCGGTCCGGTCGCCGCTTCGACGCTGTGTTGTCTGGCGAGCACGCGGTCGCGCTCGATCCAGACTCGCCGTACGCACACTACTTCCTGGCATTGGCGCTGTATGGCATGTCCGAACTGGGCGCCGAACATTGGACCCTTCGTGAGAGGGCCGTTCACGCACTGTTCAACGCGGTGCGCGTCGAGCCCGGCTCTCAGGCGAGTTACCATGTGTTGGCCGACTTCTATATTGCCAACGGTCAGTATGACGAGGCGGCGGTGCCTATTCAGAAGGCCGCGGCGATCGAATCGGGTACGGGACGGGCGGGGATCGCGTTCATCGGTGCATTGGTGCTCGAGGGCGTACTCGCCCTCCGTGTCGGCGCCATGGATCGGGCAGGCGCGCATTTTGCTCGCGCCATTGAACGTTACGCGACGTCAACACACCTGTACGCGCAGGTACATCTGGCGCAGGCGTACCGTGGCCTCGGGGAGGTTGCGCGCCGCCTCGGGCGTCACGACGAAGCGGTCATCGCTACGAGTCATGCGATCCAGATCTGCCGCGACCATCCCCGGCAGGTTGGCACCGGATTCACACTCGTGCGCGCGCACCTGTTGGCGGCGAAGGCGAATCGCGCCCTCGGCGTGCACAGTGAGGCGCGCGTGCATCTCGCGCAGGCCGAACAGCTGTTGTCCGAACGAACTGTTTTTGCGTTTCTGCCACTGTATGAGGCCAACGAGGGGTCCGCCGCGCTCGATTGCGCGTCGGTATATGCGCTGACGGGCAAGTTCGATGTTGCAATGACGTGGCTTGAGCGCGCCTTTAACGCGTGCTGGAATGATCATCCTGTTCTGACTGCCAATCCGGACTTCTTGAGAATGCAGCAATTACCGGAGTTCATTGCGTTTGTCCAACGCTGCCGAAGTCGCAGCAAGCATCCCGCACCCGGACCAGCGTGCGAGGGCACGTTCTCATGACCAATACCAGTTCGCGAATTTTGGTCGCCGGTGCGACGGGTGCTGTTGGCGGACTGGTGACGCGCAAGCTCCTCGCCGCCGGCGTTCCCGTGCGTGCGCTCGGCCGAAATCCGGACAAGCTCGCGGCGCTGGCTGCGGCCGGCGCCGAAACGGCGGCCGTGGATCTCCTCGATCGCGCAGCGGTCGCGCAGGCGTGCGAGGGCATCGGGCAGATCTACTCGACCGCCAACAACGTTATGGGGCGCGGGGCCTCAAGCCCCAATCGAATCGACGTCAAGGCTCATGAATCGCTCTGCAACGCCGCCCGCACCACGGGAGTCCGTCGCCTCGTGTATCTCTCCGGCCGAGGCATGGACGCGGACAGCCCGGTGGATTTCTTTCGTGTCAAGCATTTCGTCGAGGAGGTTATTCGGCATAGCGGAGTGCCGTTCGTCATGATTCGACCGGGCGCGTTCATGGAAACGTGGGTTGGCATGATTGCCGACGGGATTCACAAGAACGGAACCGCCGTCCTGTTCGGTGATGGCCAGACTATCGGCAATTTCATCGCCATTGACGACGTCGCGGAATTCTCTCTGCGAATTCTGCAACAGCACGACGTCATCAACGACGTGATTGACATTGGCGGGCCGTCCAACGTGTCGCAAGACGACCTGGTGAGCCTCCTTGAGCATCATCTGGGTGTCACAGCACGACGTCGGAGAATTCCCGCGCCCGTACTCTGGACCGGCGGCCTGCTGTTGCGGCCGTTCCACGAAGTCGCGTCACGTATCATGCGTATGGGATACTTCACGGCCACGCGTGACGCGCGATTTGCACACTGGGCTGTCGCTGCGGAACGGTTTGGCGTGTCGCCGATCAGCGTCGAGACATTCGTGCATGGAATGCCGCCACGGTAAGCAGTGGTGACTGATGGCGAGTCGGATGGGACCCACTGGCGAATTGCGACGGTTGCTGCCTAACGCGTAGGGGCGGGCGAACGCCGAGAAAGTGGGCCTTGTTCTGCCACGTGGCGGTGCGCTGATCGACCCTCTCCGGCCCGACTGCATGTCGATGAGCAGCGTTGTGACAGGGGAGCGAGACGCGGTGGTGCGGAGCTTCCGCCGCGGTCAACTGGCTACCAGATTCGACAAGCCTTTCTCTGCCCTGCCCTCTGACATCGTCCCCGACCGTCCGGCCCATGAACCCTATCCGCACGATCGCCCGCGCTGCCTTGGCCGTCTCGCTGGCCAGTGCGATGGCGCCAAGGCTGGCGTCGTCGCAGGCGCTCACCAGTGTCACGTCGCTGTTCGTGACGTACAGCACGCGCAAAGTCACCACCAACCCTACGGGTGAACTCAAGGCGCGTATCGACTCGGTTGATCGTGACCTGCAGGTAGCGAGTCGAATGGGACGCACGGGCGAATTGCGACGGTTGCTGGCCAAGGGGAATGTCCTGCTCTCCAATCGGCCGTGGACCGATGCGGCCGACTTCAACGCCTCGCTGTTGCTGCGCTCCGATCGTGTGGTGGTGGAGTCGCAAAAACCTTACGCGGTGCGCATCGAGCAACTGTATGCGCCGTCTATTGAACTCACCCGTTCATTGTCGGCCCACGCCACGTTGACGGCGCGACCGGTTGGTACAGCCCCCAATCAACCCGCGGTGTTGGTCAAGGAGTTGGGGAAATTCGACGGAGTGAGCAGGGACCTGCGTGAGTCGCCGTTTGCGATGGAGTTTGATTTGCGCGATGTTGCTGACGGACGTTACACCGTGGTGGTGGAAGTGACCGACTCGGCACGGGCACTGGGGAGCGCGACGCTGGGCGTGGTGGTGCGCAAAGGGATCGACGAAACCGTGAGCAAGCTCGAAAGCGCAGCAACACGCGCGCCAGCCACGCTGCGAGCCGAGATTCTGTATCCGGTGGATCGGATGCGCAACGTGAACCGCGGCAAGCTGGAACTGCGCACCTGGGACGTCGACAAGGACTTCGCCGTCACCGATTCCGTACTGGCCGTCGTGCAGAAGGGCAAGGATCCATTCGCCAAGCGCACCGGTGACATGAAGCGGCACTACACGCTGGATGCGGCGAATGAAGTGATGCCCTACCGGCTGTATGTGCCCAGCAAATACGTGGCGAGCAAGAGCATGCCACTCATTGTCGCGCTCCACGGATTGGGCGCTACTGAAGATTCGTTCTTCGATGCCTATGGGAAGAAACTTCCCGAATTGGCTGAGCAGAATGGCTACATTCTGGTGGCACCGCTTGGCTATCGCGTAGACGGCGGCTACGGGTGGGGCGTGGCCACGCCGCCATCTGACGCGGTGGCGCGGCTCGGAGCTGAGCGAGATGGATGTGATGCAGGTGCTCGCCGAGGTGCGAAAGCTGTACACGGTCGATCCCAATCGCATTTACCTGATGGGTCACTCCATGGGAGCCATCGGCACCTGGAAAGTGGCCGCCAAGTATCCCGATATCTGGGCGGCTATTGGCGCGTTTTCCGGTCAGGGGGCTCCGGCAACCGTGGAGCGGATGAAACACATCCCGGCGTTCGTGGCGCATGGCGACAACGACCCGACCGTAAACGTGCGCGGTTCGCGTACCATGGTTGAGGCGATGAAGGCGTTGAACGTGGATGTCACGTATGTCGAAGTGCCGGGCGGGAATCACACCAATATGGTAGAGCCCAACCTGCCAGCCATGGTGCAGTTCTTCAACGCGCGCACCAAGGGCGCCGCGAAGCTGCCCTGACGCACCGCGTGATTTACCGCGTCACCATCGCTACGCCACCCGGGCCAACGGAAAACAGCTTCGCACTCACGCCATGCAGCGCGTTGTAGAACGAGTCGCTCACGCCGTCTCGCAGTCGAACCCACTGTGTGCCGTCGAATCGAATCACGCTGCCATTGTAGTCAATAGCGAACACCTGTGTGGGACCGGTGCCCCAGATACCCGTGGTCGCGCCAAACGCACTGGGTACGGTCATCGGCGTAAATGACGTTCCATTGAACCGATAGATCGCGCCGTTGTTGGTGCCCGCGAAATAGTTGGTCGGACTGCTGCCCCACAGCGAAATCAATGCTGAGGTGGTTCCCGACGCGATCGGCGTGACGCCGCCCGCACCATCAAACCGCGCCGCAAACCCGCTGGAACCCACCACGAGGTAGTCGGTATCGCTGGTGCCCCACAGCGCGATCGCATCGCCTGGATTGGTCGCAGTGGCTGACCCCCATGAGGTGCCATTGAAACGCTGCAGCGGCGAGAATCGACTGGCCGCAATCAGGTTGGTGAATGAAGTCCCCCACATCGAGACCAAGGGAGAAGTGCCGGACAGGGCGATGGGTTGCCAACTGGTCCCGTCAAACCGGTACGCGACCGATGTGTTGGTAATCAGGTCGACGCCAACCGCGAGGGCTTGGGAGGCACTGGCAGCCCACACATCATTGAAACGGGCCAGCGTGCCAGTGGGCTGCAACTGCCACGCGCCATTCGAGTACTTCCAGATCACACCGTCATCGCCAACCGCAAACGCCGTGCTCGCATCAACCGCCCACACCGACCGCAATTCCGGAGCGGACGAGAGCAACGTCGCGGTATTGCCCGTCAACTGAAGCGTGGCGGTCGTTCCGAACCCAAACGTGGTCGTGCCCGATCCGGTGAGCGTAGAGAGATCCACCGATGTCTTGCGCGATATGCCGGTCCACAACGCACCATCGAAGCGACTCACGAAGCCAGCCCCGCCCGCCACCACTACGTTTGACGCCGACGACCCCCAGACGGCCCGCAGCAGGGAGCCACTGTTGGTGTACGTTGGATCTATCGACCAACCGGTTCCATTGTACTTGAGCACACCGTCAAGCCCCACCGCGTAGCCGAGTGTTGGACTGTCCATCCAGACGGCGGTGAGGAAGTTTGTTGCGGGCGACGCAACGTTGGCCCACTGCGTGCCATCAAACTTGATGATCATACCGTTCTCCGCGACGGCAAAAATCAGCGTTGGTCCGGCACCGTACACACCAGTAAGATTGGCCGTCGTGGGCGACGTCATCGTACTCCAGCTGGTGCCGTTGTATCGAATAATCGTCCCCCCTTGCCCAACCGCAAATACGTTGCTGGGGCCACTGCCCCACACCGCGCGCAGACGCTGCGTGGTAGGCGATGTCATGTCGGTCCACGCCGTGCCGTTGAAGCGGCGCACTGTTTGACCAACGCCGAATATGTCGGCCGACGAGCTGCCCCACATGGCTTCAACGCCGAATGAATTACCGGACAGTTTGGACCAGGTGGTGCCGTTGAAGCGATAGTAGAATGGATACGACGTTGCAAATACATCAGTGGGACTGGCGGCCCATGCTGCGCTGATGAACCCATTGGGTGCATCGCCGCTGCCGGCGACCCTCAGGATGGTCTGATCCCACACACTGCCCAATTGTGCCGCTTGCACGAGAATGACCGACGTGGCGGACACGCTCCCAACCGACGCGGTGATGGTGGCCGTTCCCGGAGCAACGGCCGTCACGTTTCCGTTCGCCACCGTGGCGATGGCATTCGAGGAGCTGGTCCACGCGATCGTCGCGCCAGGACAGTTGGCGGGTGTCGCCGTTGCGGTAAGTGCCGTGGTGAGTGGCACGGAGATGGTCGCGCTGGACGGACTCACCGACACGGCCGAAACACACGGCGGAACGGTGATTTGCGCCGAACCCTGCACGCCGTTCACGGTGGCGCTGATCGTGGTGGTGCCCTGCGCGAGCGCCGCAACCAGGCCGGCATTCGATACCGTGGCCACCGTTTGATTGGTACTCGCCCATGTGGGCGTGAGCGTTCCGCAGTTCTGCTGGGTAATCGCGGCCGACAGCGTGGTGCTCTGTGCAATGGGTAACGTGAGCGTTGCGGGGCTTACCACCACGGCGGACAACGTGCACGCCGGCTGCGTGGGACTGGGCGTCTTGTCGGATCCGCAGGCAGCGGCAAGGGCGGCACCCACAACTGCACCTGCAAGGCGGATGTTCACGAAGTGCACCGTAGGAGAAATGGACAGGCGTCGTGCCGGGCGCATTGGCGCAGGGCGTCGGCGTTACTGGCGTCAGCGTACTGAAAGACGCGGATCGCCACGCAGCAGCAACGTCTTGCGTGTCACAACGAGCGAACCGAACTCCTGCTGAAACGATGCGGATCGGGTTTGCTGGAGATAGTGATGCCAGTCACCCAAAGAGCGGATTCCGTACATGCGCAGGTAGTCCCAGCCATCGCTTACCAGCAGGCGTCCGGTCTCCGACCATTGAACCAACTGGTTCACCTGCTCGAATGGTCGCACGCGTGTGCGGAGCAGCGTTTCAAAACGCGCGTGCGATCCCGGCGTGACCTGCGTGTACTCGAACACGGTGAGTGCGGCCGCAGAGCGTACCGTGTCGCTGAGCACAGCGATCATCTCCACGAATTGGTCGTGGTGCGTTTGCGTCATCGCCGACAGCGTGCCATACAGTGCGAACGCCGACTGGCCCGACGAACCCACACGGCGCAGCGCCTCGTTGGCGTTGTCCATCCCCGACATTCCGCGATAGCTGCTCACCACCACCAGATCGAGCGGCTCAGGGCTTTCCGCCTCCCGAAAACCGCGGAACCGCAGTAGCGACGGAACGTCAGAATAGATCGGCACAAGCTGTTGCTGATAAATCGCCATTGCCTCCGCCAACCTGCTGGGCTCAAACAGAAACGTGACGATTTGTCGAACCTCCTTGGACTCGGTTCGGATCGGCGGATCGCCAGTCTGGGCGTTGCGCGACTGGGACCACACTGTGGTAGGCCACACCACCATGTGCGACAGTATGATCCGGAGCGCTGTCACGCGCCCAAAACGGCACGCGGCAGTCGGCGCGGTCTCACGGTGTCGGGCGCCAGATCGTTCGATTCGCCTCACGAAAGCACTCCGTCGTCACGGGGATTGAATACTGGCCGCCCGTTGGGCCGACCCGCCAGACGATGCGTTGTGGGCGTTTTCCGCGCAATTCCTCGCGGCAACCCATTACGTTCATTGGTTCGACGCGATCAGCCGCTCCGGCTGGGCGTCACGAGTCCCACGCGTCACCCAGAGGCTCCCGACTTGGCCCGCAAACCGAATTACGATTTTGACAAACGCCGCAAGGAGCTTGATCGCAAAGCCACGCGCGACAAGAAGCTCGAAGAGCGCCGTCTGCGTCGGTTGCAGGAGCCGACTGAGGGTGATGTACTTGAGCCCGTGGATGGCGCGCCTGTTGAAGGCGAAGCTGCTGAAGCGAACTCCGCGGAGACTTCCGGCGATCAGCCCTGACGTCGAAGTAACGCTCAAAGCCCGCCTGGAGGCCCTGATCGACGAAGGGTGGGCACTCTGGGAGCGGTTTGATTCCGACGTCCGCGACCGCGAGTTCCACTCGTTTGTTGCTGCGGACTACGACGCCGTGCTGGCCGTCTTGATTGCCCAGCGCGGCCCTGCCCTCCGTTTTCTCGAGTTGGGCTCGGCCACCGGCGTAATTACCATCATGGCCGACCTGCTTGGTTTCGAGGCCTACGGGATCGAACTCGATTCCGGATTGGCGCGGCGTTCCCGGAAAATGGCCGAAGCATACAACTCCAGCGCGCGGTTCGTGATTGGGAGTTTTCTGCCGTCGGGATATCGATGGCAGCCGAAGGCGTCCGATGGAACCATCGAGACACCTGGCAACGGACTCTCAGGGTATCTCGAACTGGGCTATGCGCTCGACGACTTTGACGTTGTGTTCGGATTTCCGTGGGGCGGCGAGGACCGCATGATGCTGGATCTCATGAAGGGATACGGTCGCCCGAATGCGTTGCTGCTGTTGTATACCGTGGAAGAAGGCGTGGTTGGCTATCGCGGCGGTCGGCGCGTGACGCTTTGAACGCACGTTGCAGAATCATGTCGCGGGACGCATCAGTACCGACGTTGTCATGTACCCCTCAGTTGCCCGCTGCCGTCCAATCAGGTCGTAGACGGCCTGATCGTCAGGCGCCGTGGCGCCAAGGCCATCCACGTAGCGGTTGAACATGCAAAAGGTGGCCGCAATCAGTACCGTATCGTGGATTTCCATGTCCAACGCCCCATGCGCGCGCGCGGCCGCGATGTCTGCTTCCGTCACGGCCTTGCCACTCACCTGCACCTTGGCCGCAATGTCGAGCAGTGCACGAAACTTGTCGCTGACGTTCGCGCTGGACCGGTCGCACCAGACGTCGTGCACGAGCTGCTGACTGACGCCGGGCAGATGCGCGGCAATGGCACCATGCGACGTCTTGCAGAAGGTGCAGTCGTTGCGATGCGACACGAACGAGGCAATGAGCTCGCGCTCGCCGCGGGTGAGCGGTGACGCGTCGGCCAGCACAGCCTGCGCCAGCGCGTTGAGCGCCAGCGCCGCATCGGGGCGCACATTCATCAGTCCGCGTATGCCGGGAATGTTGAGCGGTATCGCGATGTGCGGCATGACTCAGTGGTTCCCGGTCACGTGAAGTGGCTGGTATCCGTTGGCTGGCATCGTGTAACCGCGCGTGGTGATGCGCTGTCCCAGCGCATCGTAGTACGCCG
>JANMRE010000068.1:0-2369 GCA_031370885.1 Gemmatimonadaceae bacterium
GGAAATCCTCAAGGAAATGGCGAAGCGGGGCCACCAGCCGAACATTAGCTTTTTTGCCTTCACGGCGACGCCGAAATACAAGACGCTCGAAGTGTTCGGCACCCAGGGGCCGGATGCGCGGCCGAGGCCGTTCCATCTTTACAGCATGCGGCAGGCCATCGAGGAAGGCTTCATTCTCGACGTGCTCAAGAACTACACGACCTACAAGACCTATTACCGGCTGGTCAAGGCAGTCGCCGACGACCCGCAGGTCAGCAAGAGCAAGGCCGCCAAGGCGCTGGCGCGCTTCATGAGCCTCCATCCCCACAACATCGCCCAGAAAACGGAAGTCATGCTGGAGCACTTCCACACCTTCACCCGCCTCTCCCGCAACGACCTCCACGCACGCACAACTCCGACGGCCCGCACGCCGGATTCGGGCGTCGTACGTATCGCGTCGGAAGGACGCGCCTCGCGGTCAGTGGCCCGCGCGCTGGGACTGCTCGTCGAGCGACTGATCGAGCGTGGCCCCGATCATTCGGGAGTGCGCGACGGCATCGTGGACGCCGTGCCGATGGGTCCGGAATTTTCCGGAGTTCGCGTGGCGCTGCGTCAACTCGCGGCGCGCTCGCGCGATGGTGCGATGCTCTGTCGCGTTGTCGATGACACCATGCTGCTGGACAGCGTGCCTGTTGATCGCCAGTCGGTTGCCGAGGAGCCGCTGCTGAGCGGACTGCAGCACAGGCTGGCGGCCCTCGATATCAGCACAATTACCGTTCGCGAAGGTGCCGCGCCCGACGAATTGTTCGCCTTGGGTCGGTTGCTCGCTGAGTCCGCAGCGTCGGGCGACCAGCGCAGCGCCACCAACCAGATCGGTCTGCCGCCAGGCATTGCGCGCACCGCCGACGAGACATCCACCACGGTGCTCGCGGTGTCGTTTGCCGGCGAGTCGCGACGCGAACTGATGCGAACCTGGAGCGTACTCGTTACGCGCTCTGCCCCTGTGCCATCGACGGAGAGTACTGGCGTGGCCACCGGCAGCGGGTCGCTGGCCCGGTTCACGGCGGCGCGCACCGACGAGGCGGCCACCGGCGCTGTGCGTGCGCTGCGCGACGTCCTGGACGATGCGCAGCGCCGTGGTGATGCGGCCGTGATTGAACGCGTTGCGCGGGCCTGTATGACGCACGTGACAACCGTTGGGGAATCGGGCGGACGGCTGGCCGTGGAGGGCGCGTTGCGGCACCTGCTGAGCGCGCCGATGCTCGAATTGCTCGCCATACAACTCCCCCACAGCCCCGATCACGGGCTGCTCCTCCAGTTGTTCGCGCGCGCCGGCGACGCAGGCGTGAACGTGCTGGTTCGACAGCTGATGACGACCGACGATTCACTCTCCCGTCGACTGTATTTTGACGCGATCGTCGCGATGGACATCGCAGCTGGCGAATTGCGCGATGCGCTCAACGACAGCCGATGGTTCGTGGTGCGCAATGCGGCGGCGCTCCTCGGAGAGATGGGAGTCGATCACGCCGACGACACGCTCATTCCGCTGCTTCGGCACGCCGACGAACGCATTCGCATTGCGGCGGCACGCGCGCTGATGCGGTTACGCACCGTGAAGTCGCTGCAGGCACTGCAGGTGTCATTCTCGATCCGCATGCGGAAGTGCGCCGATTGTCGGCCTTGGCGTTCGGGTTGGCGTGCGCCACAGTGGGAGGCGGCATCAAGCCGCCCGCCGCGCGCCTCGCCTCCGCACTCGACCGCGAGACCGACGACGACGTTGCGTTGGAGATGCTCGCCGCGCTTGGCAAGATTGGCAGTGCTGACGCGGTGCAACGTTTGCTTCGCATCGCACTTCCCGCGACCCCGGATGGGTTCGATGCGGCAGTTGCCGCGCCACGCGCGTCGTGGATGCGCGTCGCGGCACTGGAAGCACTGGTCCGCGCACGGGGGCATCAGTTGCAGCCGCTGATCGATTCGCTGAAGCACGATGCCGACGCTGACGTGGCTGCGGTGGCGGCAAGTCTACCGTCGCGGGCCGCGAACGAGTGAGTCGCGGAAGGCGACGCGTCGTCGGACGAAATGCGTGATGCGTGTCGGCAGCACCACAGTATCGAGGACGTGTTCGGTTGCACCGGCCATCGGGACTGTTGGTCTCCGTCGACGTCCTCGGCGGGACACTCAGCGTGAATGCGACCGGATCACTGGAGTTCCTATCGCGCCGTGAAGTCCGTCTCGAGCGTCACCATGCGACACGTCTCGGCGATCAGCTCGGCCGCGCGATCCAGGTCATCCAGCGACACCATTTCGTTCGGCGAATGCATGTAGCGGTTCGGGATCGACAGTAACGCCGTCGCCACACCGTTGCGCGTGAGATGGATCGCGTCGGCATC
>JANMRE010000505.1:0-8210 GCA_031370885.1 Gemmatimonadaceae bacterium
ACCAGCGCCTTCGGCAACGCTGTGCGTGACCCGCAGAAAATCGCGCACCCCCTGCGCAATCGCGGCCTCACTCACCAGCACGAAATCGGTCAGCCCGGCCCGTAGCGCCTCGAATGTCATGTCATACGTCGAGCCCGTGGCAACGCCCTCGGCAAACGTGTGGACCGCCTGACCACAACGCGCGACGCCATCGCGCCATCCGTCATGCTGGGCCGATGCCCCCGTGCTCTGCACGGCGTATACCTCCATACTCTCACGCAACGCGTCACGCACCGTGATCGCACCAACGCACTGAGAACCCCCGCCGAGGGCGATCACCATCGCGTCCAACGTCGGAACCTGCTCAAGAAACTCGGCCGCGAGCGTGCCCGCACCAGCCAGCACGTCGCGATCGTTCGTTGAGTGCACACGCGTGAGTCTTTCGCGGGCAATCACGAACTCGCATTGCGCAATCGCCTCATCATAGGTTGCACCACACTCGATCAGTCGTGCGCCATATGAGCGGATGCTTGCATTCTTGTCGGGGTTGTTCCCCTCCGGCACGCAGATGGTTACCGGCACACCAAGTCGTTCGCCGGCCCACGCCAATCCCTGACCGTGATTGCCCGTGGACGCCGCTGCGACGCCTCGTTGTGCCGCGCTGGGATCGCGTTCTACCAGCGCCGTCAAAGCTGACGTCGCGTTGCGCACCTTGAACGAATTCACCGGCAGATGGTTTTCATGCTTCACCCAAACGCGAACACCGTAACCAACCAGCGCGTCCAACAGTGGGTACGACATCGCGGGCGAGACCGGCAAGTGCGCGCGCAGCCGCTCGCGGGCGGCCGTCACGTCGGCAAAGTCAATCGGTGAGCGACTCGGCGGCACCAGCAGTCCTCGGCGTATGGGTTCGGCAGTAGATTAACACCATGGCACTGACTCCCATGCGCGCTACCACCATTCTCGCCGTTCGCCGCGACGGCATGCTCGCCATTGGCGGTGACGGACAGGTGTCGGTTGGCGACACCATCGCCAAGTCGCATGCGGTCAAGGTGCGTGCGCTCAAAGGCGGACGCGTGCTGGCCGGCTTTGCTGGCTCGGCCGCCGACGCACTCACGCTGTTTGAGAAGTTCGAGGAAAAGCTCGAACGTTTCCCTGGCAACCTGCCGCGCGCGGCCGTCGAACTGGCCAAGGATTGGCGCAGCGACCGCGTGCTGCGTCGATTGGAAGCACTGCTGGTTGTCGCCGACACGCAAAACGGCTTCATGATCTCCGGCAATGGTGAACTCATTGAACCCGACGATGGCGTGCTGGCGATCGGCTCAGGCGGCGCGTATGCACAGGCTGCTGCGCGGGCGCTGCTGCGCGAGACTTCGTTGCCACCGCGCGACATCGTGCAGAAGGCGCTAACCATCGCCGGCGAGATCTGTATCTACACGAATACCAACATCACGGTACTCGAGCCCACGCCGTAACGCCTATGCTGCAACAGCAGCCGACCGAACCCTGTGCAACCCCTCGCCGAGAGCAGAGCCTGTGGGTTCCCACCGAGGGCGAGCGGGGGCTCGGGAGGCAGTGACGTTACCATGACGCCGTCGTGCGTTCTCGTTTGCCACTTATTTGCCGCAGTTATGCCGCTTTCTTGGCAAATGTGGCAAAGTTACAGACGTCGTAAATAGCTGTGGAATAGCAACTTGCAGAGCGATGCCATGAACAGGTGCAAAAGGAAGCGGGCAAAAGAGTGGCAAAGCGGTGCAAGGACGTGCAAGGACAGGTTCAGGACGGTGGTGCTCCGAAAAGCCAACGCCCGACTCTCTTCGTCCCGACGACGTGAATCAACGCCTCATCCTTGAGCTCGCGCAGTAGCGATTGGATCTGCTTACGGTCCAAGGCAGGGACGATCCTCGTAGATCGACTGTCGCGTTTCCCGTAGTCTGTTTCGCCGGAAGGAAGATCGAAGGGAATCGTCGGAGCCACGCCGTCACGCGCTTCAAGATGGCCGGCCGCTCAAAGAGCCTGCTTCTGTCACGAATGCCTCTCACTACCAACGGACGCCGAGAAACGCAATAACGTAGCCGGCTGAAGTCTCGTGCACGAAGTACAAGGCTGGGCAATTGGTGACTCCTCTGTCTGCACGTGTGCGGCCTGGTCATCGATCCGGCCCGAAGCGACCCGGCGCGAAGAATGCCGCCGGTGATCATGTAACTGAGCCTCCTCTACCTGGCCACCGGCGGCGTAAACACCCAACTCGCCTTCAAGAAAAATCCGTCGTTCACCCGACGCAGGCGATTGAATCCCAGCGCCTCCGGCTCCGTCATGCTGTCGCCGTATCCGGCAAAAAACACCGTGCCCGGGCGCGGGCGATACGAGAACAACAGGTCGGCGCGCAGCAGATTGCTGGAGCGCAGCACCGATGGCGCGTACGTGCCATTGCCTTGGCGGACCAGCAGCGGCAGCCCCGTCCGATAATCCACCAGCGCTTCGCGCCGATTGGCCTCGTACTGTGAAATCACGCGCACGAAAATCGGACGCGCCACCTGATACTCCATCTTCAGACGGGGAATGCGTGTCGAGAAGCTCGACCGCCCGTCTGTCCGTCGTACAAACTCGTTACTCGCGTACGTCGCGTTGAGGCGAATGCGCTCGTTGGGACGCAGGTCCAGCGACGCGTTGTACGCCGAGCGACGCACGCGCGTGGTTTCCAGGAAGTCCACATCGCCGGCCGACGTGAGGCCGGCCGATGCCTTAAAGCGGCGATACTGCGGTGTGGTCACTGAGAACGCACCGCTGGTGGTGGTGATGCGTGGTGCGGGAACGAACGCATCGGGTGCGGCGGTACCGTTCTCGGTGGCGAGGCTGCTGTAGACGGAGGGATCGAATGAGTAGCTCGACACGGTAGGCGTGAGGGCCACCGACCAGCCACCGCGCAGGGTGACGAAGTTGGTCGCACTGATCCTGCTCTCCAGCATGCTCTTGCCATCGAAGAAGTCGCGGTAGCGCCAAAGGCCTGTGGCACTCACGAACGCCGTAATTTGCTCCACGCGCGCGCCCTGCTTGCCAAAGAACGTGACACGATTCGCGATGTTGGGTGACACGAATCCGGTGCGCGCTACAAATCCGTTGTCGGCGCGAAAGTCGGGACTGATGCCCACCAGATTGTAGTGATATCCACGCTTGCGCCCCGTACCATCCACCAACGCTTCCCACATCGTCCCAGTGCGCGAGATGCCCGCCGAACGGGACTGGCTGCCAGCGAGTTGCAATTGCGCGTACGACTCCCGGTTCAAGAGGAGCTTCATGTCGCCGCCCAGCAGACGATTGGCGTTCCCCTTGCTCACGCGCTCGCTGTACAAGAGTCCCGCCGTCGATTGCTCGTGGAAGTCACGCGTGACGCGCAGGATGTCCACCAGCGGGCGTTTGTTATTGGTGGCGGCCGACGGCGCATCGAGCGCCGACAACAGCGCCACGTTGGTGCGCCCCTGGCGCAGGTTCAGCTTGAGCGCCGCGTCGGGCTGCACAATGCGCCGCGTATACACCAGTGTGTTGGGCACGTTGAATTGATCGGATCCCTCCACAAAAAACGGACGGCGTTCGGCGTAAAAGAGAGCGAATCGCGGATCGGCAGCCACCTGCGTGGCGTCGGCTTCTACCTGGGAGAAGTCGGGCCGCACCGTGCCCACCAGCACGATATTGCTGCCCAATCCGGCACGCACATTGCCACCCAGACGGGGACGGCTGTTGTAGCGCCATGCATCGTTGGCTGGCGAGCAACAGGGGCTCCCCGTAATGGTGCTGGTGAGTTCGGGGTTGATGGTCACGTCCACGCCGTGACGCATGTCCGTGAGTCCCGTCAGCCATCCTTCTTGTGCGATGAACGATGCGGCGCCGCGACGCGCCGGCGTCCACGTCTCCTCGTAACCGGAGTGCTGCACATTGCGGACAATCTGCAGGCCCCATCGCTGCGGGTTGCCTGTGGGGAATCGCAGACTGCTGAAGGGAATGCGGATCTCTACTTCATATCCCGCGTCTGTGACCTTGCCGCGCGATTGCCACTGGAAATCGGCGCTCAGGTCGTTCTGACCCGGCATCACATTCGAACCCGGAATGAACCCGCCCGACTCGTTCTTGGTGCCATCGGCCTGCACCCCAAGCGGATTCACGATGAAAACAAACGCGCGCCGACGCTCTTCAAACGTGTCGAGATGGATTTCCACGTTGTCGTCGGTCCCCACGCGGTCGCGCTCCGCAAGTGTGGCCTGTACGGCGCCATGTGGTTCGAACGCGCGAATGCCGAAATGAATCGCGGTTGGAGAATACCACACCAGTACCTCAGTCGAGTCGGGCGCCGGGCGCTCATCCACCGGTTGGTACAGCGAAAACCCGGTCAGTCGGCGCGCCCCGCTCCAAACGGCCTCATCCAGCACGCCGTCCACCACGATCGTCGCATCGATCGGCGTCGACATCGGCACGACGGTGCCGCCGCGCCGCGCGTGAAAGACGCTCGTATCGGACGCCGGCTGCGTCGGTGACGACACCTTGGCAGAGGACCGGAGAGGAGAGCCCGTCGCGGCAAGTTGCAGCGCGACACCCAAAAGGACGGATGCAAGCATCCCTGAACGTTAGTGCCTGCGTTAGCCTTCGGCATGCCCTCTCCACGCACCGAACAGGCGATCGCCCGACTCGCCGACCTGACACCGCGGCAAATCGTCGCTGAGCTTGATCGCTACATCGTGGGCCAAGCCGACGCGAAGAAGGCCGTCGCCATCGCGCTGCGCAATCGCTGGCGTCGTCAGCGGGCGCCCGAGTCCATTCGCAACGAGATCGCGCCCAACAATATCATTCTCATCGGTCCCACTGGCGTGGGGAAGACCGAGATCGCGCGACGCCTCGCCAAGCTCTCCGGCGCACCGTTCACGAAAGTGGAGGCCTCGAAGTTCACCGAAGTGGGCTACGTTGGCCGCGACGTGGAATCGATGGTGCGTGACCTTGTCGAGAGCGCCATCGACATGGTACGCAGTGAACGCGAGAACGAGGTGGAAGACCTGGCCAATGGCAAGGTCGATGAGCGACTGCTCGATCTGTTGCTGCCGATGCCGCCTGTGCCGGAGTCGAAGGAACCGACGGACGATCAGCGAGCGGAACACGAGACCGCCGCCGAGCGCCACAAGCGCACCCGCGACAAGCTGCGTCAGTTGCTGCTGGACGGGCAACTTGACAGTCGCGAAGTGGAACTTGACGTCACGCAATCCGGTCCTGGCATGCCCGATCGGATGACGCCGGGCGCTCCGGAAGGCATGGAAAGCGTCGCGGAATGGTTTCGCGACATGATGCCCAAGAAAAAGAAACGCCGCACGGTCAAGGTCACCGAAGCGCGTCGCATTCTGCTCGACGAGGAACTCGACAAGCTCATCGATCTTGACGACCTCACCGGTGACGCACTCGAACGCGTGGAAGCGATGGGCATCATTTTCCTTGATGAGATCGACAAGATCGCCGGCGAACGTGGACACACGGGCGGACCCGACGTGTCACGCGAAGGCGTGCAACGCGACCTGCTGCCGATTGTCGAAGGCTCCAACGTGCAGACGCGCTATGGCATGGTGAAAACCGATCACGTGCTGTTCATCGCCGCCGGCGCGTTTCATGTGTCGAAGCCCAGCGATCTCATTCCCGAACTGCAGGGACGGTTTCCCATTCGCGTCGAACTCAAGCCGCTCACCGAGGCGGATTTCGTACGCATCATGACGGAACCCGAGAACGCGCTCACCAAGCAATACGCGGCCTTGGTCGAATCCGAGGGCGCAACACTGACGTTTCAACCCGACGGCATCGCCGAACTCGCGCGCGTGGCAACCGTCGTGAACATGCGCATGGAGAACATCGGCGCGCGCCGCCTGCACACCGTGATGAGCACGCTGCTGGAAGACGTGCTCTACGAATTGCCCGATCGCGGCAAGGATCCGGTGAATGTCGACGCCGCGATGGTGCATGAACGGCTCAAGACGATTTCCGAAGACGAGGACCTCCGCAAGTATATCTTGTAGGTCATCCTTCTACACCTTCCGGATCGGCCCCGGATACTTCGCCACGATCTTGTCCGCCGTGAGGAGGGTGACCCCCTCACACAGCGCTTGGGCCACCAGCAGGCGGTCGAACGGATCGCGGTGTATGTCCGGCAACGCTTCCACGCTCACTGCGTGCTCGCCGGTGATCGGCAACTCGACATAGCCGTTGTCGAGCAGGCCGCGCCGAAGCACGCGCGGCTCCACCACGAAGTCGTCGCGCCCCAAGCTGCTCTTGATGGTGATCTCCCACAGACTTGCCGCGCTGAAAAGCAGTTCGTGCCTGGGATCGAGGAGCAGCGTGCGCGTCGCGACCGACAGTCGTTGAGGCTGACCGGCGGCCCACAACAGCAGCTGCGTGTCGAGCAGGAGCTTCATGGCCGGTTACCGCGTGCGATGGAAAAGGGCCGCGATTTCTGCGGCACCCATGCGATCGAAGTCCTTCGGCACCTTGATTTCGCCGTCAAGGAAACCGAGGCGACGTGGCGCCGCGGGAACGTCGAGGGCGGTCACCTTCACCAGCGGCTTGCCGGCCTTGGCGATGATGAAGGGCTCACCATTCACGGCCTGGTCGACAAGGCGGGAGAGGTGAGTCTTGGCTTCGTGGATATTGACGGTGGTCATGCGGGCTCCAGATGAACTAAGTCTGTTAAACTAAGTCAAGTTCTGAACGCCCGCAAGCGCGCTACTCCGACATCGCGTGCCGCGTCTCCGGCATCGTCCAGTACACGATCAGCCCGGCGAACGCGCACGCCGTCACATACGCATAAAACCACTGTTCGTGCCCCATCTGCTTGAACCACAGCGCGATGTACTCCGCCGTCCCGCCAAACAGTGACACCGCAATCGCGTAGGGAAAACCCACTCCCAACGCCCGCATGCCGGTGGGGAACAGCTCGGCCTTCACGACGGCGTTGATTGACGTATACCCGCTGATCGCCAGCAGCGCGATACACAGCAGCAGCAGCGCCTCCGGCACGGTGCGTGCAGCGGCCAGTGCGCGCATGAGCGGAATAGTGCCCAGCGTGGCCAGCACGGCGAACGACATCAGTACCGGACGCCGTCCTACGACGTCCGAAATGGCGCCAACAATGGGTTGCACCACCATGAACAACGCGAGCGAGATCGCCGACACCAGCGTCGCATCGGCCTTCGTGAATCCTGCCGTGTTTACCAGGAACTTCTGAGCGTACGTGGTAAAGGTGTAGAAGGCCACCGTGCCGCCAGCGGTGAGTCCGATCACCGTGAGCACCGCGCGCGGATGCGCCCGGAGCGCCGCCATTCCGGATGGTCCTTCGTCCAGGCCCGGGACCAGCGCGCGCGCCGCGACAAACGCATTCGACTCCTCGAGCGATCGGCGCAGATACAGCGCCACCACGGCACACGCGGCGCCAATGAAGAACGGAATGCGCCAACCCCACGCATCAAGTTGTGCGCCCGTCAGGGTGCGCTGCAGCACCAACAGCACACCCAGCGCCAGCAGTTGACCCATGATCAGCGTCACGTACTGAAAGCTGGACCAGAAGCCACGATGTTTGGCGCCGGCCATCTCGCTCAGGTACGTCGCACTCGCGCCATACTCCCCGCCCACACTCACCCCTTGCAACAGCCTCGCCAGCACCAGCAGTATCGGGGCGCCAACGCCAATCGTGGCATAGCCCGGCGTCACCGCAATCAGCAACGATCCGCCACACATGAGCAACACCGATGCGCTGAGCGCCGCGCGCCGACCGTACTTGTCGGCGTAGCGCCCCAGCAGCCACCCGCCGATGGGGCGCATGAAGAAGCCCACGGCGAACACCGCCGCCGCATTCAGCAGTTGCGCGGTCTGACTCGCCGGCGGGAAGAAGGCTTGGGCGAAGTACAGCGAAAACGCCGAATACACGTACCAGTCATACCACTCAACCAGGTTGCCGACGGAGCCGCCGAAAATGGCCCGGAGGCGTTGACGCGACGAGATTGGATGGGTCGGGGAGGTGCTGGAACGCGTGGGCATGTGCCAAGCTGACACCGTGTGCACGCGCTGTCGACTCCAGGGTGCCACTACGCACATTCATCGCATAAATTGCCCCCCCCCCCCAATGGCCGGATTGGGGGGGGGGGGCAGTGCGGGTGCGCGTTTGGCGTTGCGGCTCGCTCGACCGCCAAGGGGCGTGGGCCCCCGGGGCG
>JANMRE010000150.1:0-4449 GCA_031370885.1 Gemmatimonadaceae bacterium
GCTTGGTATTGGCGGCTCAGAGGGGAGACGGTTCGGCATTTGCAGGGTTGGTGCATCGACATCAACGGCGCGCGTATGCGGTGGCACGAGCAATCGTGTTGTCGCACGATGACGCCGAGGACGCAGTACAGGAGGGATTCCTCCATGCGTTTCGCGCGCTTGAACGATTCCGTCCGGAGCAGGCGTTTGGCGCCTGGCTGCATCGCATTGTGGCAAACGCCGCGCTGGATATCGCGCGGCGCAGGAAGGTGCGTGATGCAGACGAGTTGCCGGAAACGCTGTCGTCGCCGCATCGCGATCCTGCGGAAGCCGACGAACTGCGTACACGGCTGGCGAGCGCGTTGGGCACGTTGGGCGAACGACAGCGGGCAGTGATCGTGCTGCACGATGTGGAGGGCTACAAACATGCGGAGATCGGCGCGATTCTCGGAATTCCCGAGGGCACCGCCCGATCAGACCTGCACCACGCCCGGGCGCACTTGCGGCGCCTGTTGGGCAACTTGCGGAGTGCGGAATGAAGGACTTCAAGCGGATCGACAACGAGCGGAGCGCGGGAGCAGATCCCGACGTGACGGCGCTGTTGCGTGCCGCCTACGCGGCCCCTCGGGACGAGGGTTACTGGCAGGGTCTCGAACAGCGCGTCATGTCCCGACTGAACGAGTCCCCGGTTGTCGCCTGGTGGTCGGTACTCTCGGAGTGGCGAACGGCTGGCGCGGTCGCGGCCACCATTGCGCTGCTGCTCGCCGGTGGCACCGTCGTGCGGGAGGTCACTCTCGAGCGCGCGGCGCGCGAAACCGTGGCGCGCGCGGCCATCGAATCGGGCGTGCCGGTGGACGAGCCGACATTCTCTCTCGGAACCCGAACCCGCCTGCCGGCTGACGCCCCTGAGCGGTATCTCGACCCGTTCGATTACTAGCCGCCACTGAGCTCCCGTGTCCACTCCTCCTCGTCCCAAGTCGCTCGCACTGATGTTTCTGCTCGGGGCATTTCTCACCGGCGGTGCCGTCGGCTTTGCCGCCGATCGCGCCGTCACTCGCTCGCGTCCCGCCCGTCAATACAACGAACGCACGATGGGTGACGAGCTCGCCGTACAACTGAACCTTTCGGCCGACCAGCGCAGGGTCATCGACTCGGTGTTCGACTGGCGTCGGATGCGAAACCGGGAAATCATGCAGCCCTATCGTCCCATTCTTGATTCTGTACGTGATGTCACCCGACCGATGCTCGATTCGGTACGTGACAGCGGCCGCGTCCTCATGATGCGCGTCCTCGACACAGCGCAACAAACGAAGTTCACGGCGCTCATCGAGCGCAATCGGCGCACGGCCGACAGCATGGCCAAAGCGCGTGCGGGGAACCGATGACCCGCCGATCCGTGATCTCTCCCGCGGTGCTGATGGTCGGGGCGGTCTTGATGGCCGCCCCGTTTGGCGCACAGGCTCAGGGCGGCGCTGACGACGCACGACCAATCTCGCTGCGCGATGCGATCACTGAAGCGCAGCGCAATGCGCCGGCGATTGTGCAGGCGCGCGGACTGCAGCGCAATGCCGATGCCGCGCGGCGCAGCGCGCTCGGCGCGTATCTGCCCACGCTCAACCTCACCGCAAGCAGCGCCCGTACACAGGGCGTCCAGTTCTTTCAAGGTCAGTTGGTACCGCTTTCCGGCAATCCCTGGAACTACAACAACGGATTGGCCAGCACGATTCAACTGTTTGACGGCAACGCCCGTCTGTCGGAAGTGCAACGCGTTCGAGCCACGGCTCACGTCGCGGATGTGACCACCGTGCAGGCGCGCTTCGATGCTGAGTTGCAAGTCAAGCAGCAGTACTATGCCGCGCTCGCCGCCCGTGAATCCGAGGCGGCCGCCAAGGCGCAGCTCGAGCAAGCCGAGCAGCAGTTGCGCGCGTCCTCGGCGCGTGTCGCGGCGGGGGTGGCCACCAAGTCGGATTCGCTGCGTTCGGCGATTCAACTCGGCAATGCACAGCTGGCGGTGCTCACGGCGCAGAATGACCTGCGCGTGGCCAATGCCGCGCTCACCCGCGTAGTTGGATCATCCACCACGGTCACGGCAAGTCCCGGTGACACCCTCGATGTAATGACGCCGATTCCGGGTGAGTCCGAGTTCGAGACGCTCATCGCCGACGGCCCATCGATTCAGCTGGCCGACGCCAATCTCGAGGCGGCCAAGGCCAGCAAGAAGGCACAACGGGCGCAGTACATGCCCACCGTGTCGATGTCGTACAACTACTCGTTCACGCAAAGCAGCAAGAAATTCGCCAGCAGCGACCTCTGGCTCTTCAGCGGCGGAAATCCCAACCGCCAGAATGTGAACTTCAATTTGTCGTATCAGCTGTTCAACGGCTTCACGCGCGAAACGCAAACCGTGCAGCAGGATGTGGCGCTGCGGAACGCCGAAGCACAGGCGCGCGACGCGCGGTTGGCGGCCCGTGCCAACCTCACCTCACTGCTGCGGGCCGCGCAGAACGCACAGGCCCGCACCACGGTCCAATTGGCGGCCATCGCTGCCGCCGAAGAAGACCTGCGCGTGCAACAGCAGCGGTATGCACTTGGCGTGTCGACATTGCTCGATCTGCTCACCTCGCAAACCACGCTCAATCAGGCCCGTCAGTCCCTGATTCAAGCCCGTTTTGACGGTCGTGTAGCGCGCGCGCAGCTCTCGTCGCTCGTTGGACGGCCGCTATGACGCACCCTGTAGTGAATCGTGTTGTCTATCCGTCGACGGTTCGGTCCGTCGGAGCCGTTTCTCTTCGTCCCCGAGTGGTTGCCGTGATCCATCGCCCTGTCCGTTTCGCCGCGTCGTCGGCCCTGCTGCTGGGTTGCGCTGTTCTCAGCGGCAGCCTGCTCACGGCGTGCGCCGCCAAGAAAGAAACCGCCCTCACGATCAGCAGCCTCACCGTCGAACGCCGCACGATCGTGGTCAACGCGCAAGCGACCGGCGCGGTCGAACCGATCAACGTTATTGAAGTGAAATCGAAAGCGTCTGGTCAGATCACAAAGATCCCGGTCGAAACCGGAACGCAGGTTCGCGCCGGCGACTTGCTGGTGCAAGTGGATACGCGCGACGTGCAAAACCAGTACGATCAGGCGAGTGCCGACCTGCGGAGCGCAAAGGCCAGCATCGAGATCGCCGAAGCCGCCAAGAAGCGCGCCGACGAGATGTTCAAATCGCGTGTGATCACCACGCCGGAGTTCGAGAGTGCTCAGCTCACGCTGACGCAGGCGCAAGGACAGATTGTCCGCGCCACCACGAACCTGGACCTCGCGAAGCAACGGCTGGAGGATGCGACCGTCGTGGCACCTGTGAGCGGGACCATTATCGACAAGCCCGTATCGCTGGGCCAGGTGATTGCCTCGGCAACGGGCTCCGTGTCGGGCGGAACCACGTTGCTCAAGATGGCCGACCTCACCAAGGTCCGCGTGCGCGCCTTGGTCAACGAAACGGATATCGGCAACGTGCGCGCCGGGCAGTCGGCGCGGGTTACGGTCGACGCGTATCCCGAGCGACCGTTCATTGGGGTTGTCGAGAAGATTGAGCCGCAGGCCGTTGTGCAGCAGAGTGTAACGATGTTTCCCGTGATCGTGTCGCTGGACAACAGCGAAGGGTTTCTCAAGCCCGGCATGAACGGTGAAGTCTCGATGAATGTCAACCGTCGTGACAATGTCGTCGCGGTAGCGAACGATGCCGTGCGTACGGTGCGCGAAGCGGCAACTGCGGCAACGTTTGTTGGACTGAATCCGGACTCTGTGCAGGCACAGGTGCGCACGATGCAGGCCGAGATGGGGAATGGTCGCGGTGGAGCACCGGGCGGTGAGGGTTCCGGATCGCCCATGGGTGATGCCCCGGCGGCGAAATCGGTTAATGCTGCTGGACAGAAGCCCGTCGAAGGGATGTCTCGGGGGCGCCCGGTCGCCCAGAGCGATTCGCAAGGTGGCGGTCGCGGGCGACGAAATCGAGGCGACAGCAACGGGGGCATGGGTGGTGGAGGCCGCGGCGGAATGAGAGGTTCTCCTGACGGCATGGGTCGGAGCGGAGGTAGCCAACGTGGCGGCAACGGATCGAACCGCAACGACATGGGCGGCGGCGCGCCCAAAACGATGGGAGCTGGCATGCAAGGCGGACGTCCGGGCGGTGTCACGCGTGTACGCACGGCGCTGGTCTTTGTGCAGATCGGCGAAGGCAAGTTTGAGCCACGACTGGTGCGCCTTGGCGCGGCGGACTACGACTACTCCGAAGTGGTATCGGGACTGAAGGAGGGCGAGAAAGTCGCCTCGCTCTCGGTCGCCGCACTGCAGGCGAAGCGCGATCAGGCCAATGATCGGTTCCGCAACATGAGCGGTGGTGTGCCAGGCGTGCAGGCTCCGCGAGGTGGCGGGCCCGGTGGACCCGGCGGAGGACCCGGCGGTGGCGGTGGTGGGCGTCCTCCTGGA
>JANMRE010000211.1:0-3031 GCA_031370885.1 Gemmatimonadaceae bacterium
GGTTGGCGCGCGGCGTCGCGGAGTTCGCGCGTGAGATGCGTGTAGATGCCGGTGGTGCGGAGGCTGGTGTGCCCGAGATGGTCCTGAATGAGCGGCAGCGCGACCCCCGGCGGCCACCCAAAATCCCCCACCTGTGGCCACCCCAAACTCCCCCAGCTGACGTGAGGGTGTGAGCACCTAATTCGGGGTGCCATCCGCGGGACGTTACGCTGCTCCCTCACCTTGGTGAGGGAGAAAGGAGTGAACGTCTTGAAGACCCATCTACGCATGACCATCACCACGCTGCTCACGCGTGGTGCGTCCCAACATGAGATCGCCCAGCGCACCGGCGTGGATCGCAAAACGATTCGACGCTACGCCCGCGCGGCAAATGCCCTTGGGGCAAATGCCCCCAGGGTGGCCACCGGCTCCGTGCCGGAACGCGACGGGATCGCGGGCGAAATGCCCCCACCCCGGCCACCGGGAAGCGACGGCATCGCGGCGTCGGCGCTCGTGCCGATCCGCGTCGGGCCGGTGCCCGCGACATCGGCCTGTGAACCGCATCGCGCGTGGATTGAAGCGCAGGTCGCGCTGGGCCGCAACGCCGTGAGTTGCTTCCAAGATCTGGTCGACCAGCACGGCTTCACGCACCAGTACAACTCCGTCAAACGCTTCGTCGCGACGCTCAAGGCGCGGGCGCCGGAGCGCTTCGATGTGCTGGAGTTTCTGCCCGGCGAAGAAGCGCAGGTCGACTACGGGCAAGGCGCGCCGACGCGCACCGCCTCTGGCAAATACCAGCGCCCGATCCTGTTCGTCATGACGCTCAAGTATTCGGGGAAGAGCTTTCGGAAAGTCGTATGGAAGACGTCGCAGCTGGTGTGGGCGCAGCTGCATGAAGAGGCCTTTCGCGCGTTCGGCGGCTGCTGTCGGTATATCGTGCTCGACAATCTGCGCGAGGGCGTGATCCAGCCCGACCTGTACGAGCCCGGCCTCAATCCGGTGTATGCCGCGCTGCTCGCGCACTATGGCGTCGTCGCCGACCCGTGTCGTGTACGCGATCCCAATCGGAAGGGGACGGTCGAGTCGGCGATTCAGCACACGCAGAGCACGGCCTTGAAGGGGCGCACCTTCGAATTGCTGGACGCGCAGAACGTGTGGCTCGCGGAGTGGGAAGCGCGCTGGGCGTCGCCGCGCATTCATGGACGGAAGAAGCGTCAGGTGCTGGAACTCTATCACGAGGAACAGCCGCACTTGCTGGCGCTGCCGCTGGAAGGCTTTCGCTTTTTCACGCAAGGCGTGCGCACGGTCGATGATGCGGGCCTCGTGCAGATTGAGGGCGCGTACTATGCGGCCGGCGAAGCCGCACTCGCGAGCGTGGTCACGGTCCGCGTGTCTGCGCACACGATCGAGATTCTGGATCGCACCGGTGCCGTGCTGCGTCGCCACCAGAAGGCGCTCCGGAAAGGCGCCTTCGTGATGGCGGAATCGGATCGTCTCTTCAATCCGTCGCGACACACCGCACGCGTCCTGGCGCGCGCCGCCAAGATCGGCCCACAGACGGCGGCGCTGGCGCAGGTGCTCTTCGCACGACTCGGGCGACCGGGGCAGCGCGCGCTCTATGGCCTCGCGAGTTTGCCGCGCACGTATGCGTGCGCCGACATCGAGGCGGTGTGCGCGCGTCTGCTCGCCGCCGACTGCGTGTCGTACACGGCGATCAAGACGGCGCTCGCGCGGCGCGCCGAAGCGGCCCAGGCGGCCGCGGCCGTCGCGCCGGCGCTGACGCAATCGGGCCCGGGCATCCGCGCGCTGGACGAATACCAAACGTTTTGGGAGCAGCACGCGACCGACGAGGCGTCGGCGCTCGCTGCGGGGGTGCGCGCATGACGATGTCGATCACCGAACTCGAACAGGCCCTCCGCGCGCTCCGCCTGTCGGGCATGAGCGCGACGATGCAGGCGCGTGCGCTACAAGTGGCCGCGCACGAGATGGATTTCCTCGAAGCGTTTTCGTGGCTGGTGCAAGATGAACTGGATCGGCGCCGCTCGCGGCTGCTCGAACGGCGCTTCACGCTCTCGGGCCTACGCGAACGGAAGGACTTGAAAGACTTCGACTGGACGTACAACACGCGCCTGCCGAAACGCGACGTGCTGGCGCTGGGCACGCTGCAATTTCTCGACGCGAAAGAGGACTTGCTCTTGATCGGCCCGCCTGGTACCGGCAAAAGTCACTGCGCCAAAGCGCTCGCGCTGCTCGCCGTGCAACGCGGCTACAAGGTGCTGTACCGCGAAGCACATCAGCTCATCGAAGACCTCGCCGAAGCGCGTGAGCTGGGCCAGCTCCGCGCCTATCGCCAGCAACTCAAGGCCGTCGATCTCTTGCTGATCGACGACCTCTTCTTGCGAAAGCTGCCCCCGCAGGCCGGCGACGAACTCGCCGACGTGCTGATGAGTCGCTACGAAAAGGCCTCGACGCTGGTCACGTCGAACCGCCCATTTGAAGACTGGGCGCGCTTACTCGGCGATACCGTCGTCGTCACGCCGCTGCTCGATCGCCTGCTGCATCACGGGCATTTGCTCAAATTCGAGGGCAAGAGCTGGCGCCTCAAAGAAGCCGCGGCACGGCTTGCGCAGCAGTCGAAAGGCCCGTAGCCTCACCTCGTCCCGCGCACGTTAGGTGGGGGAGTTTGACCCGGCCACAGATGGGGGAATTTGGGGTGGCCACCGGGGATCTCGGTGCGCGTGATCGAGTATACCCTGCCCGGCGTTCCCGATGCCGAGCCGTCGTATCGCCTCGTCACGACGCTGCGGGATCCCGACACGGCCCCGGCCGCCGAACTGGCCGCGCTGTACCACGAACGCTGGGAGATCGAAACCGCGTTCGATGAACTGAAGACGCATCTCCGGGGGGCGCGGATCGTCCTGCGGAGCAAGACGCCGGACTTGGTGCGTCAGGAAGCGTACGGGCTGTTGCTGGCCCACTTCGCCGTGCGCGGGCTGATGCACGAGGCGGCGCTGGCGGCCCTGCCCACGCCGCGCGATCCCGACACGCTCTC
>JANMRE010000242.1:0-1451 GCA_031370885.1 Gemmatimonadaceae bacterium
GCAATACCTATCAGCCTTCGGGTGGCAAACAACGCCGACAATCGGTCGCGCATCGACGTCAGGTTGCGATAGTGTCTCAAGCGCGATGGATACGACGCCCCCGACACGACCGGCTGTTCGGTATCAAGTTCCCACGTCTGGAACCACAGCACACTTGGATCGTCGGTGTCCTTTTGATGGCGCGCCAGCGCTGCGGAAACAAGCGGAAGCGGCAACTGCCGGAGCGGATTCCCACCGCCCACGGGCAAGAACCACGATCCGAAGCGGACCGAGGTGATGGGGACCTCCCAAATGGGCCCCGACTTCGTTCGCCACTCACGGATGCGCGCCCACGATGCGTCCCGCCTGGAATGCCTGCCAAACAGGCGAACGCTGGAGTCATACGTGAATTCTTCCTCGGCCAGTACTTCAAGCACCCAGGTATCGCGCGGCGTGATCCAGTCGGAAACCCGATGTCCGACCACGCGACGTCCTGTGGCCTGCTCAATGACGTGCCGCGCCCGTCGCAAATCAGTGCGGAACGTTTCGCGGTTGTGGGCGCTGACAGGGACATGCGCGAAACCCTTGCTGGCAACTTCGTGACCCGCGTCTGCGATCTTTCGAACGAGTGCGGGAAAGCGCTCCGCCATCCAGCCAAGTGTGAAAAAAGTTGCCTGTGCCCCGTGTTGATTGAGCAATGAAAGGGCGGCGTCTACGCCCGCCTCAGCGCGTGATTGAAACCGGTCCCAGCGATCGGCGTCGATGACGCTGCGCAAAGCCCCGACGTGAAACCAGTCCTCAAACGAGACGGTGAGGATGTGACGCTTGGCGCCATCGTCCTCGTGTGCGCGCGTTGGATATACGGTTTCGTGCGTCGACATAGCCTGCATGGAGCCCTGCAGAGAGTGCACTCGGAGTCGCTTGCCGGGCGGATGTTCCAGCGAGTGATGCCCACTGTCTACGAAAGAGTCGCGCCAAGGCAACTTTGTCTGGCCCATTGCCGAGCCTACCGAATGTGTCGGGTGAGGGCGGCCACGCGGTCGGTGCGCTCCCAGGTGAAGAAGGTACGGGCCGATCGGCCCCGGCCCTCGGTATACGACGTCCGACCGAAGTGCCCGTACGCAGCCGTGGGCCGATAGATCGGTTTGCGGAGATCGAGGTCGCGCGTGATCCCGCGCGGCGTGAGATCGAACACCTCGCGCACCGCCGCCTGAATGTCCGCATCGGGCACCGTACCCGTGCCAAACGTTTGCACATACACCGACACCGGTTCGGCTACGCCAATGGCGTAGGCCACCTGCACTTCACAGCGGCGCGCCAACTTGGCGGCTACAATGTTCTTGGCCACCCAGCGGGCGGCGTAGCAGGCCGACCGATCGACCTTGGACGGATCCTTGCCGCTAAAGGCGCCGCCCCCGTGCCGACCCATGCCACCATACGTGTCCACGATGATCTTGCGACCCGTCAGACCC
>JANMRE010000250.1:0-4534 GCA_031370885.1 Gemmatimonadaceae bacterium
TCGATCAACGTGGTGCCAATCATGATCCAACGAAATGTTCCGGGCATTGGTCCGTGGGTGTTGCCCGCGTTTGCGTTCGCTGCGCTCCCTGCGCTGCTCGCGGCGCTCTCGTACGCTATGCTCGCCTCGGCGATGCCGCGCGCTGGCGGCAGCTACCTGTACGCGAGTCGCGCCCTCAGCCCGTATCTCGGCTTCGTCGCTTCGTTCTCGCAGTGGTTCGGATTGTCAATCGCGATTGGCGTGGTGTCGTACATCATCCCGACTTTCCTGCGCGACATCGCCATGGCGGCCGGGTGGACCGACATGGCGGCGACACTGCAACAGAGCGGCGTGCGGCTGTTGCTGGCGATGGCGCTGCTGTGGGGTTTCGTAACGGTGAATCTGCGCGGACTTGGCGCCTACCAAGCCACACTCATTCCGCTTATGTGGTTGATGTTTCTTGCCGGTGCGATCGTCATTGTGGTGGGGTGGCATTTTACGCACACCGATTTTGCGGCTGCACTCCTGCTCAAGGAGCAGCGCGTGTTACCTGTCGCGCCGTCGGCGCCGTTCAATTTGCGCATCTTCCTCTCGGCGTCCGCTGTGTTGTTCTCCAGCTTCATCGGCTTTGACGCCATCGCGCAGGCTGGCGGAGAGGCGCGGCATCCGGCTCGCGACCTTCCGCGGGCAATTGGCATTGCCGTGCTCGTCACCGCAGCGTTCTACTTCGCGTTTGCCGGTGCGGTGTACCACACCGTGCCGTGGTGGTTCATTGCCACTGAAGCACTCTCGCGCGACCTCACCGCGCCAGGGCTCCTGGGCTACCTGCTCGACTCAACTTACACAATTCTCATTGTGGCCGGTGCCGCGATTGCGCTTACCAACGACTTGCCCGCGATGATTCTGTCGGTCTCCCGTTTGATGTTCGCCTGGGCGGCTGATGGCATATTCCCCGCGCGACTGGGACGGGTGCATGCCGTTCGTCATACTCCAACGGCAGCGATTCTGGTGAGCGGCGCCATGGCAAGCGTTGGTATCCTCGGCAGTCACTTCGCCGGCGACTTCTTTCTTGGCGTTGATCTTTTGGTTGTCTCGATGCTCGTGAACTTCCTGCTCATGTGCGTGTCGGTGATCGTGCTGCCCCGATCAAACCCCACACTTGCCGCCGACATGCGGGTGATACGCCAGCCCGTGGTGCGCACGCTTGTGGCCGTTGCGGGGACGCTCCTGCTCCTGCTGTTTCTGGCTGTTCACGTGTGGAAGGACCTCACGGCGCCCGTGACGGCGTGGTACTTCCGTTCCACGCCGGTCTGGGTGCTGGTGATGGCGGTCGGCACGCTCATCTATGCTCGGGAAGTTGCCGCACTGCGTCGGTCGGGTGTCTCGCTGGCGCAACGATTCTCGACGCTTCCACCGGAGTAGTGCCGCATGTCCTCGTTGACGCACCTCATATGCTGCTGACCCCTGCACGTTATTCGCTCACGCCCGACCTGACGATCTCGCGTGTTATGACGGGGCTCTGGCAGGTGGCGGATCTTGAGCGTCACGGGCAACCCCTTTCGCTCGGACAGGCCGCCGACGCGTTGATGCCCTACGCCGTCGCCGGTTTTACCACTTTTGATATGGCCGATCACTACGGGTCGGCCGAGGATATTGTCGGTCATTTTGGAACGCGCGCCGGTGTTCCCCGGGTGGAGTTGTTCACGAAGTGGGTGCCGGAGCCCGGCCCCATCTCGCGCGAGCAGGTGCGAACCGCCGTCCATCGGGCGCGCACGCGCATGCGTGTGCCGCACATTGATCTGTTGCAATTTCACGCGTGGTCGTATGCGCATCCAAGCTGGTTGGATGCCGTGTTCTATCTCGACGAACTCAGGCAGCAAGGGCTGATTCGTCACCTCGGCGTGACGAACATGGACACCGCGCATCTTCAACTGCTGGTGGAGAGCGGCGTTCCTGTTGTCAGTAACCAGATTTGCTATTCGCTGCTCGATCAACGGGCGGCCGGAGCGATGGCGGCGTACTGCGAGTTGAAAGGCATCACGATCCTCGCGTTTGGCACGCTGGCCGGAGGATTTCTTTCGGATCGCTGGCTGCATCAGGCCGAGCCGAACTGGGACGCGCTCGACACGTGGTCGCAAATGAAGTACGGACGCTTTGTGCGCGCGGCGGGTGGATGGGATGCGCTACAGGGCGTCCTCCGCGTCGCCAGACAGATTGCTGATCGGCATGGGGTGTCGATTGCCAATGTCGCTGCACGCACAATACTCGATGCGCCCGGGGTGGGCGGTGTGATCATCGGCGCCCGGCTCGGGCAAAGCGCGCACATCGCCGACAACGCGCGCGTCGACGCGCTGTGTCTTGCTGAGGATGACCGTCACGCGATGGCTGACGTGTTGCAGACGTTGCAACGAATCCCAGGTGATTGTGGTGATGAGTATCGCAAACCGCCTTTTCTGACCGCCAGCGGCGACCTCAGCCACCATGTGGATGCATTCCCAGCGGCATATCCGGTGCAGGCGGACGCAGGCGGACGCCGGCGCGCACTTTCCGGCACTGCATGGGAATCGTTGGCCGGCTACTCGCGCGCGGTACGTGTTGGTGATCGCATCCTGGTGTCCGGGACAACCGCAACGCACGGCGAGCGTGTTATCGGTGGCCGCGACCCGGCGGCTCAAACGCACTTTATCATCGACAAGATCACTGGCGCGATTGAATCGCTGGGCGGGCGCCTTGGCGATGTGGTGCGTACGCGCGTGTACGTATCGGACATCGCCCACTGGGAGCCTGTAGCGCGCGCCCACGGAGTCCGTTTCGCCGGTATTCAGCCCGCGAACACAATGGTGTGCGCCGGGCTGATTGGTGACGAATACCTTGTGGAAATCGAGGCCGAAGCGATCGTCGGAGCCGGCTGATTGACTACGGTCATCTTCGCGGGAGTTTGTGGAAGACAGCGGGTAAGGCAGTTGAGAACCGCGCGTTATACGTTCCGACAATTGAATCACCTGCCACGCGACCGATCAATGACGAGAGCGTGTCGCGTCGCGAGATGCCAGCAAGGGTAACCAGTCGAATCGTATCGCCTTGCAGCGATCCCACTACAAACCGATTCGGACTCGTGCGGACTCGGCCGCTCACCGACGAGATGGTCGGCCCCGGCGTTTCCAACCATAGATCCATCTCGACAGTGGTCGCCCCGACGGTACCAATCCAGGTCGCATCGATTGGCGCGCGATCCACGTCGCGCACCGTCACCTCTCGGCGCAACAAGGAGCGCGAACTGCCGAAGAGCCCGAGGCCACCCTGCACACTGCTGATCAACCCCGACCCACCGAACGGATCGTTCCCCGACCGATTGTAGTCGTAGAAGTTGCGATCGACGGCGGTCACCACTACCGTTTGCACGAAGCCCGGATACCACACTGACGGAAGCGGTCCTGCGAAGAAATTTCGCAGTGCGCCACTGAGCGCAAACTGTGTCGAATCGGAGAACAGGAACCACGGACCGTCTGGAGTCTCAACGCGAACCACATACGTGCGCGCGTTGGAGACACCGGCCCAGCCGAGTCGCAGCGTGTCGGTACTTCGGTTGAGGTTGGCCGCCACGGGCAGCTCGCTTGCACCACGCACCCAGCCCGGCGGGGCCGACGGAACAACGGTTTCGCCTGTCACCACGGCGCCATCTGCGGTTCGGATGCGCAGGCGGTAGCGTGAGCCTGGCAGGACGTTCAGTACCTGTTGCGCCACCGTATATCGTCCGGTACCGCGACCGCCAACACGTGTTTCCGTGGCCCGCACTCCAAGGGTATCAGGCTCCGCCTGCAACCGCACGTCGGCATTGCTGAGTGGCTCGCCCCCGGCGGTGCGTATGGGATCGAGGGGATCGAAGCGCACGGTATCATTTATCGACACGCGTCCCGTCAACGACGACTCGAGCAGGATGACCTGTTCGGACGCGTCGGGATTGAGAACGGCATGCACAATGACCCGTGGACGGGGGGACGCAACGGACACGTCGGCCAGCTTGCATCCTGACAGCAGCCCCGATGCCGCGAGTGCAAGCGCGGCGAATTGGCGCGAAAAACGGTGCGAGCGATTGGCTACCATGAGATGCCCATCCCAACCGTTGGCAGGAAGGGAAACTGCGAGAACGTTGTTCGCGTAGGCGGGTTTTTCGCGTAGTCGAAGATGTACGTAAACACATTGCTCGCGTTGTAGGCGTTCACAATCGACAGGTAGGGCCGCCAGTGCAATCGACCAGTTCCCTCGCGCGTGACGCTCACGTCCAATCGTTGAAACACTGGGAAGCGGGCTGCGTTGCGCACACCGCCAATCGGCTCCAACTGCTGATCGATCGTGCCCGATTCGAACGTATTGCCGAGTGGGTCGTAGCGCCGCCGCACGATCTGTCCCTCAACGTCAGTGAACGGTGTACCGGTGCCCAAGCCCAGCCGAGCGCCGTAGGTCCATTTGCCGATCGGTCGAAAGGATGCGAGCAGATTGAGATTGTGACGACGGTCCTGGACCGGTGCGAAGCGTCCGTCAGGTCCGTCGCGGG
>JANMRE010000256.1:0-3600 GCA_031370885.1 Gemmatimonadaceae bacterium
CCACCAGTGGACCAGTCGTGCGCGGAAATGCGCACCGACATCGGGCGATCGGCGGGCCACACCGCCCGCATGGCCGAGAACACACGCAGCGGAAAGCGCGCACGCGCCGACAGATCACCGCCGTATTCGTCGGTGCGCATGTTGGTGAGCGGAGAAAGAAATCCTGACAACAGGTAGCCATGTGCGGCGTGCAATTCCAGCCAATCGAAGCCGGCCGTGGCGCCAAGCTGTGTGGCGCGGACGAACTCCGCCACCACCCGGTCCATGTCGGCGAGTGTCATAGCACGCGCGGTTTGTGAAATGCCGTTCAGATACTGCAGATTGGATGCGGCAACCAGCGGCCACGCGCCGTCGGGGAGCGGCTGGTCCACGCCTTCCCACATCTTTTTCGTGGCGCCCTTGGCCCCCGCGTGACCAAGCTGCAGTCCGATTTTCGCCATGGTGTGTTCATGCACGAAGCGCACCGTGCGCGCCCACACGTCACGATGGGCCTCGGTCCAGAGTCCGGTGCAGGCTGGTGTAATACGCGCGTCGGCGGCAACGCACGTCATCTCGGTCATCACCAGTCCGGCGCCGCCAGCCGCCCGCGCACCCAGGTGCACGAAGTGCCAATCCGTGGGCGAGCCATCGGCCAACGCCGAGTACTGCGCCATGGATGACACGACAATGCGATTGGGCAGCGTGACGCCTCGGACGGTAAAGGGTGTGAAGATGGCCGGCGGTGCCGTGGACTCCGGCGGCACCACAACACCCGATTGCTGTGCGAACCAACGTTCAAACGCCGCCACGTAATCTGGGTCGCGGACACGCAGGTTTTCGTGTGAAATGCGTTGTGAGCGCGTGAGCAGGGAATACGCGAATTGCTCCGGCGCCAATCGCGCATAGCGATTCACATGCTCAAACCATTCTGTGGAGTTGCGGGCCGCATTCTGCAGTCTGAGCACCTCCACAAAACGTTCAGCCTGATAGCGCACGAGGGCGGCGCTCAGGTTGTCAGGGTGTGCGGCGATCTGCAAGTCGAGCGCGATGGCGTCTTCGAGCGCGAGTTTGCTGCCCGAGCCAATCGAGAAGTGTGCCGTATGGGCCGCATCGCCGAGCAACACGAGCGGCACCTGCCGACCGTTGCTGTCCAGCCAATGCACCCATTCGGCACAGGTGACGCGCGGGAATCGAATCCATTGCGCCGAACCACGCAGATGCGCTGCGTTACTCCAGAGCGGAGCGCCGTTTAGCAGATCGGCGAACAACGTTTCGCAGAACGCGCGTGACTCACCGTCGGACATTTCTGCAATACCGGCGCGCTCCCACACGTCGTACGGCGTTTCCACGATGAACGTGCTGGTGTCGCCGTCAAACTGATACGCGTGCGCCTGAAACCAGCCGAACGGTGTTTCCGCGAAGGCGAAGGTGAAGGCATCGAAGCGACGCGGGGTGCCCAGCCAGACATACCGACAGCGGCGCAGGTCGATATCGGGGCGATAGCTGCTCGCGAATCGCTCGCGAAGGCGGCTGTTGAGGCCGTCGGCAACGATCACCAGATCGGCCTGCTCGGCGGCGACGGTGACATCGATTGTCTCGGCCAACGTTTCGCGTTCGAACAGCAGGCGAACGCCCACATCGCGACAGCGCTGCTGCAGAATGGCCAACAGGGCTTTGCGTCCAATGCCACTGAAGCCGTGACCACCAGAGCGAATGGCGCGCGCGGCGAAATGGATTTCGATATCGTCCCAATGGTGCAGGGTGTTGGCGATGGTCGACGCGCTGTCGGGGTCGGCGGCGCGCAGGTTGCTGACGGTTTGGTCGGAGAGCACGACACCCCATCCGAACGTGTCATTGGGTCGATTCCGCTCCAGCACCGTCACCACGGCGCGCGGGTCGCGCCGCTTCAGAAGCAGCGCGGCGTAGAGTCCGCCCGGACCACCACCAACGACCAGCACATTCACGCGAGGCTCTCCCGAGGTGAAAGCTCTATGCTATGGGCAATTGCTTCAAATATCAAGCAATGTACGCGCGCACCCGCGCTGGTCCGGTCGCCGTGGACGCGACCCCTGACGCTGCCCCTGAATCCGGGTTTATTCTTTCGGCTCTTCGTGGAATCGTGTGGGTAAGACGCGTGCATCAAAGGCAGTGGATCCCAACTCCGCTTCCCCAAGACAATTGAACCGCGAAGTTCGCAAAGTTCGCAAAGTTGATTCATGCCAATCCTTGGCGCACTTCGCGGTTCATTCTCTTTTGGGCGTGAAGAAAGGCAACCTGCTGAGGTTCCCGAGCGGCCCTTTGGGCTGTTCATTGCAAACTATTTACCGCAGGTACGCGGAGGGCGCAGAGGACGGATAGGAGTGAGACCTCATCAAACGTATCGTGTGTCCGCGCGGTGCTCCGCCATAACCGCGACGCGACCCCCCCCTACGTACCCTGCGTCCTCTGCGGTAAGACGTCTGTATTCAGGCTCGTCGGGATTTCTGGGTTTTGCTTGGCACACGGACCGTCACCGATCGGGCCGATCACGATGTGATTGCGGTGGCGGTTGCGCGCGGCGACTACAAGCGCATCAAGCTCTCGGTGCAGCGCGCGGCGGTGGACTTCCACAAGGTGGTGGTGCACTATGCCAATGGTGGCAAGCAAGAAATCGAACTCCGCAACACCATCCCGGCGGGCGGAGAATCGCGGGCCATCGATCTTGATGGCAAAGACCGGACCATCACGCGCGTTGAATTCTGGTACGATGCGAAAACGCGTCGGGGACGCCAGGCGATCGTGCGGTTGTTCGGACTGGAGTGACACGCCCCAATCGCTGGTTCGTCAGCGGGGCGCCGGGGGGTTCTGCTTCCGTCGCCGCATTGTTGAATCGGGCACGAAACTGAACGGCAGTTGCATCACCTGCTGCACCGCCCTCCCCTTCTTTACGGCGGGCACGAAGTGCTGGGTGAGCAAGGCGCGCCGCACCGGCTCAACAAGATCGCGATGCGTGGTGGTGACCGCGCTGTACGACTCGATGAACACCATGCCGTCGGTGCCGACAATAAACTCGGCCAGCAGGCGACCCGGCGTTTGCGAATCGTACAGCGAATCGGGATACTCCGGACGAACGACGACTTGCGAGTCGATGCGTGCGACCGTATCAACGTCAGCCGCCGTGAACACTCGTAGCTCGTCCAGCAACATGGCAATCTTTGCCGCCGGTGAAGGTTCGCCGTTTTTGCGTTTGGGCGCGCTGGCCTTCCGTGCCTCCCCTTGGCGCGTCCAGAGCAGGATGGTGCCGCAGGAGCTGCTTGCACGCTGATTGCCCTGAAACTCAACAGGAACACTGGCCGTGCTATACACCTCGATGCCGTCAAACGACATTGGATCAAGTGCGTCGAGATCGATGTCAGTGGCGAACAGCCCCTGACCATCGAGCCAGACCAACGGATTGCACCGACTGCCGCGAATGCGCACGGTGTTGGATTGCAGGCGCGAATTGATTCGCACACCGGGAATGCCGCGCAAGAGATCGGTCAGATTGTATGGCGCACGCCGTTCGATCTCGGCACGCGTGAAGAATCGACCGCTGCCGGTGGCTTGTCGACGATAGAATCCGGCCATCGGACCCTGGATATT